>JAYVRW010000065.1:0-7689 GCA_043775925.1 Blastocatellia bacterium
GTAACAATCTGGTTAGCTCATTTTAAGTGGTGACCTCTGGTTGTGCTGCCAATGTTCGGGATCGTTTTCCCAGCCAGACACGTAATCGTCGCCACGCTAAGGCTAATCCCGTCCAGACCAGTACCACTGCCCCGAATGAAACAATTCCGGCAATCGTTTGTCCGGCGATACCACCGACTTCGCCGGTATGTGTGAAGCGCATGAGTGAACGCAGTTGCCGTCCGGTTGATAAGGTTGAGAACGGTTCCCATTTCGCTACGTCACCTGTTTTGCGATCCAGTGTGAGCGTCGCTCGTTTCTGCGGTTGTCCGCCCGTTCCCTGATCTATTGTGAACGCGACAGGTGCGTCGGCAGAGGTTGGCATCCGCAGGCTGATGGTTTGCCAGCCCGGCAACTGTTGCTCGGCACGAGACCACAGTTGATTTAATCCATCCGGCGCAACAGGTTGAGAATTGTTGTTTCCGGCTGGCGATGGTGTTTGGCGTGGCGGAGGTGTTTCTCCGGCGACACGATAAACCAGATTGCCCGCCCATTGATACGAAATGACTACGCCGGAAATGACCACCAGAAACAACGGAACCAGCGACCAGAATCCAATCACATTATGCCAGTTGAAATCACGCGCTTTGCCGGGGAGTCCGCGCCGAAACCAGAGAATATTTTTGAATTGCGCCCACGTCAGCGAACGCGGCCACCAGAGATAAAATCCACTGACGACAATGAACAGGAAGCCCAGGTTACACGCGCCTGTCACCGCTTTCGCCGTTGCGCGATTTTCTCCATTCGCTCCCAACCAACGATGCCAGTCAGTGATGAAACGAAAAAAATCATGCGTCCCTTTTGAGCCTTCCCCCAGCACATCTCCGGTATAAGGATTGACGAAGATGGTGCGCCCTCCGGTCAGGCCAAACGTCACTGGCGCAGTAGCCTCAGCGCGTAAAGTGATTGTCGTTGGTGGCGCACCTGCTTTGGCAAGCAGCGTTTCCATTGGTAAGCGCGGAGTGGCCGGCACGGTCAGTTGGTAATTACGCAAATCAGCCCACGTCGTGATTTGTTTTTCGTAAGTCAACAGAGCGCCTGTGACCGACATCACCAGAATGATGATGCCTGCGATAACTCCGATGGCCAGATGACACCAGAAGATAATTTTGCGAAATAATTTCATGGGTCGTAGTTCCTCAAATGTAGTTAGAAAATTAATCGCAGCCCAGCCTGAAATTGTCGCGCCGGATCGCTGTTGCTAACGCCTGCAATCGGGCTTAGAAAGCTGGCGAGAGGTTTGCCGTCAGCCGTATTTCCGTATGTCGCATTCACCTTAATCAAATTGGAATGATTGGTTACATTAAAACCTTCTGCGCGGAATTCCAGCTTGAGATTTTCGCTGAGCGTAATTCGTTTTGCCAGCGACAAATCAAAGCTGAATTGCTTGGGAGTTCTGAAGGAATTACGAGCAAAAATTGTGCCAGTTGCCGGGTTGAATGGGCGGTCTACGATGTTGCTGTCGCCGTTATTGTCTACGCCAGTGCGCGGATCAACGGGCAAGCCGGAAGCCAGCGTCATCACAAATGAAGCCTGTGTTTTCCACGGCATTTCGATCAATCCGTGACTGACAAAGCGATGCCGTTGATGAAAATCACTCGCGGCATGCTCAAGCCCTAAATTGCCGTTCCAGTCATTTGGTACACCTGTGTTCGGTTCGCCGAAGAACATCGAATCGGTGGTCGCATTGCTATAAAGATAATGCCCTTCGAGCTGAAAACGACGTGAGAATGATTTGACGAGACCGACATCCAGCGCGTCGTAATTGCTCATTCCTGAGTTTTCGATCAGGACAACATTCTTGACGGGGACGCCCAGATACGTCGTGAACGGGCGTGTTGCATCCGCTGCTGCGCCAGTGCGGACAAGTCCTGCCGCCGTGCGCGGAAAAGCTTTCGGCGCATTCAAATCAATCGCCCGCATTTGCCGCACGGAATGTTGCGTAATGCCATCCACCGTCAGCGCCAGCCCGGCGAAAAGTTTTTGTTGGATGCCAAAAGAAAATTGTGTGCTGTAAGGATTCACAATGCGCTCAGGCGCGAGGTAAATGTCACGTTTGGCGGCGGCGAGTCCGCCCGGTGCAGCCGTCAGTGAATTTGGAAATGTGGGGAAACCCGCATCCGTTGGCTTTAGTGTGACTGTCGCCTGATAGGAGTATGGACCCTGATACAAAAAGCGGCGCGTGATATACATATAATATTGATCGTAAAAAAGTCCGCCGCCGCCGCGAATCACCGTCGAACCATCGCCTTTGACATCCCACGCAAAACCAACACGAGGCGCAAGATTATCGCGCTCAGCCGTGAGCGTTTGCATCTCGTAGCGCAGCCCCAGATTCAACGTCAGCCGCGAACCTACGCGCCAATTATCCTGCGCAAAACCAGAGACTGAGGTCTGTCCGTAATGCAGTAATTGTCGTCCAAAAGTCTGCGCGTATTGCACAGGTTTTTCATTCACTTGCGGCGCACCCGCAGCAAATGTGTACGTGCCGAAAAGCGAGAATGAATCGTCAACTACTTTCTGCCGTTTGAAATCACCGCCGAAGCGCAATTCATGCTTGCCCCATTGCCACGCGAGTTGATCCGCTAATTGATAATTTTGCGTGCGCGTGAAGGAATAACTCGAAGTGCCTTCCGTGCTGTAATTCGGGCGTGAGATGACGACAGCAGCCTGGCCTAACGGACGGCTGCCGTTGGGCACTGTATTGATGTAACTGAAGCGTGCTTCGTTCATCACCGCACCCCAGGTTTTACGGTCGGTGATTTGCCCGGTGGCGTTTTGCACGTAGCTGTTACGCGCTGTACTGGGTTGATTGAATCCGCTCACGGCATCGTTGCTGTTGTCGTTCGTATTGCGGTTGCCGTTCAGTCGCACGCTGAGATTATGCGTGTCGCTGATGCGATAGTCGGTGCGTACCAGCGCGAGATTGTCGCGGAAATGTCCGACGAAAATCGCAGGCGCAGGCGATTGAATAAAGGCTCCGCGATTCTGTTGGGCGCGTTCGTAGTTGGCAAAAAAATTTAATTTATCTTTGATAATCGGGCCGCTGATTGCGCCGCCGAATTGCCAGTTTTCATTCGGTACGCGCAAAGAAGAAACGACCGGACGCGCTTGAATGCCAGAAGGCCGCAGAAAGGTGAAAGCTTCGCCGTGCCAGTTAGCTGTGCCGCCTTTCGTCGTCGTACTGATGATGCCTGCGGTCGAGCCGCCGTATTCGGCAGAATACTGATTGGTCAGGACTTTGAATTCCTGCACGGCGGTCAGCGAAATCTGCTGTTGCGGCGAATTCGCGTAGACCGATTCATAATTCGTATTGCCATCAAGCTGGTAATTCGTATGACGGAATGAGCTGGCATTGATTGACAAGCGCGTTGCGCCTGCGCCATCGCTACCTTGTCCTGCCGTGTTGCGCACGTGTGGGTCAAGCAAAGCAAAGCCGTTGACACTGCGCCTGGTGGAAGGCAGTTCGGTGACGCGGCGAACATCTACCACCTGCGAAACTTCCGGCGCGTTGGAAACAATCGCTGGAGTATCTGCGACAATGTTCACTGCTTCTGTCAGACGCGCGACTTCTAAAATAAAATCCTGCGTTATGGAATCTCCGGATGAAATAACTTTCAGGGTACGATTGACAGGTTGAAAATTACTCGCCTGAATCACGATTTGATAAGCATTGCCCGGCGGTAAACCCATCACGATAAATGCCCCATCTTTATTGGTCGTAGTCGTTCGATGATAATTCAAAGCATCATTTTTGATCGTGACCTGCGCATTGGGAATGATGCCGCCGCTTTGTTCTTTGACCGTACCGCGAACGGCTCCGGTTAATTCAGTTTGCGCGAGTGTGAATGATGTAAGGATAAGAGAGAAGAGCAGCGTGATAAGAACGCGATGGGTAGTAGTTGGCATAAGAGAATCTCCTGGTAAGTACGAGTAGTCAAGTAATTGTGCTAGGATATTCTCCGCACATCACCTATGAAGTTTTCCAAGACAGAGTGGGATGATTGCAACCAAAAGCCTCTGATGCGCGAACATCAGGGGCTTTGCTTTTTTAAGAATTAATCAAACAAAGGGCAGCGTTTACAACAATCCTTACCTTTTTTCTTATAACGCTTACAGCATTTATCTTTTTTGCTCCGACGCAAGAGTTTGTAAATCATTGAATACCTCGATGTTTATTGATACGATTTTGAAAGTCGTTTTCAAAATGAAGGGAAATGATATTCGGGATTGTTCTAACTGTCAAGCTAGATGAAATCAATTTTCAATTTCAGGGAATATGTTGCTGGGATGATTTTAGTTGGGGTGATGCCTGGAAGTCATCCGTTCCAGTTCTTCAACGTGGAGCTGTTCCAACCGGATAATATCTTCCACCCAGAACCGCAGCATCTGATTATTTTCCGCCAGCTCCCAGACTTTGACATACGCGGCTAAAGCTGTGCGCTCCATTTCTAAGTCCTGCAACAACATTTCGCTGAGGTTCGTTGCTTGTTGGACGAGAGCAATATTCGTCATTGGTGTACCGCCTAAGCCGATGATTTTGTTGCCGAGATTCAGGGCGTGTAAATGTGCTTCTTTGCTGTTGGCATCGAAGAACGGCGCGTATTGCATACGATCCTGTCCACTGACTAAAAAATTGTGTTGCGCGTATTGAATGACGGCTCCGTATTCCATTGCTAACACGTCATTCATGGCATTAAGAAGTTCCTGCGTGGCTTTGTTTGAGTTCATAAAATAATTAATTTTGAAAATATCGAATACATTATTTACGGGTTGAAAACATACCTGCCGAGCGATTGCGTGTCAATTCAAGACGTGGTTGAATGACGCCTGAGAAAATCTGAGGTCAATTTGAAAAAGATTTTAAGAGTAAATACTGGATTGCAGAAGCCTGCACGAAGTAAGGGCGCACACTTACTTCGTGCGTGTTTCTTGCTAATGTTTGCGGGTTGGGTAGCCAATGCCAATGCCCATAATTATCATTTGAGTTTTACGCAGCTTGAGCAACACGCCAACAGCTCGACCGCGACAATTCTGGTGAGAGTTTTTGCGGATGATTTTGAGAAGGCTTTGAAAACTCGTTTCGTGGGTTCGGTCAAATTATCGCAGCGGCAGTTAATTGCCGGATACTTGAATGAACATTTGGAAATCAAAGATTCGCGTGGAAAAAGTAAAAAAATCCTTCTCACGAAAATTGAGCAGAAAGCCGATGTTTTCATTATCAATCTTACGGCTAGAGTTCCCGAAGGATTGCACGGATTGAAGCTCCGGCAAAGCATTTTCTTAGAGCTTTTCGACGATCAGGTCAATCAGGTTTTGATCAAATTTTCAGGCAAAGAATCAACGCTCGAATTTAAAAGTGGAGACGGATTCAAAGGAATCAACGAATAGCCTGTAAGTTTAGTTTAAGAATGTGGAGCGGGTTCTTTACCCGCCCGAAAAAATGACAATAAAAAGATTCCCGATAAATCTTTTTTTGAAGAAGTAGTGGCGGGTAAAGAACCCGCCCCACAAAATGTAGATTACAAGTACTAAATATTTTATGGATAAATTTCGTATTAAAGGTGGCAATCCGCTGCATGGAACTGTCGTCGTCAGTGGCGCAAAAAATTCAGCTTTACCTTGTCTGGCGGCAACGTTATTAACTGCTGAAACCGTGACGTTGCGCAATGTTCCGTACGTCCGTGACCTTATTACGATGCGGCGTTTGTTGGAAGATTTAGGCTGCACGGTTTTGGTTCCTGAACTCCGCACCCATCGCATCAGCGCGGCTACCGTTGATTCCCGCGAAGCTCCTTACGAATTAGTTAAAACCATGCGCGCTTCGGTTTTGGTATTAGGGCCGTTAGTCGCACGTTTCGGCGAAGCGCGCGTCAGCTTGCCGGGAGGTTGCGCCATTGGTTCGCGTCCGATTGATTTGCATTTGAAAGCGCTCGAAAAAATGGGCGCGAAAATTGAGATGCACAACGGCGTCATCCACGCGAACGCCGAACGGTTGCACGGAGCCGACATCGTATTTGAAACCGTCACCGTGGGCGGAACGGAAAATATTCTGATGGCGGCGGCGCTGGCAGAAGGGACTACGCGCTTGATTAATGCGGCGTGCGAGCCAGAAATTACCGACCTCGCGGAATTGCTGATAAAAATGGGAGCGAAAATCGAAGGGCTGAATACTTCGACGTTGACCATTGAAGGCGTAGCGAAATTGCACGGCGCAGATCATCCGATTATCCCTGATCGCATCGAAACCGGAACGTTGATTATTGCGGCGGCGATGACGAATGGGGAGCTGGAAATCACGGATTGCAATCCATCACATTTGATTTCCGTCATTGAAAAATTGCGCGATGTCGGAGTCATCGTCGAACAATTATCTCCGACGAGTTTGCGCGTGAAAGCCTCGGAAAAGTTAAGCGCGAAAGACGCGACGACGGAAGTTTATCCCGGCTTCCCGACCGATATGCAGGCGCAGTATATGGCGTTGATGACGCAGGCGGAAGGCGAATGCTGCGTGACAGAAAACATTTTCGAGAATCGTTTTATGCACGCCAGCGAACTGCAACGCTTAGGCGCAAATCTCAAAGTCAACGGACGCCAGGTCATCATTCACGGCAAGTCAGAACTGACCGGAGCGAAGCTGATCGCCTCCGATTTGCGCGCCTCCGCCTCACTGGTGCTGGCAGCGCTCACAGCCGAAGGCGAAACCTGGATTGACCGCGTCTACCACATTGATCGCGGGTATGAAAAAATTGAAGAGAAGTTGTGTGCGGTGGGGGCGGAGATTGAGCGGGTTAAGGGGTAATTTTTTATCAATTCATAAGCCGAATTGCTGTAGAAATATCTTCTCCCCTTTTTTCAGTTTTCCGACACGCTTGTAAAGTTCGCCACGAATTTTGTAGGCTTCAGCATCATCTGGAACAAGCTGAATGTATTCCGTAAAATCTTTGATTGCTTCTTTATCATTGCTTAGCCGTTTATAGTCCAACCCGCGATTATAAAGTGTGTCTGCGTAGAGAGGATCAAGCTGAAGAGCCGTTGTAAAATCTACTATAGCCTTCGCATGTTCTTCCAATTCACTAAATGCAATCCCCCGATTGAAATAGATTTTTTTGTCTTTTGGCGCAAGTCTTATAGCGTCAGATAAATCAGGAAGAGCTAATTCAGGCTTCCCCAAACTGACATAAGCCATACCTCGGTTATTAAAGCTATCCGAATCTCGCGGATTGAGCAGCAGTGCTTTTGTATAGTCAGAGATTGCTCGCTCAAAATCATCAGTATGCTGATCTGCTAAGGCTCTATTGTAGAGTGCCACCGCACTCCAGGGTTGCCGCTCAATGACTTCGTTCAGGCACTCAATAGCGGCAGTATATTCATTTTTATTACATCCATTTTTAGCTCATATAACCTGATATGTGAAAAGCTAAACTTCACATTTCAATTGATCTATAGTTGCAGAAAAGATCAAAACGGTACGGGGCTAAGAGATTTTGCTGAAGTCGCATCTTAGCATTTTTTTGATGTCCTTCAATGGAAAAATGGGTTTCGAGTTTCGGGTTTTGCGTTTCGAGGGGGATCAGTCTCAAGTCTTGAGTTTCGGGTTTCGGGTTTCGGGTTTCGAGAAAACCAGCTTACTCGTTTTCCTCGAAACGC
>JAYVRW010000066.1:0-7666 GCA_043775925.1 Blastocatellia bacterium
GATGCCGGACAAATATCACGGCATTACGGATAAGGAATTGCGCTATCGTCAACGCTACGTTGATTTGATTGCGAGCGGAGCGGTGCAGGAACGCGAAGAAGGCGAACTGACTTCGCGTGAAGTGTTCGTCAAACGCGCACAGATTGTTCGTTCGGTCAGAAATTATTTTGACGAACGCGGTTACATCGAAGTCGAAACGCCGATGCTGACTCCATTGGCGACGGGAGCCGCAGCGCGTCCCTTCAAGACCCATCACAACGCGCTGGACATTCCGCTGTATGCACGCATCGCGCCGGAACTATATTTGAAAAGATTGATTGTTGGTGGCTTCGAGCGCGTGTACGAACTCAATCGAAATTTCCGCAACGAAGGTTTGTCCATTCGCCATAATCCTGAATTCACGATGCTGGAATTTTATCAATCGTATTCGGATTTTCATGATTTGATGAATTTGACCGAAGAATTAATTACGGGATTGGTCGAGCAGGTGTGCGGGACAAAACAAATTCAGTATCAGGAAAATTCACTGGATTTCGCCAACTGGCAACGCCTGACGATGCGCGAAGCTGTGCTGAAATACTGGCCTGAAAATCTGAACGATCAGAAACCATCCATTGATGATTTGATGGTTCGCGTTGAACTTGAAAAAGCTGCGGCGACGCTCGAATTAAGTTTTGATCCGAAATTGAATGATGGATATTTGCTTGGTGAAATTTTTGAGCATGTCGCCGAACCGCATCTCATCAATCCAACTTTTATCACGGAATTTCCGACGGAGCTTTCCCCGCTTTCGAAACAAAAAGCCGATGATCCGCGTTTTGTGGATCGCTTCGAACTCTTCATTGCGCAGATGGAAATTGCGAATGCCTTTTCAGAATTGAACGATCCGGCGGAACAAAAACGCCGCTTTGAAGAGCAAACCAAACAGCGCGAAGGCGGCGACGATGAAGCCATGATGATGGACGAAGATTACATCCGCGCTCTATCGTACGGAATGCCTCCGACGGCGGGCGAGGGAATTGGCATTGATCGTTTAGTGATGTTGCTGACGAATCAACGTTCGATCCGCGACGTGATTTTGTTTCCGCACATGCGACCGGAGGCAAAGTACTAACTATGGGTTTAGCGCAGCGACAAGAATCTTATACAGTTGATGAATATCTCGCCTTTGAGCGTGAAGCTGAAGAGCGTCACGAATATCTTGACGGTCTGATTTATGCGATGGCGGGTGAGAGCAGCGAACACGGAGATATTTCTCTTAACATTGCGGCAGATTTGCATGCACAACTCAAAGGCAAAGATTGCCGTGCGCGTGATAAAGATACGAAGGTTCGCAGTGGACCCACACCAAAACAAAAATTTTCAGCCAAAGGTTTATACTCGTATCCTGATGTCCTGGTAATTTGCGGTGAGCCGCAATATTTGGACGATCACCGCGACGTGGTGACGAATCCCAAAGTCATCATTGAAATTTTATCGCCAACGACGGAATCCTTTGATCGTGGTGAAAAATTTGATCGCTACGATTTTTGGAATCCGACGCTGAGCGATTATTTGCTCGTCTCTCAGGATCAGCCCAGAGTCGAGCAGTTCATTCGGCAGGATGATGGCAATTGGACGCGGATTGTCTATCGCGGCTTGAAAAGTAAAGTCGTACTGAAATCAATTGGCTGCAATTTGAAATTAGCCGATGTCTATGATCGGGTTCAATTCGTCAGCTCTCAATAAAAATATTTTTCATCCTTCAGCCTGTCACATTTTGTCTTTGCCAAGCGTTTATCCGTTGACGCTTACTGTCATTTTCGGAAATCACCATTTCAGGAGAAAAATTTATGAGACGAAATCTTTGCCTGTTCCTCGCTTTATTTTTTGGGCTTGCGCTGACGGTTGATGCACAAAATCAAGAGAACCCGTTGCCGTTGCGCCGCGTAATTTTATACAAGCACGGCGTCGGATATTTTGAGCGACAAGGCAAAGTAAAAGACGATCAGCAAATCAGTTTTTCGTTCGATGCTTCGCAGATGAATGATGTCCTGAAATCGCTCGTCGTCCTGGATTTGAGCAAAGGCAAAATTGGCGCAGTCAATTTCGATTCCGTCAAACCTCTCGACAAACGTTTAGAAGAATTCGGACTGGTCCTGGATGACACGAATGCGGCGGGATTGACGATGTTGATTGGACAATTGCGCGGTTCGCATGTCGAAGTCAAAACGGCAGCAGCTACCAATACAGGTACAGTTGTCGGCATCGAAAAACGTAGCAAATCGCAAGGGCAGGAAAAAATTGATTCGCAGGATTTGGTGTTGATGGTCGAAGGCGAATTGCGCAGCTTTCCGTTCGAGCAAATTCGTGGAATAAAATTACTCGACAGTAAAATTCGCGGCGACCTCGAACGCTATCTTTCGGTGTTGCAATCTACCGTGAAGAAAAATAATCGGACGCTGGCGATCACCGCCAACGGCAAAGGCGAGCGCGATTTATTTGTGAGTTATGTCGTCGAAGCTCCCGTCTGGAAAACGACGTATCGAATTGTATTGGATGAGAGAAATAAACCATTCCTGCAAGGTTGGGCGGTGGTAGACAACGTGCAGGACGAAGACTGGACAAACGTGTCACTTTCGCTCGTAGCCGGTATGCCAGTGTCGTTTACGATGGACTTACAGCAACCGCGCTACAAGCGTCGCCCTGTGATTGCGCCGCCGGATGATTTGGTGATGTCGCCACAAATTGCGGAAGCTGCAAGACTGGAGAATCCAAAGAATCTAATCGGAGGTAAAGGCATCGGAGGAGTAATTTCAGACCCTTCTGGCGCAGTGATTGCAGGCGCACGCGTTACGGTTAGAAACCTGACAAATTCGCAGGAGTATCGTCTAACTTCAAACAATGAAGGGCAGTATTTCGTGAATGTTCCATCAGGGCTTTATCAAGTAAAAGTTGAAAGCTCAGGATTCAAATCATTGATAAGAAATAATGTACGTGTTGCTTCTAACAGCATGACACCGGCAAATATTTCTCTTGAAGTAGGGCAAGTATCTGAATCTGTGATGATTTCGGCTGATGCTGTAAATGTTATGACAGAATCCTCTGCTATGTCGGTTAGGACGATGAGTTCGATAGCAACTAATGAAAGCGTCTCAGTCAACGTCAGTACGCAAGACATCGGCGAATTATTTGAATACAAAATTGATCAGCCGATCAGCATTAAGCGTAACAGCTCTGCGCTGATTCCGATTGTGCAATCGGCGCTCGAAGGGGAAACAGCTTCGCTGTATAATGCGAAAACGCTCAGACAAAATCCAATGAATGCGGTGTATTTGACGAATTCTACGGGGCTGACTTTGGAAGGCGGCCCAATCACCGTCATCGAAAATGGAACCTACTCCGGCGAAGCAATGACGGCGCGTATCAAGCCTAACGAAAAACGTTTTATCACCTACGCCGTTGATCTTGGTTGTCGGGTTGAAACGAAAACAGAAGAAGAAAATCAGGCAGCGTATCAATCCGAAATTCTCAATGGAGAATTTCGCGTTCATTACAAACAATCCAAAACTACGAAGTACATTTTGACCAATGTTAGCTCACGTCTGAAAACGATTTTTATTGAGCACCCGATTGATAAAGATGAAAACAAAGAATGGAAGCTGGTGAATACACCGAACCCGGTTGAGACGACAGAAAATTATCGCCGTTTCAAAGAAACTATCGCCGCCAACTCAACCACAGAATTTACCGTCACAGAAGAATTGCCTGACCGCGATACGTTTCAATTAACGAACATCACGAATGACAACATTATTATCTGGGTACGCGACAAATATCTCAGCCCGGAGATGAAAAAATCGTTGGATGGAGTCATTGAAATTAAAGCAAAAATTGTTACGTTGAATAAACAAATTCAGGAAAAAGAAGACGCGCTCCGTTCGTTCACGCAGGAGCAGGCACGGATGCGGGAAAATCTGAAAGTACTGGGCAAAAGCGAAGAGGAAAAGAAATTGCTGGCGCGTTACGTGAACAAAATTTCCGAATCCGAAGATCAAATAGAAAAGACGCGGACGCAGGAAAATATTTTAGTCGAACAACGTAGCGGCATTCAGCGGCAGCTTGATGACAAGATTCGTAGCTTAGCTTTCAATCATACGATTAGTAATTAGATTAAATATTAGCCCTGCAAAGTAAGAGTAAGCATTAAAGGCTGTCACCCGCTCTGCGGGCTGTCTGACAATAAGGTGCTGATAATTAATTTCTCTCATTCCTTCACAGATTCCTCTGCTTGCGGTATAAATAACAAGTCTGGTTGGTTCCCTACTCATCAATCTGGAGAAAAAATGAATTTTGGAAAAATATCCATGCGTGTTTCTGCGTGTGTTTTCGTAATTACCTCAGCTTTAACCACATTAGCTTTGGCGCAGGCGCAGCGTCCTATTCAGGTGACTTCGCCTGAAGTGCAGGCTGATCGTCACATCACGTTTCGTATTCTCGCGCCGCAGGCAGAGAAAGTTCGGCTGGGCGGTGGCGACATTCCCGGCATGGGGCAGGGAAAGGAAATGACGAAAGGTGAAAACGGGGTTTGGGAAATCACGATTGGTCCGATTGATGCGGGAGCGTATCGCTACAATTTTAATGTGAACGGCGTAACGGTGATTGATCCGCGCAACCCTTCCATTAGTGAATCGAACAACAATGTTTGGAGTCTGGTGAATGTCTCCGGCTCTGATAATTTCGATACGAAAAATGTTCCGCACGGCGCAGTGGCAGCGGTCACGTATTACTCTACCGCACTAGGAAAATTTCGCCGGATGCACGTGTATACGCCGCCGGGATATGAATCTGGCAAAGGCAAATATCCGATCTTTTATTTGCTGCACGGCGCAGGCGATTCTGATGAAGCGTGGACTTCGGTCGGACGCGCCGGATTTATTCTGGATAATTTGATCGCCGCTGGGAAAGCCAAACCAATGGTGATGGTGATGCCTGCCGGTCATACCAGTCAGACTTTTAGAATGGGTGCGCCGCGTGCTCCAGGGACGCCGGCTCCGCCTGATGAATTCGTCAAAGAATTTACAACGGACATTATGCCGTATGCCGAGAAAAATTATCGCGTCCTGCCTGATCGTAGTAATCGCGCTATTGCAGGGCTTTCCATGGGTGGTGGGCAAACGCTGAATATTGCGATTCCGAATTTAGAAAAATTTGCTTACGTTGGTGTTTACAGTTCAGGCTTGCTTCAAGGCTTCAACCGCGCCCCAGGTGGGCCGGGAGCGCCAGCGGCTCCTGCTGCGAATGCGCCAGTGCCTGGAACGCTGAATGCAGATGGCGAAGCGTGGGTCAAAACAAATCAGGCGAAGCTTGATGACGCGAATTTGAAAAAAGGATTGAAGCTGGTTTGGTTCGCTACAGGCAAGGAAGATTTCTTGCTGACGACGACGAAAGGAACTGTGGAATTATTAAAAAAACACGGCTTCAATGCAGAATTCGAGGAATCAACGGGCGGGCATACGTGGATCAACTGGCGAAATTATTTGACGGAATTTGCGCCGAAGTTATTCAATGGCAAATAGGAAAATTTCGACAGGATTGACACGGTGAACAGGATTTTTTAGCTTGAAATGGAGACAAGTGTTAATCTGGTTGATCCCGTCGAAATAAGTTCTATAATCTGAAGTTATGAATGTGAAAAGATTCAAATTTGGCTGCATCCTTTTGGTTGTCAGCTTCGTCGTGTTTGTTATTAGTTCGCGGCGGCAACTAAATCAGGTCAGCGCGGCGGAAACTTCCGCGCATGAGGTAATGATTCAGGAATACTGCATCGGTTGCCACAATCAAAAAACGAAAACGGCTGACATTTCGCTGGAAGGCTTGGATTACACGGATGTCACCAAAAATGGGGATACGTGGGAACGAGTTTTGCGCAAGGTTCGCACCGGACAAATGCCTCCAGTGAAGGTTCCACATCCTGAACCGAAGGACGTGACGAATTTTGTGAATTGGTTGGAAGGCGCATTAGATAAAGCTGCGGCGGCGCATCCGAATCCGGGACGGCAATCGGTGCATCGTTTGAATCGGGCTGAATACAGTAACGCTATTCGTGATTTGCTCGCGCTTGATGTCAAGCCGGGAACGGCTTTGCCAGTAGACGATTCGGGCTACGGTTTTGACAACATTGGTGATGTCTTGTCTTTGTCGCCTGCGCTGCTTGAAAAATACATGTCGGTGGCGTATCGCATCAGCCGCACGGCGGTTGGCGATTTGAAAATGAAGCCCGGCGAAGAAATTTTGCAGGCGAAACGTGAGCCTCCCAAAGTTTTTGGCGGCGTAGTTCGCACCGAACGTGTCAGCGATGATTTACCATTTTATTCACGTGGCGGCGCTTCGTTTCAGTACTATTTCCCGGTGGATGCCGAATATCAACTCCGCTTGAAAATGCCCGGTGATACATCGAAACCAATTGATGTGAAGACGCCGATTAAAGCGGGATTACGCACGATTGGCGTGACGTTTATGCGTGATAGCGCGAAGCCTGAAGTGGCAATGCCTGCGGTTGGACGCGGACCAGGAGGCGGAGGTGGCGGGGGGCAGTCGGGAGATAAAATCCAGATGGATTTGCGACTGGATGGCGTGCGCATCCAACAATTCCCCGTGTCGCAAAATACGAATGTAGATACGGTCATTGTCAGCGGCCCGTTTAATGCCACTGCGCGTGGCAATACGCCGAGCCGCGAAAAGATTTTTATTTGTACGCCAACCTCGGCAAAAGATGAGCGGCTTTGCGCGAAAAAAATACTGACGAATCTGGCGCGTCATGCCTTCCGGCGTCCGGTCACGTTAGCCGACATTAATCCATTGCTGGCATTTTATGATGGTAGTCGGCAAAACGCGGATTTTGATACAGGCATTCAAGCGGCGCTCGAAGCTTTGCTCGTGTCACCTGATTTTCTCTTCCGCATCGAACGCGATCCACGGACGGCAAAGTCTGACATCGCCCGCGTGAGCGATTTTGAATTGGCTTCGCGGCTTTCATTCTTTTTGTGGAGCAGTATTCCTGACGACGAATTATTAGATTTGGCGGAGCAGAAAAAACTCAGCAATCCGGCGACGTTGCAAGCGCAGGTGACGCGTATGCTTGACGATCCGCGTTCACGAGCTTTGGTCAGTAATTTCGGCGGTCAGTGGTTATATTTGCGCAACCTTGAAACGCAAAACCCCGACCCTGATATTTTCCCGAATTTCGACGAAAGTTTGCGTCGCGCCTTCGGGCAGGAAACTGAGTTATTTTTTGAGAGTGTTTTGCGCGAAAACCGCAGCATTCTTAATTTATTAGATGCTGATTATACTTTTCTGAATCAACGTCTGGCAGAGCATTATGGCATTCCTGGGATTTACGGTTCGCAGTTTCGCCGCGTTGCACTAAGCGACCCGAATCGCGGCGGACTGTTAGGGCAGGGAAGCATCTTAACTGTAACCTCCTACCCCAATCGTTCGTCTGTGGTGCAACGAGGCAAGTGGATTTTAGAAAATCTGCTGGGTGCGCCACCGCCGCCACCGCCGCCTGATGTTACCCGAGACCTGGGGAAGCTGCACGGCAAGGATGGTCGGGTGTTAAGTATGCGTGAGCAACTGGAAGTCCATCGTGCCGATCCGGTTTGCGCTTCGTGTCATGCCCGGATGG
>JAYVRW010000067.1:0-7595 GCA_043775925.1 Blastocatellia bacterium
CGGCCAGAGCAAAGCGGGCAGGCGAATCGTCCATTCCTGCTCAAGGCAGGCAGTGAGGATCCAAAGAAACAAAACTACGACGATGCCCGTAGCACTTAACGCAACCGCCCACGACTCCACTGCACCGTGCGCTAAGGCGGTAAAAACAAGCACTGCGAGAAACAGCGCCATCGTAATTTTCTCCAGCAACTTATTCATCTTATTCATCAGGGCAAGACCGTCAGGGAAAAATCATCAAACCAAATAGTGCCGTGGGTGGAATCGTCATAACTTGTTTTGGAAAGACGCTGCACCGTCACAAGCAGCGCTAAAGTCGGGGACGGGGCCGTAAAATCCAGCGTCAGTGGCTGCCAATCAGCCGATTCCGTATTGATTGGATTTGTCGCGGCAATCACCCGGGAAGCATCCTGCGTCGTGATGGCTATGCGCGGTCCCTCAGGGGTGAGCAATTTTGCAGTCCGAACAAAACAGGACAACCGATAACGCATTCCCGGTTGCAGCACAATGAGATGCCTGATTTCATTACTGAGCCGAGTCGTATCGCGCCCCGAAAAATCCAGGCGCAGTGCCTTCGAGCCAGTGTGCGCGACATAATCATCAAGCGTCAGTCGGGCATACTCACTACTGCGCAGTTGCCAATCGAATTGGGATAAATGAGCAGGGCTGGCAGTTTCAAAGCTGCCATTCCAAAGCAGCGGTTGCGTGTTATCACGAGGAGCGCACATGATCATCCAAAGTTGATGCGCCGCCTCAAACTTACCACTGGCAAGTAAATCATTTAAAAAGCCGCCTATTTCCGGTGCGGCCAGACGCGCTTCGGGATCAATTTGATTGACAATCTGAAGGGCCTCAGCCACCCGGGATTTTTGCAACAGAAATTGTGCCAGCACTAACTGATTTTTCGTCTTCTCGCCGGTTGCCTGCTTCAGGGTGGGAAGATCGCCTTCCGCCAGTTGCCACAACAAATCAAGCGAGAGCGGTAAGAGCGTAGGATTCGCCGTGATGGCACTGCGAAATTCATCCAGCGCTGGTTCCATTTTCCCGTTTCGTAATAACACATTCGCTAAGCGCCAATGAATTTGCGTGTTGTGTGGAGCCACTGCAAGAGCTTCCCGCAATTGTGTTTCTTCTCCCGCTAAGTCTCCGCTCACGCTTCTGGCAGCGGCCAACAAAAGATAGTTTTTCACCTCGAAGGGGGAAAGTTGCACCGCTCGTGCCGCCGCCGTTTCCGCCTCCACCACAGCTTGAGGAGAAGCCAGCACCTGTTGCAATAAAATATCGGCGTAACGTGCCTGTAAGCGGGGTGAATTCGGAAAGGAACGAAGGGCGGAGGCCAGGGCTGCCTGTTGGACTGACGTGCTTTTAGTAGCTAAAACACCAACCACGAAACGCCCGTAAATCAGCCAGAGCAAGCCGAGACAGAATCCCAGCCCAATGAAAAACAACATTACGCGCACCACTCGCTGGCTTAGTCTAAGTGTCAATACCATTCAAATTTTGTGGAAGTGTGAAGAACCAAATGCACGATTGGCCAATTGATCCAGCTTCGCAGGGGGGAGGGAGACGATCTACTACTGGAAATATCAAAATCAGGTGAACTGCATATTATGGGGGGGGAAGTCCGGTTAATTTGGTCTGAAAGAAGTTAGGTTGAGTGAATCAAGAGTGAGTCCGCTATGGTTGGCATCCGCTAGTAAGACAACCGCGAAAACCGTCCCTAAAACAGCCCCCCCGCTTAACAAGGCAGGGAGAAGAAAACCACCGGCACGACCACTTGCCGGGATAGCAATCCTTGAACATCTTCCGACAGGGACTTGTTCCGGCTTGACGGCATCCGGGGTTTCCGTGACGACAGTCTCGAGTGATGAGGATGAAGAAATGATTGGTTGCTCTGCCACGGTGTCACTACACGATGTTTTAAGATTCACCGCGACACCTTCCGACGCATTCACCAGTGCCAATCCAGTATTGAGATTGCCACTGATGGTAGTGGCAGTAAAATGCAGAACTAAATCCGTCTCCGGCTGTAATTTAATCCGCCCCAATTTTCCGAGGTTAATCACTGCCACCCCATTTTTGCCGGTCTGAATGTGATTCCCACTCAGGATCATAAGACCAGTGACAGCAGCTTTCCCATTCACCGTGGTGTCTCCGCTCATCCACAACTCAGCAGACAACGGCTCGGCTGTTGCCGCCTTGACGAGCAAGGTAGGAAGAAGAATTAAACAAACCAGAAACCACGCACCTTGCATACGAATGTTTAGTAAATTTTTCATAATCGGTTTTTCACATTGCAACGGGGGAAGGAACAGATAGGCTTAACGATTTTCTGATGTCAAGGCACACATCACCGCAAATTAAGCCAAAAAGGAAACCTCATGTCGAGGCAGCTTCAAATTAAAAACCTGACAAAATCCAAAAAATATGAATACAACTGTTATAATTCTTTTAAAATTCTGTGATATTGTCAAGATAAAACGGGTTAGAATTCAAACTGTATTAACAAGCTGTCTTAGCAAGATTACTTAAACCTATTAAACAATTCACCATCCTCTTGTCTCATTTGTTGGTTTCTATTAGATATTTCGCTGAAAATTTTGTTTTGGCACCTGTCGCTTTGTTAAATAATTTTTTAAATGTTTATCTTTCTCGTCAAAAATAAATTAACATTTTTGTGAAATTTTGAAGAAGAAAGATTCGCCATAACACAGGTGTGCAATGGCGTTAGACAAAATGTTTCGCTACTATAGCTTTTCAGGTTGCCCTCAACCTGCCAGCAAAAATCAATGTCAGGTAACTTTTCAGGTCATGTGGAAAAATAATCATTGGCTGCGCCGCACAGTAATAACTACGGGAATTCTGATCGCAGGATACCTGCTGTCACCATTTGTGTTGTCAGCCTTCGGACATCAACTATTCCGGGCGGATCAAACTTCAGGCGCTGACCTGATCGTTTCGCTCAGTGGCGATGCTGATTGCCTGCGTGAATTACAAGCTGCCAATTTATACCAGCAGGGTTTGGCAAAATATGTTCTGGTCAGTGGGTATTCTTATGGCCCTGATTTGGATACCAGCACTGCCTCGAGAGATTATCTGCTGAGTCTCGGAACGCCTGAAAATAACCTGCTCGACTTACCGGGCGGGAACAACACGCGCCTTGAAGCCCGGAACATTTCGGCGTTGATGCGGGCGCGAGGCTGGCACTCAGCGATTATTGTCACTTCGGCATTTCATTCGCGCCGTGCCTTGTTTACGTTTGAGCAAGCCGCGCCTGAACTAAAATTCTATTCTGTCCCCGTGCCAGCCGAGGGATCAGGCTGGCAACCTGAGAATTGGTGGAAGCATCGTCGCGCTTTCGGAACCACGGTGCGTGAAGTTTTTGCCTGGGGCAATACATTGGTGACCAGATGGAAATAACGCCTAAAATCACCAAGCCCCGGGCGAAATATTTACGCCGCGCGGTACTGGCGCTGATGATCTGTTTCTTCAGCGCCATGCTGTTGTTTTTTTCGTTGCCCTGGTGGCTGATCCGTCCAGCGGAGACTACTCCATCCGACGTAATTTTGTACTTTACTTCCGATAGCGCATCGGCGCCTGAACAATATATCGCGGGGTTGTCGCAACAAGGACTGGCACAACACATCGTTTGCCTGAGCGGACAAACCACCTGGAAGATTTTCCCTTCAGACTTTGCCCGCGAACGCTTATTAAAGCTCGGCTTACCACCTGAAAAGGTGACGACTTTGCACCTGCCACGCGCCGATTGCGAAGCGGAATTGAGTGACATCTTACTGGCTTTCATCAAACAACGAGGTTGGAAAAGTGTCATTATTGTCACGAACCCAATTGCCAGCCGCGCCACCAATCGCACACTGGCTCCACCATTTGCCCGTGCGCAAATTAAGTTGTCAGTCACCTATACACCCGCCGAGGCTGAGGCCTGGCGTGGTCAATGGTGGCGCGAACATAGGAAAACGCAACAAGTCATCCAACAGGCCATCGAAACCGCTTTGGATTTGTTTTATCCGCATTGCTGGTGATTACCAGACGCGAAATCTGTCTTTATGGCTTTAGAGAAAAACCATCGCATCCGCATTGTGCGAATTATTGATCGGCTTAATATCGGGGGGCCGACCAAGCATGTGACCTGGTTGACTGCGGGGCTGAACACAGCAGAATTCGAATCAACCTTGATTACCGGCGTAGTTCCGTCCAACGAAGGCGATATGACAAATTATGCGCTGGCCGCTGGCATCAAGCCCCTCATCATTCAAGCCATGAGCCGCGAGCTAGGCATCCGCGACATTGTTGTGATTGTCAAATTGTGGCGCGAATTGTTGCGGATCAAACCGCACATCATACACACGCATAAGGCCAAAGCCGGCGCAACCGGGCGGCTGGCGGCGTTGCTCTATCGTTGGTTGACGCCCTCGGCACTCTGGTTGCGCCCGCGACCTTGCCGCATTGTTCATACCTTTCACGGTCATATCTTCCACAGCTATTATGGCGTAGTAAAAACAAAATTTTTTGTGGCGATTGAACGCGTGCTGGCGTGGTTATGTACAGATCGAATTGTGACTATCAGTGAGCAGCAACAACACGAAATTCATGAACAGTTTGGGGTTGGACGACCAGCTCAAATGCGGATTATCCGGCTTGGTATTGCGTGTGAAGAAGCTCTTGCCAGGCAGAAATCACTGCGTGTCGAATATGACATCAAGGAACATGAATTAACCGTCGGGATTGTCGGGCGTTTATGTGAAGTCAAAAATCACACCATGTTTTTAGACGCAGTTGCGCGATTTATCAAAGATGAGCCTTTCTCTGAAGCCCGGACTCATTTTTTTCTGATTGGCGATGGCCACTTGCGTCCTGCTCTGGAACAACAGGCACATCTGCTTGGCATTACAGATCGGGTAACTTTTACAGGGTTTCGGAATGATGTCGTCAACCTGTATGAAGAATTAGATGTCGTCGCCTTGACTTCGCTGAACGAAGGGACACCATTGACGTTGATTGAAGCAATGAATAAAGGTTGCGCAGTCATTACAACGGAAGTTGGCGGGGTCATTAATCTCCTCGGTCGGTGTCGTAGTCAACAAGCAGGTTTTCAATTGTGGGATCACGGTATCACTACGCCAACTGAAGATGCCGAGACCTTCGCGCGTGCCTTACGATTTCTCTTAACGCAAACCGCTCTCCGCAGCGAAATGGGGAGCAGTGGTCGCTCCTTTGTCAACACACATCATTCACGCCAACGGCTGTTGCAGGATATTATTTCACTGTATCAAGAGTTGATTCAGGAGCTGAGACTTGACTGAGCGGTATCGCCAAGGCAATAGAATTCTACACAAAATCTGATCCTTACTTCGTGCGGGCTTCTGCCTTGTTGATGAAGAATTTTTCTACGTCTGAAATTTGATGCGTAATTTTGCACGGTGGAAGGCTGTTCAGAAATGTCTTCCCGTATGCTTTCGTCGTCAGGCGCGGATCAAGCACGGAGAGAACTCCGCGATCTGTTGCGCTGCGAATCAATCTTCCTAAGCCCTGCTTCAATGCAATAATCGCGGACGGCACAGAATAATCGCTGAAGCTACTGCCGCCAGTGTCATCAATAAATCTTTGCCGCGCTGCAATCACTGGATCGGACGGCACGGCAAACGGTAGCTTATCAATAATCACGCAGGACAACGCTTCACCGCGCACGTCTACGCCCTGCCAAAAACTTGACGTAGCAAACAGCACAGAATTCGGAGTCTGGCGGAACTGATCCAATAATCCTGAACGCGAGCCATCACCTTGTTTGAAGATCGGAAAATCAACCTCGGCGGCGACTAAATCACGCAACAGATCCATCGAACTATTGCTGGTGCAAAGCACAAAAGCGCGTCCCTTGGAAGCATTGAGAATTTTGACAATTTCTCCGGCTGCCAGTTGCGTGAAATTGGCATCACGCGGATCGGGCAAATCCGTCGGCAAATACAACAATGCCTGATGCCGAAAATCGAAATTTGATTCCGCAATTAGCTCATCACATTTCTCAATGCCGAGGCGTTCTTTGATGAACTCAAAAGAATTGTTACTGGTCAAAGTCGCTGAAGTCATCACAACAGATTCGATGCGTCCTTCGACTTCTGCCGGAACATTGAAAAGCTTATCGTTGAGTAAGCCAGACACATCAATCGGTGTCGCCTGCAAAAATACGCCACGCCCACGCCGTTCGCACCAGTAAATAAAATTGGGATCATCGCCAAGAATAATAAATTCAAGATCAAACAGAATTTGATCCAGACGGCGCGTCACGGCGTCCATTTCGGAAGGCGGGTCTTTGATGACAGCCAAGGCACTTTTCAAGCGTTCGAGCGCATTTTTCAAATTGGAGAAACGTTCACCTATCGGCGTCGCTTCAAATTCTCCGCTACGATTTTTCCTGACAAACATCGCCTGACGAATGGCAAAACGCCCATCGCCTCTGAGCGTAATCGGCAAAGCCGCCGCCCGATCCGTGCCTAAAAAACACAGCCAGAATTGATCGGCGAAGCGCGTCGCCCGTGCGCCGGCTTTGGTCAATTCCATCGCCGCAGCTACGTCCTGAATCATCAACCGTGAAATGTCGCGGACTAAATCTTCGATTTGATAACTGGAAACCTGATTGCCGAAATACTGCGAAGCGATGTCTTCAATCTGATGCGCTTCATCAAAAATCACTGCGCTGTAATCCGGCAGCACTTGCCCGTATTCACGACCACGCAGCGCCAAATCCGCAAAAAATAAATGATGATTCACAATCACGATGTCGGCTTCCAGCGAAGCCTGCCGCGCTTTCGTGATAAAGCACGGCTCAAAGTTCGGACATTTCGATCCAATACAAGTTTCCGACCGTGCATCAATATGTCGCCAGAAACCAATATTATCAGGCAAGGTAGCGAGTTCCGCGCGATCTCCGGTTCCACTTTCATACGCCCAGCGCCGGACTTCATCAAAGTAATCAACTTCGTCCAAACCCTCTAAAACCGGACTCATCTCCGCACGTTGCAATTTTTGCAAACACAAATAATTCGAGCGACCTTTCAAATACGTCGCCTTGAACGGCTTCGGAATAATGGATTGTAAAAACGGAATGTCTTTGTAAAAAAGCTGTTCTTGCAGGTTCTTTGTACCCGTCGAAATTATCACGCGCTTGCCCGTCGCAATCGCTGGAACCAGGTACGCCAGCGTCTTGCCCGTACCGGTTCCGGCTTCGACAAGCAGGTGATTATTGTGGGATAGCGCGTCAGCTACGGCATTCGCCATCGCCACTTGTCCGAGGCGATATTCATAATCAGGATGATGTTTTGCGATCAGACCGTCAGGGCCAAAAATTGTTTCCATTATCGTCAGTAGAGAATGCAGAAACACGCACGCAGTAAGTGTGTCTTTACAGATTAGGAGATGCGCCCTTACTGCGTGCGGGCTTCTGCATTATTACCTTGTCGCACCAGCAGCACAATCACAACCAAAGCCAGAAGCATATCCAGCCCCGTCAATCCAACAGAAAGCCCGTGTAACTGTCCAAATAAAACCTTCGTCGGGTCCGTCAGCGCCATCGTATCCAG
>JAYVRW010000068.1:0-7584 GCA_043775925.1 Blastocatellia bacterium
ATCCCCGTTGCCGCTCGCCGTTGCCGCTCTGTTTTTAACTCTCTGATTGCTAATTTCATCCTTCCAACTTATCCTTTTTCTTTCATCGCAACAACTCTACTAATTATTTAATCGCACATCATCCAAAGTATCCATCCAGTAGCGAAAGAGAGCACTCAAAAACAGGGAAAAGAACTTGTGTCTATAAAGAACCAGAGCTATTTCAGCAAGCATATTTGGCTTATAAGGCAACAAAGAAGTAATTCAGAGTAGAAGTCTACAAGAAAAGGCGCAGCAAAAATACTGCACCTTTCTACTATCGAATTAGTCTTTGCTGATCGCCAGACCTCTGTTATTGGTTTGGCATCACCGTAATCCGTCCCAGCCAATAATTTGACGAGGCAATATCCAATTTCCCATCGCCATTGAAATCTCCAATTGTGACGGCTGATAAATCAATGTCGGACGGTAGATCAATCCGCGAAAATTGTCCGTTGCTCTGGCGTGAGACCACGGACAGGAAGCCGGAACCGGCATTGGTCACGGCTAATTCATCTTTTCCATCGCAGTTGAAATCGCCCGTTACCAGCGCTGTTGGTTTACTCCCGACCTGAAAGGTAATCGGTGGAATAAATCCGTTGCCCTTATTATTTATCAGAATTATCAAAAACAGTTGTAACTTTATACCGGATTAGTAACTGGATAATTGGCAAACGTGATGATGATGTGACAACGCTTTCGTTGGGAAAGAAGGATAAGCCTGAAGATTGAAATACGATGTTAATGCTAGATAGAAATAAATGACGGCATTGAAAATACGCTGAAGCGATTACCGTCAATGGGAATACAAATGACATTGCTAAAGACCAATCACGAATTAAGCAAAGGCAACGCCGCTGTTGCCGATGGCAAATATCACACGGCGATTGCGTGTTATCTGAATGCCTGAAATCAGGCGGCAAGGCTTAATGTACTGCTTTATAAATTACAGCTTCAGTTCGTTGTCTTCTCAATGGACGGGAGCTTTTTTATTTTCCTGCCACCAAACTAAAAAAATATTTTTTCAATGAATCCGATCAAACAATAGTAGGCGTATACAGTTTGGAAAAGTAAAACAAGTTTGATAATTCAATCATTGAAAGCCCTGGGTAAAGGCTCGCGCTTACTACTGGCGTGAAGCCTAATAAATTTGGAAATCAAAAAAATAAACAAGATCGCAGCCTGAAAAATGGCTGGTCAGGGGAGGTCTGTCTCTTATGAACCCGAATCAAAAAAGATCGAAACAAATATTTTCTTCGCTCGCGGCTGTCTGGCTGTTGATGATAACAGTATTTTTTACTGCTTCAGCCGTAGCCCAATCATCGCAGGTCGAAGGGCTGGTCTGGGCGTTGACCGCCAGCAATAAATTGGTCAGCTTCAGTACTCTTGCGCCGGGGACGATGACGAAAACTTTAACCGTCACCGGACTTCAATCAGGTGAGACGTTGCAGGGAATTGATTTTCGTCCCAGAACGGCACAGTTGATTGGCGTTGGTTCCACGAGCCGAGTTTACACCATTAATACCATTACCGGAGCTGCTACGCAGATCGGCTCGACGCCCTTTACGCCGGCATTAAGCGGAGCCAAATTTGGCGTGGATTTTAATCCAGTGCCGGATCGTCTTCGTGTGGTGAGCGAAGCCGATCAAAATCTTCGTTTGAACCCAGATACCGGAGGCGTGGCAGGAACAGATACGACGCTCGTGTATGCGACGGGTGATGCGAATGCGGCGGCGAATCCGAATGTTGTTGGGGTTGGTTACACGAATAATGTTTCCGGCGCGACTGTCACAACGCTCTATGGCATTGATTCCAATCTGGATATTCTGGTGCGACAGGGATCGGTTGGCGGTGCGCCGACCTCGCCAAATACGGGACAGCTTTTTACGATTGGCGCGTTGGGAGTCAATACTACCGATCAGGTGGGGTTTGATATTGCTGATTTTAATGATGCGGCATTTGCTTCGCTGACAACTTCGGGAGCGACGCAGTCGCAGTTGTATTCGATCAACCTTACCACTGGTGCTGCCACCTTAATCGGGGTAATCGGAGCCTCAGAAATTATTCGTGATCTGGCGGTTGCGCCGACCTTTACGGCTTCGGCTCCGCAGCCTTCGTTGACGGTTGTGAATGCGGCGAGCTACGTCCCGCACGTTGTTGCGCCGGATTCAATTGCCGCAGCATTTGGTAGCTTTCAGACGACGGACGGACAGTCAGCCTCGCCTGCTTCGCTGCCACTGCCTTCGACTTTAAATGGCGTAAAAATCAACATCAACGGCGTAGACGCGCCGCTGTTTTACGTCAGTAATTCTCAGATCAATTTCCTCGTTCCAATTTTGACGAATCCCGGATTAGCAAATGTCATCGTCACGAATGCCAACGGGACGACCCGCACTGGAACGGTGAATATTACGGCGGCGGCTCCCGGATTATTTTCACGCAGCGCAGATGGGCGGGGCACAGCGGTAGCTTTGACGACGACTGATGGTCTGACTTATCAAAACATTACGAATGCGGATGGCAGCGAGCGTCCAGTCTCACCGGGCACTATCGCGCAACCGAATTATTTAATCCTTTATGGAACAGGCATCAAGCGTGCGATTGCGGCGAATCCTAATGATGGCAATGGTGTCGCGGAAGCCGTTCAGGTACTTTTTCAAGGCGTGCCAGGGGCTGTTACCTACGCCGGATTTGCACCGGGATTTTTCGGACTGGATCAAATTAACGTAGTCATTCCGCCAGAAATTTCCGGGCTTGGAAAAATCAATGTGCGGTTGCTGGTCAATGGGCAAAGCACGAATACAGTGACGTTCACGGTGGGCGGTGCGCCAGCACAGGTTAGATCAATACCGCTGACGCCGGGACAAGTGACTAGCGGGCAATTAACTACAGACGATCAAATCACGACTGCCGGGGATGGTAGCGGCAGAACTTATTATTTTGATGCATACAGCTTCACCGCCAATGCCAGTACGGGTGTTGCGCTTGATCTGAGAGCCGATCTTTTTGATGCTTCAGTTTTGCTTTACAAAAAGGAAAGTGACGGGGCTTTGACGTTGCTGGCAGCGGATGATGACTTAGGCGGGTTAGGCAATGGCAATCTGGATAATACGAATTCGTTGTTGCTGACAGCCTTATCGGGCGGTGGCGATTACGTGATTTTTGTGACCAGCGCGGATGATAATCCGAATGCTGTCGGGGCTTACACGTTACGTCTGACGGGCAATACGATTCAGCCGATTAGTTATGGCGCGAACCTCACCACTGCCAGTATTTCCACGACTGATTTGCGTACCTCTGCCGGAGATTATCTGGATGCTTATTGGTTCGCTGGCGTCAAAGGTGACACCGTGCGAATTAAAATGGCTTCGAGCAGCTTCGATGCATTTTTATTGCTCAATACCAACAGTGGAGAAACGCTTTTCAGTGATGACAACAGTGGCGGCGGATTGGATGCACAAATCAATCAGCCGTTACCCGAAACTGGAATTTATGTCGTGCTGGCGACACCTTACGCCGTCAATCAGATCGGCGATTATTCGTTGACATTGAATCGGATTGCACCAGCTCTGGCTCAGACTGAAGCCATAACTCTGGATTCCATTGCACCTCGTCATCGAACCGTTGGCAGCGTCGGGCTGGAAGCTGTGCGTCAGAAAGCTGATTCACAATTCGAGCGATTCGCTTTACGGCGCGTGATCGAGCGGCAATAAAAAAAGCTCGTTGGGATGGTTACACTACATTTTTTGGATACAAATTTTAGAGAGGAATTAAAAAATATGAACAAGTTATTTTGCCACCTGAAATACAGTTTTGGCTTTGTCTTAATGGCGGCTTTACTGATTGCGCCGGGAGCAGGTTTTGCTTCCAGCCACATGGACGCGCCGTTGATTACGCGTGACCCATCCGCGAATACGACTGACGTTTACGCCTTTGTCAGCAACAAAGGCGGAGTCAAATATTTGAGTGTTGCGCTGGGGGTTTATCCACATGAAAATCCCGGCATCGGCCCGAATAAATATAATTTCGATGACACGGTTCGTTACGAAATCCACGTCTCAACTGGCACGGATGTCGCGGCAGGGCGTCCGACTTATACCTATCGTTTTGAATTCAGGACGAAGTATAAAAATCAGGACACGATCCTGCAATCTTACCTTGGTGTCGTCGCCGCTAATGACGACGCCAGTCAAAATCTGACGCAGACTTATACTGTGACCAGAATTGATGATCGAACCGGATTCCAGACCTCACTTGGTACGGGTATTGTTCCTCCGAACAATCAGGGTATTGCGACACCGTATTACAATGCAGGCGATAGCGGCGAAGCTCTGGCGCGCAAAGGCGTTGCCACAGAGGCAGAACTGGATCGTTATACGAAAGGTGCGATTGCGACTTTGCGTAATGGCTACACTGCTTTTGCGGGGCAGCGCGATGATGGATTTTACGCGGATGTGCAATCAATTTTTGATTTGCTGCAACTTCGCAATCCTGGCAAAGATTCGCAGGGAGGCTTTAATATTCATCTGATGGCGTTGCAAATTCCGGTCAGCGAATTGGGCGGAGACATGCAATCAGTCGGTGTTTATGCCACCACCAGCCGTCAGGTTATATCAGTTGCAACACCTGATACCGGACGTGGCTTAACGACACGACGTGCACAATATGCGCAAGTCGCACGTCAAGGCAATCCGCTTTTCAATGAAGGTCTGGTCGCCATCGTGGATAAAGATTTGTATAGCCGTACCAGTCCATCAACTGATAATCAGCTCTTCCGTAAATATGCGACAAATCCTGAACTGGCAAAATTAATCAATTTAATTATTGGTAAGGGCGCGACGCTGGCGATTGAAACGAATCGGACTGACATCGCAGGTATTTTTATCCCTGATGTCATTAAGGTAGACCTTTCGACCGATGCTGTGCCGTTAGCCGGAAACGGAAAAACCGATGCCACCAATCCTGACGGGACAGGCTTCTCGCGTCTGAGTATTTTTGGCGGAGATGTCGTGAAAAGCAAAATCCAGGACCCCTTCAAAAACGGAGGCTCAATTCCCAGCGGCTGGCCTAATGGACGACGTTTCGGCGATGACGTCGTGGACATTGCGATCATTGCTTTGTTGTCTGATTTGCGTGATCCCAATAATCTAAAAATCAGTGATCCATTTATGGGGAATTACGACGGTGTAACGAGCAACGACATGGGCTACAACAAAGTCTTCCCGTATGAATCTACGCCGCAGAATGGGCGTAAGAATAGTTTTCCGCAGTAAGTAAGATTGGCACTGGGCATTCCAGCGTTGTGAACGGTAGCGAACGCAGTTATTTGTTAGCGAGGGTCTTTAGGGGAGGCAAGCACTAACACTCAATTTAGCTGGAGCAGGTTCGCTATCGTTCACAACGCTGGAATGAGTAGGATTGAAAACTTAAAATAGCTGTTAATAGGTGATCGGTTATTTCTTCACAATGCGGAAGGTGTAATCACTGACCTCTTCGTACTCGTTCTGCGCGGTTTTGCCGGACAAGGTAAGCAGGTAGTCTTCAGGTGGTAAGGCTTGGGCGGGAATGGACAGGAGCAGAAAATCGCCTGTAGGTTTCAGGTTACGGGTGATGAGTTTTCGCCCGGTTACGGTTTCGATAGTGGCATGATATGCCGCATACGTCGTGCCGGACGGGAGCTTTAGTTTCAGGGTTAACGTGGTCACGTTTGGCGTGATGGTGATTTTATTGGTGGAGCCGTTCGTTTCATCATCACGAAATTGCCCGGGGCTGAGGACGCTTAATAAAGTGATCGGCGCTGTCGTTCGCTTGGGCTGATTCACTGGAGCAGCGGGAGTGGCTGCGGACGAAATGGATGGCGTTGCGCTTTGATTCGGCGCAGGTGCAGCAATCATTGGCGATGGTAATGAAACCTGTGCCAGTGAAGGTTGCGGATCAGGGCGGACATCAGGGCGGACATTAAGAAAACGCCAGACGCCAAAGATGGCTCCCACTAAAAGCGCAGCGACTACGCTGTAACGAAACACTGGCATGCGCCAGACGGCGAGCAGAGATTGCCAGGATGACGGCGTGGTCGCGGCTGCTTGAGGGATGAGAGATAACGCTGCTAAAGTTTGTTGCAACGCCTGCGCAAATTTTAGCTTTTGGCGACGACGATCAGAATTCAAGTAGACAGTTTCAAACCGCTGGCGTTGCGATTCCGGCAGGGCTTCACTGACATAGTTGTCAATCAATTGATCTTCCACCATCTGCAATTCCGAAAAAACCTTGTCATCTGTGAAAAACTGTTCTTCGCATTGCTCCTGCTCAGGTTCAGACAATTCGCCTAATAAATATTGAATCATTTGCCGCCTACTGATAAATGACGTTGCGCCATTATTTTTCCCGTTCATAAGTAAGTGACCTGAATGCTTATTTTCTTTCGTTAGAATTGAAATTTTATTTTTAAGAAGCTGTCTGAAAACTCCAGGTTCTTTGCGCTGAAGGCGCAGTCAGATGGTAGCCAGTGGCAAGGTCGCCACCTCCGGTATCGCATCGGCGGCGTCCGCGTCCCTTCCGTTCCTGGAAAAATAAATGCCGTAATCGGCTTGATTTCGCTTCCGACCCAGCGGGTCGCCTGATCGTAGGCAGGTCGTTCACGGCCTGCCTGCGCGTCCCGCAATTTCCGCGTCCTGGCGGGACGATTGAAATATCATGCCCGTTCAATCGTCCCGCCAGGACGCGATGATTTCGCCACTTGGTAACAGGCCGTGAACGACCTGCCTACGATCAGGCAGCCCGCTGGGCTGGAAATACAACCGTCGTGATTACGGCTTTTAATTTCAAAGTTTCGTGTACCAGACGTATTACGTCTGGCTACCATCTTTCTGCCGCGCTGCTGCAAACCAGAGTTTCCAAACAGCCGCTAAAAGACAAAAAAAACGTCACTCCGGCTCCGGGTACTGTTTGGTAAGTCCGTCTTCCAGCTTCTGTCGTATCCGAAAGATTTTCAGATATAACGCATTCTCTGAAATCCCCATGCGTTGCGCCATCTGTTGCCGCTGCTCGGTTGGCGACTGATAGTATTCGCGTAACAATTCCCGCGATGATTCCGATAAGTTCAGGACAAGGCGTTCCATTTCTTTATATCTCGCTTCGTCCATTATTTGTGCGCTTCGTTCGCGCTCAATTTTGTTGGCGAGGCTCCAATCATTCGCAGGTGGAAGTTCTTCCAGTGGAACAGTGTGGTCTTTTTTGTTTGATTCTAACCAGACGAAGTGCGCAATCTTCAAGGCATACGCTGGAACGTTTTGTACTTCTTCGCCGGACTGTATTTTTATCGCCAGACGATTGATGGTTTCGTCAATCAAGGCTTCTGGCATGAGGCTGTTTCGTCCTTCAAAAAAATAGCTCAGCTTCAAACGCAAATTTTCATAGACCTGCCCTGCCTGTTCGCGGTCAGCAGCCAGTCGCGCCAGCAACAGGTCAAAGGCTTCCTGCGTCATTGTCCATCTTGGCGTGGCTTTTATCTCAAACACGATGGCTTTCCTGAGAAAATCGAATGCAGAAACACGCACGAAGTAAGTG
>JAYVRW010000069.1:0-7578 GCA_043775925.1 Blastocatellia bacterium
CCGGTCATATCATCAGCTTGAACGCAAAAACCGGCTGTACTTACTGGATCACGAATATTGGCTCTCCCGTTCGTTCGGCAATCTCAGTTGGAGCCTTACCCGCTGGGCAGAAAGCAAAATTCGCGGCGTACTTTGGTGACGAACGAGGCACTGTTTATGCGGTCAATGCAGAGACTGGTGAAACACTTTGGAAAAATAAATTAGATGAACATCCCGTCGCGCGCATCACTGGTTCTCCAGTGCTTTATGGAGATCGGTTGTACGTTCCCATCTCTTCGGTTGAGGAAGCCATTGCACGCCCAGATAAATATGAGTGCTGTAAATTTCGTGGCAGCATGGCGGCGGTGGATGCGTATACGGGTAAGCTCATCTGGAAATCATTTGCCATCACGGAAGAGCTATTACCATTTAAAAAGAATTCCGCCGGAACACAATTGTACGGTCCGGCGGGCGCGGCAATCTGGTCGGCTCCGACGATTGATGCTAAACGTGGAGTGCTTTACGCGGGTACAGGGAATTCGTATACCGACGCTCCGACGAGAGGCAACGATGCCATCATCGCCTTTGATTTGAAAACCGGACAAATTCGCTGGATTTCACAGGCTTCGCCGAACGACAATTTCATCATGAATTGTCGTCAGCCCGGCGCGGGGAATTGTCCTCAGAATGCGGGCCCTGATTTCGATTTTGGCAGCTCGCCGATTTTGCGCAAATTACCAAACGGCAAAGAAATAATTCTGGCTGGACAAAAAGCGGGCATCCTGTACGGTCTTGATCCCGACAATCAAGGCAAAAAAATCTGGGAGACAAGGCTCAGCGATGGAACGGCTCTGGGTGGCATCGAATGGGGTTTCGCCGCCGATGCGAAGACGGCGTATGTGCCGATTGCTGATCCCTTTGGACAGCCCGAAGTCCGCAAACCCGGTCTCTGGGCAGTGGATATTGCAACGGGTAAAAAACTGTGGAATACGCCCGCTCCGGCGGTTCCCTGTTCGTGGGGAACCCAGCGTTGCAGCAATGCCCAATCAGCGGCGGCGAGCTTAATCCCCGGCGTAGTTTTTTCGGGAGCTTCGGACGGTCACTTACGTGGTTATGCCACGAAAGACGGCAAGATCATCTGGGATTTCGATACGGCAGGACAGCCCTACGAAGCTGTCAACGGCAAACAAGCCAAAGGTGGCACGATTGATTCCGGCGGAGCAACTATCGCCAATGGAATTCTTTATATCAACTCCGGCTACGGCAGAATTTTGGGGATGTCGGGCAATGCGTTGCTCGCTTTTTCTGTGGATGGGAAATAAACATGAAACGAGTATTTATCGGGTTAAGCGCTTTTGTAATACTTCAACTTGTCGCGGTCGCGACCATCGCGCAGTCGGCCAATTTAGTTGGACCCTGGGAAGGCAAAACGGTTTCGCCACAAGGTGAACGTCCGACGACTGCGACCTTTAAGCAGGAAGGCGGCAACTATATTGGCTCCATCACCGGAATGCGCGGCGACATGCCGCTGAAAGACATCAAAGTTGAGGGCGAGAAAATCACCGCCAAAGCCGAGATCGAAACGCCGCAAGGGACTTTGACCATCAATTACAGCTTTGCTTTACAGGGCGATAGATTGAAAGGAACTGGCTCCCTGAATTTCGGCGGTAACCCAATCACGTTTGACGTTGAGTTGAAACGTGCGACTGAAGGCGCGGCTACGACGGCTCCCGCGACTGTGCCGCCCGGACAAGCTTCCCGACCAACACCACGGGCGCAACGCATTCAGGTAGCGCAGCCGCAGCAAAAACAATCCATTGATTTTTTCGTGGGCGAATGGAGCTTCAAATTTATCGGACGTGAAAGTGCATTCGGCGCTGCTCCCCGCGATGGCGTTGTGACATTCACAAAAAATGCTGATGGCAAATCGGTGAATGGCGCAATTGCCGGTCAAGCCGACGGCAAAGCATACAAAGAAACTTCGGTGATTACGTTTGATGAAGCGACGAAAAAAATGACCTTCTCAGAAAAGCTGACCAGCGGCGTGAAGCTGCAAAGTGAAGGCGATTGGAGTAGTCCGATTGCCATCAAATTCACCATCCTGCCAGTCAAATACAAAGGTCAGTCACTCCAATTAAAACGGACAATTTCGATTGTCAGCCCTCATTCTTTTGCTGTTCTCGAAGAGCTTTCAGAAGATGGCGGCCCGTTTGTTCGTTTAGGTAATGCAATTTTCTCAAAAGTTGAGCCGAAATGATTTAGCTCAAACTTAATTTTAGTTTATGATGGCTACCGACCGTTCGGTCAGGTTAGCCGAAGACGTTCAGTCTTCCTCGACAAAAAACAATTTCGATTTGTAAGTAGGGAAATTATGAAAAGTAAACTTCGCCAAAGCGGTATCCTTATTGTGGGATTATTCATCATCGTGATGTTTTCAATGGCGGCTCACAAGACGCCACCCGCAACTGTCACTTACACCAAAGACATTGCGCCAATCATCAATAAGAGTTGCGCTGAATGTCATCGCACCGGAGAAATCGCTCCGATGTCGTTGATGAATTATGCCGAAGTCAGACCCTGGGCGAAGTCAATTCGTGAACAGGTAGTGAGCCGTCAAATGCCACCGTGGTCGGCTGATCCGAAAGTTGGACATTGGGCCAATGATCCGAGTCTTTCACAAAAAGAAATTGAAACCATCACCGCGTGGGTCGCCGCTGGCGCTCCAAAAGGCGATGATAAAGACATGCCCGCCGCACCAAGCTTTACGCAGGGCTGGACGATTGGCAAACCAGATGTCGTCTTCACGATGCCGGAAGAATATACCGTCCCGGCTGATGGCACGATTCCCTATTTGTATTTCACGATGCCTACGAATTTCACCGAAGACAAATGGATTCAGGCGATAGAAATTCGTCCCAGCAATCGTGCTGTTGTCCATCACGTCATCGCGTATGCGCAAAATGCCGGCGGCAAAACAACCATGGCGCGTGGCGAAGGTGATATTGGCAGAGGGCTTCAGCATCTGACAGGTGTTACTCCAAATCAAACCGGGAGTGTTTTTGCACCCGGTTTGGCGCTCCCAATCAAAAAAGGAAGCAACATTGTTTTCCAGATGCACTACACAACCAATGGTCAGGTTGGAAAAGATCGGACGAGCATCGGCTTCGTCTTTGCCAAAGCACCAGCGACGAAAGAAATAATCACTGCTAACGTACTTGAGTCCAAATTTGCAATTCCTCCGGGGGCTGATAACCACGAAGTCAAATCGTCCAAAGTCATGACTGAAGACGTGCTGATTACTTCGTTTTACCCACACATGCACGTCCGCGGAAAATCCATGACCTATACGGCATACTATCCAGATGGGCGCTCCGAAGTTCTTTTGAATGTGCCGAAATATGATTTCAATTGGCAACACAATTATGTGTCTAAAGAATCCATCAGACTACCCAAAGGCACGAGGTTGGAAGTTGTCGCTCATTTCGATAATTCAACCAAAAATAAATTTAACCCCGATCCGTCACAGACGGTTCACTGGGGCGATCAGACGTGGGAAGAAATGATGATCGGTTGGTACTCAATTACTCGTCCCATTGAACAACCGAAGGCGCAAGTCACTTCGGGTTCGTCGTCAAGCCGGTAGTTAAGACTGGCAATGTTTCAGCGGTCACCTCAATATCGCAAGTTGATATTGAGGTGACCGCTGATCGTTATAAAATAGCTAATGTCAGGCTGCACGGCAAAATAACTCTTCACTCCACAATTCATTCGTTCCAGTTGTAGATTTATGAGGCAAGGCTCATGTCATTCAAATATCTGTTGACCTTTTTCATCCTCGCTGTTTTCAGTTTCCCAACCTTCGCCACGCAAGCGGCCTCGCCTGCCAAAAAAGCCGAAACCAAAATTACGATTTACCGCGATGAATACGGCATTCCGCACATTTATGCGCCAACGCACGCTGCCGGATTGTATGCTTCAGGCTGGGCGCAGGCAGAAGATCGCCTCGAAGAAATCCTGAAAAATTATTTGCGCGGCACAGGCGAAATGGCTGCGGCATTTGGCGGTGAAGAAAATTATAACGACGACGTGCAGGCGCGAATGTGGCGCTTTTACGATGTCGCGCACGACAACTACGAAAAAATTATGCCCGAAGTGCGCGTTGGGATTGAAGCCTTTATCGCCGGCATCAACGATTACATGACCGCGCACAAAAACGAAGTTCCAGCGTGGTGGGGTGATCGTCGCGTCGAGAAATACATGCCTGTCGCCTTTGGTCGGCAATACATTTGGAGCTGGCCTGCCGGACAGGCGTTCGGTGATCTGAAAGCAATTGGTCTGACGCCGAATTTTAGTGTTGATCCGCGCGCCTCCAATGAAATCGCAGTTGCTCCTTCACACTCCAAAGAAGGCGTAGCGATGCTGATTATTGATCCGCATCTGGGCTGGTTTGGGCGGCAACGATTTTGGGAATTACGTCTGCACGCGGGGCCAATTCACGCCAGCGGATTTGCGACTGCGGGCGTGCCGTATGTCGGCCTCGGTCACTCATCCGATGTTGCGTGGGCGCACACGACCGGCGGGCCGGACACGGGCGACATTTATGCGCTGCAACTCAATCCCAAAAATCCGCTGGAATATAAATACGATAATGGTTGGCGCAAACTGACTCCGCGTTCGGTGACGATCAAAGTCAAAGGCGAAGACAAACCACGCACCGCAACTTTTTATGATTCACATCACGGCCCTATCGTAGCGAAAAAAGATAATGTCGCTTATGCCGCGCAACTCGCCTACGCGAACGAAGTCAGCTACATCGAATCGAAATATCTTTTCAACATTGCGAAGGATTACAAAGACGCGATGAAGGCGATGGAAGGCGGGCGTGTGATGCCGCAAAATGTGATGGTCGCCGACACCAGCGGCAATATTTATTATCAGCGAACAGGCCGCGTACCAATTCGTCCAAACGGGTATGATTGGACGAAACCCGTTGATGGTTCGACCTCAAAAACCGAATGGCTGGGCATTCATAAAACGAGTGATTTGCTTTCGATTTTGAATCCGCCGCAAGGCTATATGCAGAACTGCAATGTCCCACCCGATGTCATGATGGTGAACAGCCCGTTGCAAGCCAGCAAATTTCCGTTTTATATGTTCAATGATCGGATTCAGACGACGCATCAACGCGGTTATTCAGCCGTGAAATTCCTGGAAGAACATAAGCAAATTTCGGTGGAAGAGATGAAGGCGCTCGCGGTGAATATGTACTGTGCGCAGTATGATCGCTGGGTCAAAGCGCTGACGAATGCCTATCAGAAATTTGGCGATTCGCACAACACAGATACGCAGACGGCATTAGCCGGAATTGAGGCGTGGGATGGATATACAAATCCTGATTCAAAAGGCGCGTTGAAGTTTTATTATTGGCGCAACACGCTGTCCAAAAAAATGGGACAGGAAGCGTACCTCGCGCTCGTCAACAAAGTGAATGATTACGCTGATCTATTTGGCTGGAGCAAGACTGCGGCGGCGCTGACTGAAAGCGAACAACGAATGATGGTCGAGGCTTTGGAAGACGGAGTGAAGCGAATGCTCACGAATCACAGAAATCTTAACGCAGTCTTTGGTGATGTCTTTCGCGTCGGACGGGATGAATTGTCCTGGCCGGTTGGTGGTGGTTCGCAATTACCTGAAGGAATGGCGACCTTGCGTTCCGTCAATTTTAGCGCCGAGCAAGCCGATCATACGCGCTGGGGTTACGGCGGTCAGACTTCCACTGAAGTTGTAGTCCTCTCCAAGCCAATCAAAAGTTTTACGCAACCTCCGATTGGTCAGAGCGATGTCAGGACTTCGCCGCATTACCGCGATCAGGCCGAAAAACTTTTCAGCCAGGCACAAATGAAACCTACCTGGTTTGCGAAGGAAGAACTCATGAACGGTCACGTCAAGTCACAGATTGAACTCGAATGGCCAATGAAAAATAAAGCGCGTAATTAGCCTATCAGTATCTACATTACTGGCTTTTATCCTTTCGTATTCTGAGTTATGAAACATGCCGAATTTGTATTTCTGTTCATTCGCGTTCCAGCCAACAAAATGCCTGCGCAATGGCACTTTCGCACGTACTATGTTGATCGCTGATCCTGAAGGTAATACAATCGAATTTGCGGCAGGTCGTCCGCAAAAATAAAAACGAAGTATAAAAAATCCTCTGGAGTTTGATGATAATGAAAACTAAGCACCTGCAAATTTTACTTTTTGTTGGAGCCGCGATGCTCTTGATCGGTTCTGTTTTCCCGGTCAAGTCTTATCCGCCATTTGTAAAGCAGGCAGCTTCTTTCGGCGCGAAAGATTGCACCTTCTGCCACGCGAAACCCGAAGGCGGAGACGGCTGGAACGTGCGTGGAACCTGGCTGAAAACAGAAAAAGGAAAACGTAGTGTGAACCGCGTTGATGTTGCGTGGTTGGCGGATTACAAAGAGGCGGTGGACGCTCCAGCAAAAAATGATTACAGCAAAGGCGAAACGTGGCTGTGCAAACCCGGTCGCAAAGATGCCTGCGAGGTGGATTTGACGACAACCATTGTCGCGGCTAACGGAAAATTGAAAGAAGAAAAATTCAAAGCTGACCCGAAAGCACCGATTGATTGTTTCTATGTTTATCCGACCGTTTCCAATGATCTGACGGCGAACAGCGATATGAATGCGGGGCCGGAAGAACTCAGCGTCGTCAAACATCAACTGGCACGCTTCGGCTCAAAATGCCGCATCTACGCGCCGCTTTATCGTCAAATCACTTTGACTGCGCTTCGTGCCAATTTGTCTGGCAAACCAATGGCGATGGATCGTGCGCTGGGCTACAACGATGTGCTGGAGGCGTGGAAATATTACCTCGAACACGATAATCAGGGACGCGGCGTAGTCCTCATCGGGCACTCGCAAGGCTCCGGTGTGTTGCTGCAACTTATTAGAAACGAAATTGATGGCAAGCCCATTCAGAGCCGCATCGTTTCTGCTTTGTTATTAGGCACAAATGTCGCCGTACCAAAAGGCAAAGATGTGGGCGGTGCATTTCAAAAGATGCCGCTCTGTCGTTCAGCCGATCAAACGGGCTGCATTATTTCTTACGTGACTTTCCGCGAAAACGTACCACCTCCGGCTAATTCCTTATTTGGAAAAGTGGCTGGCGATGGAATGGTCGCCGCCTGCACGAATCCGGCGAATCTCAGCGGTGGCAGCGGAGAACTTAAATCGTATCTCGGTGCTGGCGGGAGCATTGTTTCTTCTGCGGCGAATCCTAAACCCTGGGTGACACCAGAACAGTCCATCAAGACGCCCTTCGTCGCCGTACCTGGATTGCTCACCGGACAGTGCGTCATGAGTGAAAAAGGATCGTATTTGGCCGTCACAGTACACAGCAATCCGGCTGACCCGCGTACCGATGAAATCTCCGGCGATGTCGTAGCGAACGGACAAGTCCAAACGAATTGGGGATTGCATTTAATAGACGTGAATGTTGCAATGGGCAACTTAGTAGAAATCGTCGGGCAACAGTCAAAAGCTTATTTAAAGAACAAGAAAAAGTAACGCACCCTTTTAC
>JAYVRW010000070.1:0-29162 GCA_043775925.1 Blastocatellia bacterium
CGGCGCGAATTTCGTTTGCTTCCGGCAAATTCGGAAATGTCTTCAGCAACCGCACCAGCATCCAATGTCCATGCACTGACGAATGCCAATCGAAGCAACCATAAAACGACGGATGCAACGTTTTCGGGCTTAGCACTTCGCCGCCATCATTCATCACATGGTCGAGCTTGTTTGGGTATTCTTTGCGCACGCATTTCAGCGGCAATTTTGCCAAACTGGAAGCCTGCACCTGTGAAAGAGAAAGCGAATCAGTTGATTGAGCCATAACAAAAACAGGAAGTAATAAACCAACAGCAAGAGCGCAAAATCTAAGCATCAATTTTTCCTTTCGACGCAAAATGGTAAGCTAACGCCGGAGCAAAATTAACTATCAATTATCGCTTGTCAATTATCAACTCATCATGCTTATTTCCATATGCTTATTTCCATCATCGCAGCCATGGGGCGCAACCGCGCTATCGGATACAAAAACACTTTACCGTGGCGCTTGCCAGCGGATTTGCAACGCTTCAAACAACTGACGCTGGGGCATCATATTTTAATGGGACGCAAAACATACGAGAGCATCGGACGCCCATTACCCGGACGCACTTCGATCATCATCACGCGACAACCAAATTTTCAGGCAGAAGGATGTTTGATTGCATATTCGTTAGATGAAGCGATTGATTTGGCAAAATCACGCGGTGAACAGGAAGCCTTCATCATCGGCGGCGCAGAAATTTACGCGCAGGCTTTGTTTATTGCGGATCGAATGTATTTGACGCTGGTAGATGCTGAGCCGGAAGCAGATGCGTTCTTTCCTGAATTTAATAAAAATTTGTGGGAGAAAGGTGATAAAGAAATTGTTGCGGCAGATGAGAAAAATCAGTACGCCGTGCAATTTATTACTTGGGAAAAGCATAACTCATAGGATAATCATTTTTTCGCTTCGTTAAACTTTGAGAGCCTTTAATTTTACTGATATAAAAGCTCTTCGGCTAGATGTTATTGATGAATCAACTTCGTAACTGCTAAATGAAACGTTATTTCGGAATTATTGCCACGATTGGAATTGTCTTGATTGTGCTGTTCGCGCTGAGCGCGGCGGGGACAGTCACACTGGATCGTCCGCCTGAAGATGAATATTTGCCCAATCGTTCCAGCTACAACACGGGCGCGACCGGGACACGGGCGTTTTATCAATTGCTGGAAGAATCCGGTTATCAGGTTGGACGCTGGCGTGAAAGTTATAAGAACCTGAATCTGGATGGGAGCAAAGCGAAAGGGGCTTCGCTCATTATTGTCGGACCTTATAACTCCTACGATTTTACTTTTACCAGGGAAAGACCCGAATTGCATAATTGGGTCGCTGCCGGAGGGCAATTACTAATCATCAGCCGTTCGCCCCAGACACAATTCGGAGATTCCGTAGCAGTTTCAAGCAAAGAAAAAAGCTATGAATTAAAAGGTAAGAAACCTGAAGATTTAGTCGAACCGAATAGCAATATTTTGATTTCGCAGCCAACGGAACTAACAAAAAATTTACGAGGATTGGCTGTCTCAAAATTAGCAACACGCTTGAAGTTTTCTCAGGAAAACATTCTCACCAATCGGGAAGAAAACGGCGATGAGGACGATGATGGCGCGATTGCATTGCCGACACCTGCGTCGAAATCTGATTCTCCGAAATCAACACCAACGCCTCGCCCGTTGACAAATCCAACGCCGCCGCCAGGAGTTGTCGGTGGAATTCCCGGAAAAGTCATCATCAAGCCAAAAGAACAATTACAATTATCTGTGCCAGTCGTTCATTTAGGCGACAATGAAGGCGCAGTCTTAGCCGAATGCACCTACGGCAAAGGTCGTGTAATTTTTCTGAGCGATCCATTCATCATCGCAAACAACGGTATTCGACAAGGTGCGAATCTGAACCTTGCGATGAATCTGATCGAAACTCTCGGCGGTAATCAACGAAAGATTTTCTTTGACGAATATCATCACGGTTTTCAAAGTCAGGGCAATTCGATGCTGACCTATTTTCGCGGAACTTCTGTGCCGTTAATCTTCGCGCAATTATGTTTTCTGGGGTTGTTGGTGACATTCAGCTACGGCAAACGCTTTGCGCGTCCGTTGCCGATGCCACTGCCTGATCGTCATTCGCCGCTGGAATTTGTCGGGTCAATGGCGAGCCTGCAAAAATCCGCGAATGCACATGATCTGGCACTGGAAAACATTTATCCGCGCTTTAAAACAAAGCTTTGCCGCAAGCTGGGCTTACCTGGCTCAGCTTCGACGCAGGCAATAGTTGCTGGATTAAAACGACGCACACAAATCAAAGACTCCGAAGTCGAATTGATGCGCATGTTCAATGAAAGTGAAGCTGTGCTGAAAGGCGATCCTATTAACGATCAGCGATTAGTGGATCTGATCGCTACGATGCGGAAAATTTCGGCTCAGCTCAAATAAACGAGAATTTTTTCATGATCTTCGCCGTCGGCTCTGAAAATCCAGTCAAAATAAACTGCGTCACGCACGCTGTCGCCGAATTTTGGAATGAATTCGAAGTCGTCGGTATTAATACCGATTCACAGGTCAGCGCACAGCCTAAAACCGAAGCGGAAATGTATACAGGCGCGCTCAATCGTGCGCTTCAATCACTCGAAAAAATGTCTGACGCGAATTTTGGCGTCGGCATCGAAGGCGGGATTGTTGATACTGAATCCGGGATGTGGGCGTTCGCAGTAGTTGTTATCGCAGATCGCAATCAACGCTTTAGCGAAGGTCAAACCGGACGATTCAAATTACCCGAAGGCGTTGCAAAATTAATTCGTGAAGAAGGGCTGGAACTTGGTGACGCCGATGACCGTTTTTTCGGGCGCGAAAATTCCAAACAAAAAGAAGGCGCGATTGGCATTTTGTCCGACGGCAAAATTTCGCGGCTGGATTTATACAAACCCGCTGTTATTTTTGCGCTGTTACCCTTTATTCATCCAGAATATTACGAAATTTCTTGAATTCCTTGCCTTGCCCGTTCATTCTTCTGTCAGCCCTAATTCTAGCTGAGGTACATCATGAAAAAAATTAATTCGTGCGAGTATAAAAAAACATTAGTTGTATTTTTTAGTCTGTTAATGATTGTCACATCCTTGCCAGTCCCGGCTTCCGCCGATGAAGGCATGTGGACGTACTTCAATTTGCCAACCAAACAGCTCAAAGAAAAATACGGCTTCGAAGCCACGCCGGAATGGTTGGATCATTTACGTTTATCCAGTGTTCGATTCAACGATGGCGGCTCCGGTTCATTCATCAGCCCCAGCCTGGTCATTACGAATCATCACGTCGCCAGCGGACAATTACAAAAAGTTTCGACGCCCCAAAAAGATTATTTGAAAGATGGGTTTTACGCAAAAAAATCGGCGGAAGAAATTAAATGCCCTGATCTGGAATTGAACGTTTTGATGTCTATGGAAAATGTCACAGCGCGTATCACAGCAGCGATCAAATCTGACATGAATCCGGGTCAACAATCAGCCGCACGAAGAGCCGAAATTGCATTAATCGAAAAAGAAAGTTCAGAAAAAACGGGACTCCGATCTGATGTCGTTTCGTTTTATCAGGGCAGCGAACAATGGTTGTATCGTTATAAAAAATATACCGATGTGCGTATCGTGTTTGCGCCGGAAAAACAAGCCGCGTTTTTTGGTGGTGATCCTGATAACTTTACTTTCCCGCGCTTTGATATAGATGTGACAATTTTCAGAGTGTACGAAAATGGAAAACCTGTTGCCTCACAACATTATTTAAAATGGAATTCCAACAGTGCCAAAGATAACGATTTGACTTTTGTTTCCGGGCATCCCGGCTCCACGCAGCGCAATATCACCATGGCGCAAATTGAATATCAACGCGACATTCGCTACCCGCGTGTGCTTGATTTTTTCAAACAGCAATTGAAGGCAATGAACGAATACGCCGCACTTGGCAGAGAGCAACGTCGTCAGGCGGAAGAAGGCATTTTCGGATTTGAGAATTCGCAAAAAGCTTTCATCGGGCAATATCAGGGATTGCTCGACAAGAAAATTATTGCCAAAAAACAGCAGGAAGAAACCGAGCTGCGCACCAAAGTTGATGCCGACCCGGAATTAAAAGCCAAATACGGTAGCGCGTGGGACGAAATCGCGCAGGCACAAGGCGAAATTGCTAAAATCTACAAAATTCTTCGGTATCGAAATATCAGCAACTCTACCTTGCTTGGTCAGGCTTCGGGCATCATTCAGTACGTTCAGGAAATGAAAAAACCTGATGCTGACCGCGAACCTGGATTCCACAACGCCGAACTGGAAAGCACGAAACTGCAACTGTTCTCACCTGCTCCGACGTATCCCGGACTGGAAGAAAAAACTATTGCGACAGATTTGCGGATGGCACTCGAAGAACTCGGCGCCGACGATCCATTTGTCAAAGCAACGTTGGACGGCAAGAGTCCGGCAGAAGCAGCGAAAGCCTTGATGGCAGGCACTAAAATTGGTGATCCAGTGTATCGTAAATCTTTAGCCGAAGGCGGTGACGCAGCGATTGAAAAAGCCAATGACACGATGATTGCCTTTGCGAAAAAGGTCACTCCATTGCTGGAGGACGTGCAAAAAATGGTAGCTCCATTCAGCGCTCAACTGGCACGTGCCAATGAAAAAATCGGCAAAGCTCGCTTTGCTGTTTATGGTCGTTCGCAATATCCAGAGGCTAATTTCACGCTGCGATTATCTTACGGAGTCGTCAAAGGCTACCCGATGAACGGCACGATTGCGCCATCTCGAACGACGTTTTACGGCTTGTATGATCGCGTTGCCAGCTTCGATAATAAAGAACCATTCAACACTACGAAGAAAATTCTCGATCACGTCAGCAAGATTAATCTGGCAACGCCTCTGAATTTTGTTTCGACGCAGGACATCATCGGTGGAAATTCAGGATCGCCTGTTGTCAATCGCAATGGTGAGTTTGTCGGGATCGTGTTTGATGGCAATATTGAAAGCCTCGTCGGTAATTTCATCTATGACGAATCATCGAATCGAACAGTGTCCGTTCACGCTGGCGGGATCATGGAAGCGATGAGAAAAATCTATGATGCGAAGTCGCTTGCGGATGAGATTGAAAACCAAAAAGCGATGGCGAAAAAATAGAACCGATTAATAAAACAATTCCCCGTTCGGAGATCACTGTGAGTTTACTGAAAATAGCCCTACTTTTCTGCACTTTTTCACTTGTTACTTTCGCGCAGGAAGCGCCTAAACCTGATGCCATGAATCCTGCAACCTTCGCGGGATTGAAGTTGCGCAACATTGGCCCGGCTTTGATGTCCGGGCGTGTCGCCGGCTTTGCAGTTGACCCGAATGATCGTGCGAAATACTTCGTTGCGGTTGCCTCCGGCGGCGTTTGGAAAACTGAAAACTCCGGCACGACGTGGACTCCTGTATTCGACAACGAAGGCTCATTTTCTATCGGAGCGATTACGCTTGATCCAAAAAACCCGGCGACAGTTTGGGTGGGCACAGGCGAGAATAATTCGCAGCGTAGCGTGGCCTACGGCGATGGCATTTATCGCAGCGATGATGGCGGGCGTTCGTGGAAAAATCTGGGGCTGAAAAAATCTGAACATATCGGACGCATCGTGATTGATCCGCGCAACAGCGAGACCGTTTACGTCGCAGCGCAAGGGCCGCTCTGGGGCGCAGGCGGAGATCGTGGATTGTATAAAACGACTGATGGCGGCAAAACCTGGAAAGCCATTTTGACTGTCAGCGAAAATACCGGCGTCACTGATGTTGTGATTGATCCGAACAATCCTGATGTGCTTTACGCCGCGTCGTGGCAGCGTCGTCGTCACGTTTTCACCTTAATCAACGGTGGCGCGGAATCAGCGTTGTATAAATCTACGGATGCGGGAACAACGTGGACGAAACTGCGTTCAGGCTTACCCACAACGGAAATGGGGCGCATCGGAATTGCGATTTCTCCGGTTGATTCCAATGTGCTGTACGCCACTGTCGAAGCCGCCAATAATCAAAGCGGAATCTTTCGTTCCAATGATCGTGGCGCGACTTGGGAAAAACGTAATCCACGTATCGCGCAGTCGATGTATTACGCGCAAATTATTTGTGACCCGAAAAATGTAGATCGTATCTACATTCCCGATGTGATTTTTCAATGCTCCGATGATGGCGGCAGAACACTGAAACCGCTCGGCGAAAAATCCAAGCACGTAGATAATCACGCTATCTGGATTGATCCGAACAATCCCAATTACTATTTAGTCGGATGTGACGGCGGGATTTATGAAAGCTTTGATCGCGGCACAAATTGGAATTACAAATCGAATTTCCCCATCACTCAATTTTACGATGTCGCCGTAGATAACGCCGCTCCATTTTACAATATCTGCGGCGGCACGCAGGACAACAATTCACTCTGCGGACCTTCACGAACGCGCAATGTCAATGGCATCGTCAATGCTGACTGGATTGTGACTTCCGGCGGCGACGGCTTCAAAGTGCAAATTGATCCGACCGATCCAAATATTATTTACAGCGAATCGCAGCACGGCGGATTAGTCCGTTTCGACAAACGCAGCGGCGAGAAAACAGGCATTCAACCACTTCCTGCCAAAGGCGAAGCGCCACACCGATGGAACTGGGATTCGCCCATCCTGATTAGCCCGCATTCGCCTTCGCGCCTGTATTTTGCCGCGAATAAACTTTTCCGCAGCGAAGATCGCGGAGACACCTGGAAAGCCGTCAGCGATGATCTTTCGCGGCAGATTGATCGTGACAAACTTCCCGTGATGGGCAAAATTCAAAGCCCCGACGCGATTGCCAAAAATCAATCCACTTCGCTTTACGGCAACATTGTTTCGTTAGCTGAATCACCTAAAAAAGAAAATTTGTTGTATGTCGGCACTGATGACGGATTAATTCAAATCAGCGATAACGGCGGCGGTAGTTGGAAGAAAATTGACAAGTTCGCAGGCGTACCGGACATGACGTATGTCACGCGAATTCTGGCCTCGCAGTACGACGCGAAAACAGTGTACGCGACCTTCAATAATCACAAGAATGCTGATTTCAAACCGTACATTTTAAAATCAACCGACACGGGAAATTCGTGGACTTCGATAGCGGGCAACCTCCCTGAAAATGGGGCGGTGTGGGCAATTGCCGAAGATCATTTGAATCCGAATTTATTGTTCGCCGGAACTGAATTCGGACTATTCTTCACCATTGATAGCGGCAAAAAATGGACGCAGCTTAAAGGCGGATTGCCAACGATTGCTGTCCGCGATTTAGCGATTCAAAAACGTGAAAATGATCTAGTTGTCGCTACGTTCGGACGCGGATTTTACGTGCTGGATAGTTACTCCGCATTACGCGAAGTCAAAGCCGAAACCCTAGCGCAAGAGGCTTCACTGTTCCCGGTCAAAGATGCGTTGATGTACATTCAGGCTTCTCCATTCGGAGGTCGCGGCAAAGCATTTCAAGGCGAATCGCTGTACACCGCCGACAATCCTGCGTTCGGTGCAACTTTCACTTATTTTCTCAAAGAAAGCTTCAAAACGAAAAAACAAAAACGGCAGGAAGCAGAAAAGAAAGGCGCTACAGAATATCCAAACACCGAAGCCTTGCGCGCCGAAACTGAAGAAGAAGCGCCTGCCATTATCGTGACCATCACTGATGCTAACGGTAATGCAGTCCGTCGTTTGACGGCTCCGGCAGGAGCAGGAATGAATCGCATCTCCTGGGATTTGCGCTTTCCAGCTTCGACAATTTCACTGCGTCCACCTTCACCCGAAGAAGAAATCTTCGGCGACCCGCCTTCTGGCTCACTTGTGATGCCGGGTAAATACAACGTCCAAATTGCCAAGCGCGTAGACGGAATTGTAACGCCATTAAGCACATCACAAAGCTTCAATGTCGTCGTAGACGGAGTTGCTACAATGGCAGCCACCGACCGCGCCGCTTTAGTCGAATTCCAGCAAAAAGTTTCGCGCCTGCAACGAGCAGTCACCGGCGCTTCAGAAAGTGCAGTTGCATTGCGAGCACGGCTGGCATTGATCCGCCGGGCGTTGAATGAAACGCCTTCCGCAAATCGCCAATTAACCGAACAGGCGATGGAGCTTGAAAAACGCTGCAACGATATAGTGCGGGATTTGATTGGCGATACGTTTCTGGCTTCGCGTTATGAAAACGCTCCACCTTCGATCAGTCAGCGCGTCGGAACCATTGTCGGAGACCAGCGAACTTCGACTTCGCGTCCAACCAATTCGCATCTTGAAAATTACAAAACTGCCTCCGAAGATTTGAAGCAAGCGCTCAGTAAATTGCGCAGCATTATTGAAGGCGATTTAGTAAAATTAGAAAAAGCGATGGACGCAGCGGGCGCGCCGTGGACGCCGGGACGCTTGCCGGAATGGAACGAAAAATAATTTATGGTTTAGGCCATTCAGTTTTTGCGCGAAAATTATACGGGAGAAAGTGCTGATTAATCGTCGCATTATTCCACCGCGTAACTTTCGCCATTTTCGTTTTATGCAGCAAAATCAGTGGCTCCAAATAATGTGAAAAATTAATAAAATCGTTCCAGCTTCCATTGAATTTCTGCGGCCAGCCGAACCTGACACTCAACGGATGATTCTGCATTCGTGTCCCATTTTTCAACGCTTCAAATGTTTTTTCGTTGTACTGCTTCAGCGTCACGCTCACGTTATTTTGCATCACGGTCATCTCTTCCCAACCGACCAATAACGAACCATGCTTACCCCATTGCACATTCACACGAGGACGCATCGCGTGAGTGCGAGCATCACGCAAAGCTACCTCACTGCCTTCCAAAATATGTCCGTGAAAATACGTCCAGATTTTTTCGAGCGATTTTTTGTCCGATGAATATTGCACCCAAATCAATTCGTGATCGCTCGGATCATTGTCTTCGGGGAAATCAACATCGTCCGCCCAGAACAAATGATATGCAATCAGGCGTTCGGTCGGATGAAGGATCACTGCGAAATCCTTGAGCGGAAAAAATTCTCGTTGGTGCGTATAAAGACGTGGAACAAACGTTCGCACCAGCTTCCATTCTGAAACCGTCAAATCACGCGGCGGGTCAAGCTTCAAAGCCTGCGCATACTCCCGACTCATATCGTCAAGGCAACGACGATTATGAAAAGCATACCCGCGTTGATGATGTGCTTCGGCAGTGTCCTGTGCTCGCGTGGTAACTGTCATACCGAAAATTATTACTGCGAGAATGACAATTTTGATTTGCTGAGAAGATGTTTTCATAAGATGCTATACCGCAATACTAAAATCATGACGTGAATTCAATTAAAATAGGATGCCTTTTATGCCAACCACAACCAGCCGTAGAGAATTCTTACAAACGACTGCTGCAACTTTAGCCGTTGCTGGAATAAATACAAATTCGTTCGCACAACAACCAGCTACAACTCCTCTGAAAATCAGTGTTTTTTCCAAGCATTTACATTTTCTCGAATGGGAAGCGATGGCGAATGCTGCGAAAGAAATCGGCTTCGATGGCGTAGACCTGACGCTGCGTAAAGGCGGTCATATCGAACCCGAACGCGCCGAACAGGATTTGCCCAAAGTCGCGGAAATTATCCGCAAAGCCGGACTCGAATTCCCGATGGTGACGGCAGGAATCATTGATGCCAATTCGCCGTATGCTGAATCTGTTTTGCGTGCCATGAAGTCGGTCGGCATCAAAAATTATCGCTGGGGCGGATTCAAATACGACGATAACAAACCGCTGCCGGCGCAACTGGAAACGCTAAAAAAAGACGCGGCAAAGCTGGCGGAACTGAATCGCAAATACGATGTCTGCGCGATGTACCACACGCATTCGGGCAATGAGGTCGGCGCTTCGATTTGGGATTTGTGGATGATTTTGAAAGACCTCGATACGACGCGCGTCAGCGTCAATTTTGACCTTTGTCACGCAACCATCGAAGGCGGACTCGGCGCGTGGGTGCGCAGTACGCAACTGGTAGCTCCGATGACACGCGGTCTTGCCATCAAAGATTTCAAGTGGGGGCAAAATGCGAAAGGGCAATACGTCCCCGTGAAATGTCCGCTGGGTGAAGGCATGGTGAATTTCAAAAAATTCCTGCCGATGATGAAAGTTGCAAATTTTTCCGGTCCTGTGCAGATGCACTTTGAATATCCGCTGGGAGGAGCCGACACCGGAGCGAAGACTTTGACGATTGACAAAGAAAAAGTTTTCGCGGCAATGAAAAAAGATTTGACCGTCTTGCGTGGCTGGTTACGCGAAGCGCAGATGTAGACGTGGAGTGCTGCGGCTCGACACCTTTCATAAGACACATAACCTGAACAAATGCTTTACCGCAAAGGGTCAAAGGTACAAGGGATCAAAGAATAGCCTCAGATCATTCTTTGACTCCTTGCCCCTTTGACTCTTTGTGTTGAAAAATCTGCCTAAAATTACTTCGCTAAAAGCTTCAAATACTCTGGCAGAGAATGTAATTGATCTACGTGATCAGGCGCGGAATTTCCGGCGAAGCCCAGCAGCAAAAATTTCCCGGCTTTGACTTCACTCAAAATTTGCGTTTGCATCGGCCCCCACCTCACAACAGTTTTTCGTTTCAATCCAAGCTGATTCAGCAAGTACTCCGTAGTCTCCGTCGTGCTCGCAAACGTACCAGGGAAAATTTCTGAATGCGTAATCATCATCCGCTTTTTTCCGGCGACGGCGTCACGCGCAAATTTGACGAAAATTTCCAACGGTTCCGTTTCAAGCTGTGATTCCTGCGGGCCAGGTTTTCCGTTCACATAACCTGTATGCAATCCATCAATCAACAAGACGCGATCAACGCGGCCATAGCTTTCGGACGTTTTCAAAATCTCACGAATTGCACCGTAGCCTGCGCTCCAACCGCTCAACGTGATCGGTGAAAATTTTACGCCTGCTTTAGCCTCCGCTTCTTTCAAAAGATTTCCAAGCCGCTGCGAATCGCTGAAAGCCTTCGCGTATACGCCTGAGCCTGAGCCAACCTGAATTACAATCACTGCTGTATTGACGCGCGAAGCCGCTACTTCTGGCAACCACGTTCCACCGTGAAAATGAATCAGTAAAGGAGTCGTAGACTTCAATTTTAATTTGGCGGGAATGAAGAGTGTGCCGAGTTCTAATTTCTCTCTGCGACCGGCTGGCTCTTCTTCTTTCAGGCGCGGATGGGCGCGTGTATGCTCCACCATCGGCGAAGGGTTTTGTGATTGTTGCGCGGCACAAAAAGTCGCCGTCCATAACAAGACAATAAGCGTTAAATTCCCCATCATTTCAATTTGCGTTTCAGAAAATTATTGCCACCTGCAAGATGAGTGATCTTATTCGTGTGAAGGAAAGATGGCAAGGAGTCAATAAAAATAGGGCGATGGTTGCCCATCGCCCGGATCAGAAAGTAATTGAGAGAGTCTAACAGAACAAACTTTTGCCAGCTTAGTAGCGGCGCGTATTCTCTTTGCCTTTGTGGTAGATATATCCGCCAACCCCGCCTGCAATCCCGCCAATCAAAGCGCCTTTGCGTCCACCTAACAATCCGCCACCCGCTGCGCCAATCGCGGCTCCGATGCCCGTGCGCTTCAGACCACGAGTCTTGTTTGAATCACCATAGCGGTAATTATCATTGTTGTAATTTCCATTATCGTATTCATAGTCACGATTGCGGCGATCACGATTATTGTCGTAATCACGATTCCGGCGATTGTTACGATCATAATCATTATTCTGATTGTAGCTGACGCTACGGACACGATCCCGATTGTAGTTGTAATCCTGATTATTTGAATAACCCGAATTACGAGTGCGGCAACGAGTTTGTGCCACCGCTGATGAAGACGTAACTGTCACTAAAAAACCTGCCATCAAAGCTAAAGAAAAAATGGATTTGAGCATTAATTTATTCATAACGATTCCTCCGAAAAATTGCAGGACATCCTGATTGCCCTTGCTGAATTCCTGGCTCGATCCTTTGTTGACAGCCAACTTCGGGTCGGGTCAACCTCCTACATAACAATCTCCGTGCCAGAGCGCGTTGAGGCCTTCAGAAATCCTGTAAATCACTGAGGAAATTTAACTTAACAGGGTTACTTCTGATTATTTTAAAGGCGGGAAATAATTCTTCACATTCCTTTCGGTATGTAGAACTACACCAAAGCGTTAGTTTCGGGATTGTGTTGCTGTGAAGGCTGGGCTAAATAATTCGTCTCAGGCTGAAGGAAATAATTTCAGCCAAATTAACCGTACATCGGAAGTCCACGAAAGACGACTTCCCAACCACGTTCGATACTGGTATGAATCGCGCCTTCGTAACTGGTCAGAGCTTCGCTGCTGGTGTCAAATTGCTTGAGCATTGGTTGCCCTTCGCGCGGGTCAAGCTTGACGACGGCGATCATTTTTTGGAATTCGGATTCAGACATCGCATCAAGCTTCAACTGGTGTGCGTTGATATAGCCAAGAAATGAAAACATTCCGTTTTTTTGTAAAATCGTTAATTGCGTTCTTCCCATAAATTCACCTGATAATTAAGACTTTGAAGATAATAGCACAGGAGGCGCAGGCTTCGCCAAGTACGCCGCTAAAACTACTGCTGTCGTTGCGGACACGATAAATTTGAAAGCTGGATGAATGTGCAATGGAGAAATAAATCCTTCGATGCAACCCGCCAGAATTAGTAATGGAATGCAGCCCGCCAATAATTTTACTGCCACTGCTCCGCGCTCAATCAAAGCTTCTCGCCGCGTGCGTTCTCCGGGAACCAGAATCGCCATTCCCAGCATTAACCCGGCTCCGCCTGCAATAAAAATCGCCATGAATTCCAGCACGCCATGACCCGACACAAAAAAGCTGAGCGTCGTCATTTTGTATTTAATTGCCAATGAAGTGATTGCGCCTAATTGCAACGCCGACGGCATCAACGTTAGCACCGTTCCAATGACTGGCAAGATACTAAAAGCGAACGTCATCAACCCAACTTTGATATTATTCACCATGATGTATGCCGCGCCGCTCGGAGCGTTATTAATCAGATCATCCGTCCACATTTTGTTGGCTTTGATATTTCCGATCATGCCCGGAGGGATACCCGCATGCTCACTGAAATCTTCGTCCCGCGAAGTCGCTACAAAAGAGAAAATCGCAATCGCCAGAAAAATCATGAACACCGCCAACGTGTAGCGGTATGTCTGTCGAAAAACGGCGGGGAATTCGTCACGGTAAAAATCAATGATGCCTGAAAAACCTTTGGCTTCGCTGCGATAAATTTCACTGTGCGTCCGAATGACAAGCGAGTTCAAATAATTCACTAATCCCGGATCACGCGATTCTTCACGCGCAATCGCCAAGTCCGTCGAAGTCCGCCGATACAGCTTACCCAATTCCCTGACTTCGTGCCGCGAAAATTGCTGCAAGCCACGCAATTGACGGACGCGTGCAATTAATTCTTCTAATCGTAACCAATTCGCTTTGCGCTTTTCGATGAAAGTCATAGGGCAGGCTTCGGGTGTGAGGGTCAGGCGCTGGCAATTATCACCTGTTCTCAAAATCTTTGAAAAATTAAATGTTTGTATCCGATGCTCATGCTTTGTAAAAACCAGGCTGGCAGCGAAGACATCGCAACTGCGCTCATCACCCCGTGCGACAAACCTAAGATAAATAAATTCGGAGCGCGTTCATACACCCACGTCCAAACTAATCCTCCGACTAGCGTCAATAACATCAACGGTAGGTTCGGAGCGTGTACCAGCGCAAATAATACCGCAGCTACCAAAATAATGATGTAGCTATTTTGCGCCGGGAAAACTCTTTTCAGACGACGATAAATGAAGCCTTGCAAAATATATTGCTGCGTTAAGCCCCAGAACGGAACGACCAATAATGACAGCCAAAACCTTTCGCCAAAATTCAGCGAATGTGCCTGATAACCAATGATTAGTAATAAAGCTCCGACGACCAACATCGGCAAAATTAACAACCGGAGAGCTTTTAAAAAATGCTTCCCGGTAAAGCCTAAAACCTGCGGCGTCTCACCATTTAACCAGTGCGAATATATCATTAACGCCAGCGCTAAAATCCCCGGCACAGCTTCCAACCAGCGTTGATTCAGTTGTAACGGATTCAGTACCCACGCCGTAATTAATACGGAACCGATGACGGAAATAATTTCCAGCGCAGCCACCGCACGCTGCGAAAGTCGCGCATCACTTTGATTTAATTGGTCTACTTGCATAGTTCAAATCTTACCGCCGCAAAAAAGCATCTTCGATTTCATCTGTTAATTCCTGCCCACGCGCAATCATTTCTTCAATTTCAGTGCGTTGCGCCTGCGTCGTTTCATCGTCAAGTACAGCCAACTTTGCGCAGACATTGTAATAGGCTCCGCGCATCGTAGCGAGCGCTAGTTGCGCTGCCGCAGGTAATTCCGACAAGCTTAACGCCTCTTCCATTTCAATAAATTCGCTCAGCAATTCCAGCGTCTGAAGCGAACCTTCGGCGATATGTAACGGAACCGCCATCGCTCCCTTCGTAGCCAGCTCAATTGCGTTGTGTCGCGCTAATTCCTCGGCTTCTGTTTCATCCGGCAAGGCTTCGGCTTCTTCAATGCGAGCCGTGCTTTCAGCATCATCAAGAATGGAGTTATGCAAATCAGTTTTGAGCTGTTCAAGTTCCGCCAGAATTTCCTCTACTTCGTCGCCTTCGTCATCGGCGAGATGGCAAACCATGATGCCGAGCGCAGCGGCTAATGCACCGGTATATGCCATCACGCCGCCACTGCCTGGAGTCGGCATCGGCGAAGCGACATCTTCCGCAAATGAACTGAGGCTTTGCTCATCGGATTCTGTTTTTTGTGCGGCGACTTCCAACGCTTCCTGCAAGCGATGTTCTAAAATCATGCGCGGGTCAAAATTCTCAATTTGCAAATAAAAATCCGCGCTGGCATTTAATGCCGCTTGTGGAATCAGTCCAATAATTTCACTGCCAGCCACGCGGACGCCGTAACGTTCTGCTTCGCGCTTCACCATTTCGAACACACGAAAAATCGGAGTCGCTTCGTAATTCACGAGGTTCATCGAAACCTGCACCTGCCGCCGCGCCGTCAACTCAAAGCCGAGCGCCTTGACATACAGCAACCCGCCATCGCGTCCGCGAACAGCTTTGGCAATATTTTTCGCTACCGTCAAATCTTCTGTCGCCAGATTAATATTGTAGGCAATCAACGGAGCGCGTGCGCCCACCGCGATGGCTCCAGCAGTTGGATGCGCCTGTGCTTCGCCGTAATCAGGAAGGCGATTTTCGTTGATTTCAATTTCTTCGCGTAAGGCTTCAAACTCGCCGCGCCGCACATTCGCCAGATCAATTCGATCTGAACGGGTCGCCGCGTATTCATACAAATAAACAGGGATTTTCAGTTCATCCGCGATGCGCTCTCCGGCTCGTTGCGCCAACTCTACGCATTCATCCATCGTGACATTTTTGATCGGCACAAATGGCAGCACATCAAGCGCGCCCATGCGCGGATGCTCACCCGTGTGATGATTCAGATCAATCAATTCCGAAGCCCGCGCCGCCGCCAACACTGCGGCTTCAAGCACCGCTTCTGGTTCACCGGCAAACGTAATCACCGAGCGGTGATGATCGCTGTCCATCGTTTGATCAAGGACTACAATATGGGGGATGGAGGCGATGGCAGCAGTGATGGCTTTGACAATACTCGCGTCACGACCTTCGCTGAAGTTGGGGATGCATTCGACGATTTTGTTCATTGTTGAGGGGAGCCTTTTCGTTTCCAATATTTGTTATAGCAAAGAGAACAATATTTTCCTGACGAGGAAACAATTAATTCAACTGAATTCACATCTCCATTCAACGGCAAATCTCTTGGCTCAGAGTGTTTGAATTCATTTTTAATTTTGACATTCGCATTGATCCAGTATTTTAGCCCTTCGTATGCAGGAATCGAAAATCTTCCGTATTCATCTGTTTTAATTAATCCCGCTGATTCATTACGCTCATCTTGAAACAGCATCAAAACAATATCGGCATTCACTAAAGTTTTGCCATCAGGCATACGAGCGACACCTGAAATCGTTCGCGCCTTTATTGGCGGAAGCAGATGAAGTTCAAGGTCTTTGATTTCTTCGCCTTCAGATAAATTTATTAACGTCGCCTGAGAAGCTTCGGGGACACTTGGAAAATAAGTGCGCGGTTGGCAATGAGTGGGAATTTGTTTCGTATGACGCCTTGTCCCTAAAAGTAGAACCCCCTGACAAGTTCGGTCGGCTCCATATACCAAATAGTATTGGCTTGGAGGAATATTTTTAAATTCAAATTCACCTGTCTGCCATTTAACATCAACGGTAAATTCGCGCTGATTTGGTCTACCTGATTCTGATGCAACAAGAAGCGAAACTAAACCACTGATTGGTTGCCCTTCATAATTAAAAAGAGTTCCTGCAATTGAGCCATTAGTTAGTCCTACAACTTTATGCTCCGTGCATGCTGACGCCGCGACTAATATTTTTTTATTGCCTATTTCGTCTTCAAGATGCTCTGGCAAATCGGCGTGAAGAACATATTCATCAGGAGGAATTTTCGAGAAATAATAATTGCCTTTCTCGTCCGTCGTCGTCGTAAAAGTTTCTTTTTTGCTTCGGATTTCAACTCTTGTGTTTCTTAAGGGACGCTCTATTATATTTCCATAACCACCTGCCAAACTAACTTTTCGCACAACGCTCCCAAAAAGAAATGCCTGACTTGAATTTTTAGAATCTCGCAAATATTGGATTGAATTATCTACTTCAGAAATTGGTGCTGCCTGATACGGGAAAAGCAGCACGTCTTTTTCGCTGGGTTCTTTCTTAGCGTAAACAAGATAGGAATCGTCTTTTATAAATTCATCAAAAACACAAAAGAATGTATAAGTATTTTTTACAAACTCTAACGCCCCTGATTGCGAGCGTTGTTGTATTTGATGAATTGAGAGTGTGATTTCAGTTTGTTTTTCTCCGATACCCTTGAATGATTCTTTAATTTCAAATGAGATATTTTTTTTGCGCTGATTTATTTTGCTTGAAGCATTGGAATAAAATTCGCTTGGCTCAGAAAACACTATCTCTTTCACTCTGCCAATAAATACGACATCTGCATCCGCAAATAATTTGCACGGAGGAGCAACGGCTTTATTTTCACATTGCGCATTCGCTACAGAAATCAGCCCGATCAAGAAAATTCCTAGAATAAGAATCAGGCTTTGTTTGCTGTGCATGATTGCCTTTCGAAAATTATTTATCGTTCTGATCTGTCGCGTAAAATTCCGCGATGACTTCAATTTTACCAACAATATTTTGATTAAATTCTGACAAATCTTCCGCTGGAATCCAATATTCCTGATGTACTGATCCGCCAACGATTTGCACTTCGTAGCGATCAAGAAATTCTTTTCTGACAGCGAAACGCGTGACGTAGCCAATCTTCGAACCGTATTTTGTATTCCAATCACGCGCAATTTTTGTGGCGTATTCTTCATTTAGCACCGGATAAAAAATCGGTTGATCCGGCAAACGCGGAGGGAATTCATGGTAATCAGTTTGTGCAATTAGCGCTAACTCTTTAGGGCCAGTGGGGCGATACAGCGTGACGATTTTTCCCATTAGGTCCTTACCAAATTCTACTCAGTAGCAATTTTCAAAGCCTTTGCGTAAAGGTCTTTGACCTGCGTACTTCGATGAATTGCATTTTGAAATTGGGTAACGAAAGATTCCTCTCCGGCTTCCATTGTCAGCAATCCGCGAGCTTCCACCAGCAGGCTTTGGGAAGTCGCTTCGGGTACTGGGCGACGCACAGAAGTGGCTTCATCAATCAAAACAATTAGCGATGAAAATTTTCCCAGCCAGGAAAACTGGGAATGATTCAAAACAAGCTGAAACAATGCATGTGGTGAAGTGGCCTGACCATGTTCCATTTCATAAATGATCCGTTCGTCATCAAGCAATGCTTTATGCAAGCGTAGTAATACCTGGCTAATATTTTCTAATTTCGCACGTGTCTCATTGCTGGTCAGAACAATCTCGTTACTCATTTTTTTCGTCTCCAAATGAAATTCCCAAATCTCTGGCTGACAAAATAATGTCTGAATTTAAAGGGACAAATTTAGTTTTATTGATGACTTTGGTCAAAGGTACAGACACAATCTGAGACGATTGAAGTGCGACCATCACATTTTGTTCACCGCGCTCAATGGCACGAACGGCAGCGGCTCCGAAGCGTGTCGCCAGCAAACGATCCGTCGTCGTCGGTTGTCCGCCGCGCTGCAAATGTCCCAGCACTAACGACCGCGTTTCGCGTCCGGTTAGGCGATGAATTTCTCTCGCCACAAATTCCGCCACACCGCCGAGGCGCAGATCAAGCCCGGTTTCACGCAGCTTGGTGAAATATTCTCCGCCGGCAAATTTTGCGCCTTCGGCTACCACGACAATGGCGAAGCGACGATTGACGCTCCAACGATGCTGAATTTTTCGTGCGACAGCATCTAAATCAAAAGGGATTTCGGGAATCAGAATGACATCAGCTCCTCCGGCAATCCCTGCGTAAAGCGCAATCCAACCGGAATAATGTCCCATCAATTCAACGACCATGACGCGCTCATGCGATTCAGCAGTTGCGTGTAGTTTATCAATCGCTTCGGTCGCGGTCGTCACCGCCGTATTAAATCCGAATGATACTTCCGTCGCTGCCAAGTCGTTATCAATCGTTTTTGGAACGCCTATAATTGGAATTCCAAGCTCAGCTAACTGTTGGGCAATTCGTAAGGTTCCATCGCCGCCAATGGTAATTAAAGCGTCGAGTTTGAGTTGATGGAAACGCTTCGCAATTTTTTCTGAAACGTCTACGATCACCTGTTTTCCGCGCTTTTCCGTAATAAATTGAAAAGGATTGCCGCGATTCGTGGTACCTAAAATAGTTCCGCCGCGATGCGCAATACCGTGAATATCTATGGCATCTAATTTTCGCACACGCTCTTTGTGAAGCAAGCCTTCAAATCCGCGCTCAATTCCGAACACTTCCCAGCCGCGATGCAACGCGCCTTTGACGACAGCGCGGATCACCGCATTGAGTCCAGGACAATCACCGCCACCAGTGACCAGCGCAATGCGGCGGGGAGAATTTTCAGGTGTATGTTTCATTATCCCGATGCTGTCACATGCGCTGTGGAGGTGCAAGAAGAGTCTTCGTTTTCGGCTTGCCCGTCTGGAAAAATTCGGCTAAGCTGCGCGATGAATGAATGACCATTCATTTTTTCCATCAACCAGACTTCCCCGCGCTTGAAGCTTGAAATTTGTCATGAACGTCTCGAAGAATTCGGCACTTATACCTAAAAACCCCAAGCCAGCCAAAGCTCCGACGGCTGACGAAAAAGCACAGGCGAAATCAGCTCTCATCTTACGCGGCGCGATTGAAGTCTTTGCGCGTTCGGGATATTTCAATGCCAAAGTTACCGAAGTAGCACAGGCAGCGGGCGTCGCTGACGGCACAGTTTATTTGTATTTCAAAAATAAAGATGATTTGTTGGTTTCAATTTTCAATACGGCGATGGAAGATTTCAACGCCCGCGCCAAAAAAGAATTGGTAGAAATTTCTGACCCATGCGCACAGCTTCGACATTTTGCACGGCTTCATTTTGAATCGCTCGAAGCTGATCCAGAACTCGCTGTCATCTTTCAAATTGAGTTTCGTCACTCCACAAAATTTATGGCGCAATTCTCTGAAACGATGCTGTCAGATTACCTGAAGCACTTACGCGAAATTCTGGAACGCGGACAGCAACAAGGAGTCTTTCGCGCTGACTTCAATCCGAAAATAGTTTCGAAAGTAATTTTCGGAGCCTTGGACGAAACCGTCACGAATTGGGTCTTGAGCCACCACAAATTTAAACTAACGCCACTGGTTGATCCAGTCATGGATGTGTTTCTAAAGGGCATTGGAGAAGTTCGCAGTTCGCAGCAGGAAGAAAGTTCACAGTAAGAATCTGGTGAACGGCTTTCACTGCGAACCGCGAACTTCTTAAAATTTTATGCAAAATCTTTCCATCACTCGCATCCACAAACACACGCCGGATGTCTGGAGCTTTTTTATGTGTCCTAAGCCCGACTTTGTAGCGGGACAAGTTGCGGTGCTGGGAATGGATGGTTATAAATCTTCTTACCTGGCTTTTGCTTCTGCGCCGGAAGATGAAGAGTGCGAATTTTTAGTCAAGCGCAGTGATCAGGAAACAACTCTGGCGCATGGTCTTTTTAATCATTACGAATCTCCGGTAGCACTTGAAAATATTATTGGGAATGGGTTTCCGATAGAACAGCATCGCGGCTCCGATATTTTATTTCTGGCCATGGGGACAGGGATTGCGCCACTGCGCTCCACGTTACGACATTTATTTTACACTCGCAGTGATTACGGAAAATTGACTGTGTTACACGGAATTCGGCAAACCAGTGATCAGATTTTTGTAGCAGAAATTAAGGATGAATGGAGCAATCACGGAGTTATTTATCAACCAATTCTCAGTCGCCCTCATGAAGCTTGGCGCGGTGAAAAAGGCTACGTGCATGATTTTTTAGAAAAGATAATTACTCCTTCAGCAAAGTCGGTAGCGCTGCTTTGCGGATCCAATGAAATGATGCAACAAGCCCACGAAAGGCTGAATTTATTGGGACTGAGCGATGATAAGATTCTCACGAATTATTGAATAGGAAATTTAGGAGACCGTATGCAAATTAAAAAAGCTGCTGTTTTAGGCGCAGGAGTAATGGGCGCACAGATTGCCGCGCACCTTGCCAATGCAGGAATTCCCTGCCTCTTGCTTGATATTGCGCCGAAAGAATTAACGACCGAAGAGACTGCTAAAGGTCTAAATCTTGAATCGCCTTCCGTGCGCAATCGCATTGCCAATGCTGGCCTCGAAGCTGCGAAGAAAGCGAAACCTGCGGCTTTCATGTCGCCTGAATCTGCCTCATTAATTTCAACGGGCAACTTTGAAGACGACCTGCCGAAGCTGAAAGATTGCGACTGGATCGTTGAAGCCATCGTTGAAAAACTTGCTCCAAAAAAATCTTTCTACGAGCGCGTCGAACCGCATCTGCATCCCGAAGCTATCATCACTTCCAACACGTCTGGCATTCCGATGAAGCTCTTGATCGAAGGTCGCAGCGAACAATTTCGGCAACGATTTCTCGGCACCCATTTTTTCAATCCGCCGCGTTATTTGCATTTGATGGAACTCATCATGACGCCTGAAACTTCGCCTGAAGTCGCGTGTTTGATGGCAGGATTTTTTGATCGTGTCCTCGGCAAAGGCGTCGTGTACGCCAAAGATACACCGGGCTTTGTCGCCAATAGAATTGGCAACTTTGCGATGCTCGACACTATCAACGTGATGGCTGAAAGGGGATTGTCTCCTGAAGAAGTTGATGAGCTGACAGGCACGCTGGTCGGTCACGCGAAGAGCGCGACTTTCCGCACCATTGATATTGTCGGACTGGATGTCGCCTATCACGTGGCGAATGGTTTATACACCGGATTACCCAATGACGAAAAACGTGAATCGTTCAAGCCGCAACCGTTCTTAACCAGAATGTTTGAGAGCAAAATGCTTGGTGACAAAACCAAAGGCGGCTTTTACAAAAAAGTTGGCAAAGACATTTTGACGCTTGATCTGAGCACTTTTGAATACCGCCCGCAACAAAAAGCAAATTTTGAATCGGGTGCCAAAATCAAAAAAATTGAGAGCCTTCCTGAACGCCTGAAAGCTTTGGTCAACAACGATGATGTCGCCGGAAAATTCGTCTGGCGAACAATGTCAGAAGCCTTTATTTACGCGGCGAATCGCATTCCCGAAATTGCGGATAACATCGTCGAAATTGATAACGCAATGAAGTGGGGATTCGCGCATGAGATGGGAGTTTTTGAATGCTGGGATGCTGTCGGTTTGAGTGATTCCGTTGCAAAATTCAAAGCTGAAGGCCGTGCGCTCCCTGCCAATATTGAAGCGATGATTGCCGCAGGTCACACCAGTTTTTACAAAACTGAAAACGGCGTGAAGCAATTTTATGACTTCGCTTCAGGCAACTACAAACCTGTCAACGTCCCCGTCGGCGTCATGATTTTGAAATCTCTCAAAGATTCCAACAAGGTCATCAAAGCCAATGAAAGCGCCAGCCTGATTGATCTTGGCGATGGCGTCGCGTGTTTGGAATTCCACTCCAAAATGAATTCACTCGACCCTGATATTGTGCGAATGGTCGGCGCATCAATTCACGAAGTCAGTAAAAATTTTGTGGGCTTAGTCGTTGGCAATCAAGGTACAAATTTCACCGTCGGAGCCAATATTTATAACCTGCTGCTCGGCGCACAGGCCGGACGCTGGGATGAAGTCGAAGCCGGCGTCAAAGCGTTTCAGGACATGACGATGAGCCTACGCTATTCGCCAAAGCCCGTCGTGGTTGCTCCTTTTCAAATGACGCTCGGCGGCGGATGTGAAATGACGCTGCATTCTGATCGTGCCGTTGCTGCCGCTGAAACCTACATCGGCATGGTCGAAGTCGGCGTCGGATTACTTCCTGGCGGCGGTGGCACGAAAGAAATGGCTTTGCGTGCGAGCGATGCCGTAGCCGATACGCCTGCGCTCGATCAATTTGAAATTCTCAAACAAAGCTTTGAATTAATTGCGATGGGCAAGGTTTCAACCAGCGCCGCTGAAGCCAAACACTGGGGCATTCTGCGCAGCGTTGATCGCATCGTGATGAATACGGATCGGCTGATCGAAGAAGCCAAACAAACAGTTCTGTCGCTCGCCCACGCGGGCTACGTCCAACCGCAGCCGCGTCAGGACGTGCTGGTGCTGGGCGAACCTGCGCTCACAAAATTCAAGCTTGGCGTTCACATGATGAAACGCGGCGGCTACATTTCCGAACACGATGGATTGATTGCGGTGAAGATTGCCGAAGTCTTAGCCGGAGGAAATCTGTCCCGCGCTACACGAGTTTCTGAACAGTATTTGCTCGACATCGAACGTGAAGCATTTGTCAGCTTAGCCGGAACACCAGCGACGCAGGAACGCATTGGGTATATGCTGAAAACCGGGAAACCGCTGCGAAATTAGGGTAAAATTCTGATGAGGTAATTTTATGTCAACTACTACCATTAATTCTGCATCAACGGATATTGTTGCTAAATTGAGGTATCAATCTGAAGTTAGTAATGATCCAAAAGAATTTCGTTGGAGGCGCGAAGCATTTTATCAATTGGAAACGCAGGGATTTTTCACCGGCAAAAATGTAGAGCTGCTGAATGGTGAACTCATTAATCGGAATAATGCCACTAATTATCTCTGGACGCGCAGTGAATGTTACAAGCTCGAAGATTCCGGTTTTTTTCAAAATAAGAAAATTGAGTTAATGGATGGAAGGATTATTGAAATGAGTCCGATTTATAGCCCTCATGTAACTACTGTGGCACTCGTCGCTGAGGCATTATGCACTGCGTTTAGCAACGAATACCATGTGCGCGAACAAAGTCCGTTAGATGTAGATGAAAGCAATGACCCATTGCCTGATCTTGCCGTTGTCAAAGGAAAAATCCGTGATTTCAAAGATCATCATCCAAATGAGGCAGCACTAATCGTTGAAGTCTCAGACAGTACGTTGAGATACGATCAGCGTAAAAAAGCCAGCCTCTACGCCAGACAAGGAATTCAGGATTACTGGATTGTCAATTTGAAGCAGCGACAAATTGAAGTGCATCGAATCCCCGTTGAAGATTCTTCAGCGGCGTTTTGGCATAGCTACGCCGACGTTCAGATTTACACGGAAGAAACTTCGCTCTCACCGCTTGCTCAACCAAACAGCGTCATCGCCGTAGCAGATTTATTGCCCTAATCACAAGGAGAAACCAATGCGCGAAGCAGTTATCGTCAATGCTCTCAGAACCGCCGCAGGCAAAGCGCCGCGTGGCATCCTCAAAGATACTCGCCCTGATGATCTCGCCGGAGCCGTCATCAAAAAATTGCTGGCGCGGACGCCGGAAGTAAAGCCCGAAGACATCGAAGACGTAGTCATCGGATGCGCTACACCGGAAGCGCAACAAGGCGCAAATATGGCGCGGCAAATCGCTTTCCTCGGAGGTCTTCCGGCTTCGGCTTCGGCACTGACGATCAATCGTTTTTGCTCTTCGGGCTTGCAGGCGATTGCGCAGGCAGCGGAACATATCATGGTCGGCTCGGCAGAAATCGCTATCGGAGGCGGCGCGGAATCCATGTCAATGTTGCCGATGGGCGGATACAATCTCTCGCCGAATCCAACGCTGACGGATGTCTATCCTGATGTGTATTTGAATATGGGGTTGACGGCTGAAAATGTCGCGCTCAGATACGGCATCACTCGCGCAGAAGCCGAAGCCTTCGCCGTGCGCTCGCATCAAAACGCAGCCGCTGCGATTGACGCTGGAAAATTCAAAGAAGAAATTGTCCCGATCAAAATCATCAACCGTGAAATAAATTTTGCCGCAGCCGCCAGCGGAACCGCGCTCACGGCTGACAATCGCTTGAAGACAAAAGAATTTATTTTCGACACAGATGAAGGCGTCCGCCGCGAAACTTCGGCGGACGGCTTGGCAAATCTTAAGCCTGTTTTCCACGTCAAAGGCACGGTCACCGCCGGAACTTCTTCGCAAATGTCCGATGGAGCCGCCGCCGCGCTGATTATGTCACGCGAACGCGCGGAAGCTTTGGGATTAAAGCCGATGGCACGATTTATCTGCTACGCAACCGCCGGAGTGTCGCCGGAATTAATGGGCATCGGCCCTGTCGAAGCGATTCCGAAAGCCTTAAAAATCGCAGGCTTGAAACTGGAAGACATCGGCGTCATCGAATTAAATGAAGCCTTTGGCGCACAGGCTCTCGCCGTCATTAAAACACTCGGACTTGATCTGAGCCGCGTCAACGTCAACGGCGGAGCTTTGGCGTTAGGTCATCCACTCGGATGCACCGGAGCCAAGCTGACTGCAACGTTGCTGTACGAAATGAAACGCACGAAAGCGAAGTACGGAATGGTTACGATGTGTGTTGGCGGTGGAATGGGGGCGGCGGGAATTTTTGAGAATTTGATGAATTAAAGCCCCCGTTTACCCCGGTAGCCTAATGTTACAAAATAAACATAGGGCAAACTGTAAACAGTTCGCCCTATGTTTATTTAAATTGTCACACTTGCTCAAACAATGGTGATTCCTTCACAACCAGGGTCATTAAAATGAGCTGCTGCCTCACAACATCCGTATACACAATAGAGTTGTTGCGGTGAAGAGAACGAGATAGATTAGATGGATGAAACTACAACTGAAGGACTTAACAACGGAGCGACAATGGCGAGCGGCAACGGGGTTCGATAAAAAGCGATTTGGGCGATTGCTGAGACACTTTGAGGCGGCGTATGTGAGCCTCTACGGACAAACAGTAGCGGAAAGGCACGCGCTGTCAGAAGAAAAATTATTGTATTTTACGTTATTCAGTCTGAAGGCAGGACTGACCTACGACTTACCGGGAGTGGTGAGTGGAAGGGATCTCTCGAACGCGAAACGGAATCAGAAGTTGGGGTTAAAAGTGTGGCAGGAAGCCCTGAAAACAGGGGGCTATGCGCCGCAACGAGAGTTCAAGAGCGTGCAGGAATTTGAATTTTTCTCAACTCAACGGTCGCTAAATATTCTTTCGCAACTCGTTGCACATTAAAAACTGCTTCGTCACTTGATGCGCCTTCTGTGCTCAGAGAAGGTAAATCGGGAATCAGCGCTTTGAAAATTCCATTTTTGCGTTCGACAATAACCGGATATTCCATACTTCATTTCTCCTCATTTTAAAGGTCGTATTATAACCGATTTATTTCGGAACACGCGCCCAATCATTCAAAAACTGAGCAATCACAATGTCCGTCATCGGATGATTATAGAGCTGCTCCAGAATATCGAATGCCATCGTGCAAACGTCTACGCCTGCCAGCGCGGATTCCAGCACGTGGGTTGGATGACGCATCGCTGCCGCGAGAATTTCTGTTTCAAATTCGTAGTTGTCGTAAATCGTTTTGATCTGACGAACAGTTTCCATGCCAAAATGTCCGGCAGCATCCAAACGTCCGACAAAGGGACTGATATACGTCGCGCCGCATTTTGCCGCAAGCAACGCCTGGAGCGGCGAAAACGTTACGGTCACATTCGTCTTGATACCTTCTTTACTAAAAACTTTGACAGCCTTCAGCCCTTCTTTCATCAGCGGAACTTTGACGACGACATTTTTATGGAGCTTGGCGAGTTCACGCCCTTCGACCAGAATTTCAGGTGCGGTCATGCTCACACATTCAAGGCTGACGGGGCCGTCCACGATGTCAAGAATTTCTTTGTAAACATCAATTGCTTTGCGACCTGAGTTGGCGACATGCGAAGGGTTCGTCGTGACACCATCAATGATGCCCCAGTCCCAGGCTTGGCGAATTTGATCTACGTTGGCGGTATCGAGAAATAATTTCATAGGTTTGGGAGATGCTAGATACTGGCTTTTCTTCCCAGCATCTAGCATCTATTTACTCACAGCTTCAAGCACGCTGTAGGGAGACGGCGTCGGAATGACTCTCGTCAATTCCAATCCGGCGCGATCAAACAGTGCGCGATATTCAAATTCGGTGCGTTCACAACCGGAAAGCACCAGTAACATTTGCAGGTCAAGAAATTTGCTCACAGCAGGAGCGTTGCCTTCGGGCAATACCATTTCGACGACTAAAACTTTGCCGCCTTCATTCAATCCGGCGCGGCAGTGGCTCAGAATATTGACGCATTCGTCATCGCTCCAATCGTGAATGATATGTTTCATGATGTAAGCATCGCCGCCCGCCGGAGCCGTCTCAAAGAAATTGCCAGCGACAACCTCACAACGGTCAGCCAGACCGCGTGATGCAAGAATTTGTTTTGCATCTTCCATCACATACGGCATGTCGAAAAGCACGCCCTGCATCTGCGGATACTTTTCCAGAATCGCAGCCAGCAATAACCCGTGTCCGCCGCCCACATCCACAATTTTATTGATGCCGGAAAAATCGTAACCACTGACAACAACGCCTCCTGAGCCTAAACTCATACTCGTCATTGCGTCATTGAAAATTTTCCCTTCGGATGAATTCTTCTGATACCAATCGAAAATCGGTTCCCCAAATAAGTGATCGAAGGCACGCTCTCCTGTCTGGACTCCATAATGAAGCCCTTGCCAGGTTTTATATGTCACTTCACCCGCCATCATGTGCGCAAAGGCGCGTAAGCTTTGCGGATGATCGCTGCGTAGCATGTCTGCAAGCGGAGTCAGTGAAAAACGCTTGTCAGTATCTTCAGAAAAAATCCCGGCGCTCGCTAAAGCGCGCAGCATTCGATACAACGAACGCCCATGAACTCCAAGCGTTTGTGCTAATTCATCAGTGGTCTTCGCCCCGTCGGTTAAGTGATCGGCGACTCCAAGTTGTGCCACGACAGAAATAGAACGAGACAGCGAAAACCCAAAGATCATCTGCATCATTTGATCTGAGAGAGAAAGTTGTGGAGCATCTTGATCAGACATTATTTTTTCCCTTTCGTGGGAGTAACTATAGTTAATATTTATAAATCAGCTTTTGATTTACCAAAGTTTGCAAAATTTTTCGCGGCATCACCATTTAGCACAGCCGCCACATCTTTGCAGATCGCAGTCACTACGCGGACTTGCCCTTCGCGGGTGAAGGCTCCAATATGCGGCAGCAAAATTATATTGTCCATTGTATTAAAGATACTATCGGATGGCGGTTCCTGCGCACGAACGTCCAACGCAGCTCCGGCAATTTTGTTTTCCTGCAAAGCTTGAAGCAACGCAGCTTCTTTGACGACTTCGCCGCGTGAGGTGTTGATGAAAAAGGCGCTCGGCTTCATCAATGCGAACTTATTTTCATCAAATAAATTCAAGGTACTTTTCGTCGCGGGCAAATGACAAGAAATAAAATCCGCTTGCTGCAAAACGTTTTCGAGACTGGTCATTGTGGCGCGGGCTTCCATTGCTTTCAGGCTTTCGGCATCAACGAACGGATCGTAAGCAATGATGTCCATGCCAAGCGCACGCGCTTTATTGGCAGCACTAACGCCGATGCGACCGAAGCCGACTACACCTAATTTTTTGCCGAGAATTTCAATGCCAGTGAAATGTTGCCGCTTCCACCCGCCTGATTTTGTATCGCGGTCAGCCGCAGGGATTTTGCGGGCGAGCGCAAGGATTAATCCGATGGTCAATTCGGCGACAGAATTTGCATTTTGTTCAGGCGTGAGGGCAACGACGATGCCATGCTCGGAGGCAGCCTGCACGTCTACATTATCAAGCCCGACTCCGGCGCGTCCGATGATTTGCAAATTTTTCGCAGCACCAATCAACTCACGCGTGACCTGTGTTTGATTGCGTACCATCAACGCTTTGTAATTGCCAATCATCGCATGCAGTTCGTCGGGACGCTGCCACAAATCAGGCGCAAAGGTGCAATCAAATTTTGATCGGAGTGCTTCCATTTCCGCGCCTGCGATGTTTTCTGAAATTAATATATCAGGCATAAATTTTTTGTAGCGCGGGCTGCCAGCTCGTAAGCTAAAATTCACGGAACAACCTAATTCCAAAATAATTGGTAGTGTACGCCTCAGACGCGGGCAAGCTGCCCGCTATACATTAATTCTGCGATAATTCTTCAGCGTCGCAACTAAAAATAAAATTCCAATCATCGGCATCAGCGCAGCCATAAAAAATACGGGCAAATAACCCGTGCGATCTACAATCATGCCTGTAATAATTGGGAAAATCATGCCACTGACGCCGTTGGCTACGCCAGTTAATCCGGTCACACGTGCGACTGCTGAGTTCGGAAAGACATCCGAAATCGAAGCGAACATGTTCGCCGAAAGAAAAGTATGCCCCAACAACACTAATGAAATCGCCGCAATCGCTAAAGGAATGCTGGTTAGCATTGGTACAACAAAGCTCAATAAACACAACCCTGCGCCAATAA
>JAYVRW010000071.1:0-7551 GCA_043775925.1 Blastocatellia bacterium
GATGAAGACAGTCCTGACGAAATTGCCATTCGTGCCACGCTTTCCGGGATTGTAACAAAGCGTTTAGTAACGGAAGGCTCGGTTGTCAGCGATGCCAATGATTTAATGGAAATTGCGAACACTGCAACTTTGTGGGCTATTGCTGAAGTGCCGGAAGCAAACGCGGCTTTTGTTCGTATTGGGCAAGCCGTAGCCATCAAAGTTCCTTCGCTCGGTGACGCCGCGATCACAGGAAAGGTTATTCATATCGGAGCGGCTCTTAATCCTGAAACACGGACGATGCAGGTGCGCTGTCTGGTGAATAATCCGCGTGGAAATCTACGTGCTGAAATGTACGCTACGATGGAGCTTAGAGGTGGCGCGACCGCATCAACATTGACTGCCCCACGCGAAGCCATCCAGGACATCAACGGTGAAAAAGTAGTTTTTCTCGCGCTGGGAGATAATTCTTTTGCAAAGAAAGTCGTCGAACTCGGACGCGAACAGGGGGATAAAATTGAAATCACCAGCGGCCTCCAATCCGGTCAGCGCGTAGTCACCAAAGGCGGCTTTTTTATCAAAACTGAATTTTTGAAAGGAACTTTGGCGGAGGAGCAATGAAATCAAATGGCAAAAGGCAAATATCAAAAGGCAAAAGTGGGAAGCGGAAAAAGGCTTCATTGTTTTTTATCAAAAGAAAAAAACAAAGCGCCGACCTTTTGCTTTTTGATATTTGCCTTTTGCCATTTGATTTGACCCGATTCAATTTGCCTTTTGATTTCTCATGATCCGTACACTCATCGAATTTTCGCTCAAGCAACGGCTTCTGGTTTTCGCCCTCACCTTAATCATCGCGGCTGGTGGACTCTATGCGCTTTCACTTTTGCCCATAGACGCCTTTCCTGAACTCACTAACAACCAGGTCAACATCTTCGCACAAATGCCAGGAATGGCGGCGGCGGAGGTCGAACAGCTTGTCACCTATCCGATTGAAAGCTCCATGATGGGGCTGCCGAAAACATCGGAAGTGCGCTCCATTTCTAAATTCGGACTGTCGGTTGTCACCATCGTCTTTGACGACAGCGTAGACAATTATTTTGCGCGTCAACAAGTAACAGAGCGATTACAGGAAGCGCGCAGCCGCTTGCCCCAAGGTGTCGAAGCGGCGCTTGGCCCACCTGCTACGCCGTTTGGTGAAATCAGTCACTACGTGATCGAAGGTAAAAACAAAAGCCCGATGGAATTGCGAACGTTGCAGGAATGGGTAGTCAGACCGCAACTGCGCACCGTCGCCGGCGTCAACGATGTCAGTTCATGGGGCGGACTGACGCAGCAATATCAGGTGCTGGTTAATCCTGAACGAATGCTGGCGTATAATCTGACATTGCGCGATGTCTATCAGGCGCTGGCACAAAGCAACGAAAATTTTGGCGGCAGTTACATCGAACGCGGTTCAGAAGGATTCACGGTGCGCGGACTTGGACGCTTTGAAGCGGCGCATGCGGAAGAGGACATTCGCAATGTCGTCATCAAAGCTTCAGCGGGAGTTCCAATCCTCGTCAAAGATGTAGCCGAAGTCGAAATCGGAGCGGCGGTTCGACAAGGTGCAGTCAGCAAAGATGGCAAGGGCGAAGTGATGTCAGGCATGGTGATTATGACGCGCGGCGAAAGCTCAAAAAACGTGATCGAAAAAGTTCATGAACGCTATCGCCAAATTGAACAATCATTACCAGGCGGCGTCAAAATCGTTCCTTTCTACGAACAGACAGACCTCATCAATCGCACGATTCGCACCGTCGCTACCAATTTAGTAGAAGGTGGATTGCTGGTCATTGCCGTCCTGTTTTTATTCTTGTGGAATATTCGCGCTTCGTTGATTGTCGCAGTCATCATTCCACTTTCAATGTTGATTGCGTTCATCGGCATGAAAGCCTTTGGGCTGACGGCAAATCTAATGAGTCTGGGCGCGATTGATTTCGGATTGATCGTAGATGGCGCGGTAGTGATGATTGAGAATTTTATCAGCCGGATCAACAACGAACGTGGCGTAAACTTTCAGTTTGCGCCTGATTCCGCGACAAACAATTTGGACGACAATCAAAACCTCAGTCCACAAACAGCGCAAATTAAAAGTTTACGCCATGTTATCCGCGACAGCGCCCTTGAGGTCGGCAAGCCTATCGTCTTTAGCATCGTCATTATCATCGCAGTCTATTTGCCGCTGTTTGCGCTGGAAGGATTGGAAGCACGGATGTTTCGTCCGATGGCGTTGACGGTGTGCTGCGCCTTGATCGGCTCATTATTACTGACCCTGCTGTTAGTTCCGGCGCTTGGCTCAATCGCGCTACGCCCCCATAAACACGGGCTGCACGAAAAATTGATGCTCAAATTGCAAGCCATTTATCGTCGTGCGCTGCAAGTCGTAATGCAGTGGCGAGTCCTGACCGTTGGGCTTTCAATTATTGCAGTTGTCGTGACACTGGTTTCAATGAATCGCCTCGGAACGGAATTTATGCCGCGCTTGGATGAAGGACAATTTTTGATTGAGACACGCCGCCTGCCTTCAGTTTCACTCACGCAAGCCGTAGATATTTCGCGGATGGTCGAACAGGCGCTCCTGGACTTTCCTGAAGTCAAAAATGTTGTCACAAAATTGGGGCGACCAGATTTGGCGACTGATACGATGGGCGTTTATCAGGGCGATGTCTACGTGATTTTGAAGCCGCAATCAGAATGGAAAACTGCGCATACACGCGAAGATTTAATTGCTGCCTTTGACAAAAAATTACAAGACGTTCCAGGCGTCGCCTACAACTTCACACAACCGCTGGAAATGCGAATGGACGAAGTCATTTCCGGCGTCAAAGCCGACGTCGCGATAAAATTATTTGGCGATGATTTTGATACATTGGAACGTGAAGCCGAACGAATAAAAAAAATTGTAGAGAAAGTAACCGGCTCCGCTGATGTTCAGGTTGAAGTGTTAAGTGGTGCAGGCGAATTACGCATTGAAATCAATCGCCCTGAAATGGCGCGGTACGGACTACGCGTCGAAGACATCAAACAAGTGATTGAAACGACCATTGGCGGTGCAATGGCGACTGAAGTTATTGACGGGCGCAAACGCTTCAATGTCGTCGTGAAATTGCCCGAAGCGCGGCGCAAAGATAATCAATCAATTTTGAGTTTGTTGGTTCCAACTCCGGGCGGCGAACGTGTGACGCTGGGGCAGGTAGCTTCCATAAAAAATGCCGAAGGCCCCGAAGTCATCAACCGCGAAGACGCGCAACGCCGCCTCGTGATTCAGTCCAATGTGCGCGGTCGTGACATCGGCAGCTTCGTCGCCGAAGCGCAAAAGAAAATCGAACAAGAAGTAAAACTGCCGACCGGGTATTACTTAACCTGGGGCGGCGAATTTGAAAATCAGCAACGTGCCATGAAGCGGCTTTACATTGTTGTTCCGATAGCGATTTTATTAATCTTTTTGCTGCTGTACTCAACCTTTAACTCGGTAAAATATGCGACACTAATTATTGCGAATTTGCCGTTCGCACTCGTGGGTGGAGTCGCTGCGCTGTGGTTGCGAGATTTAAATTTAAGTCTGTCTGCTTCCGTTGGATTCATCGCTCTCTTCGGTGTCGCAGTCCTGAACGGCGTAGTGATGGTGAGTTATATTAATCAGCTCCGCGAGCAGGGAAAATCTGTGCGCGAAGCTGTGTTGGATGGAGCAAGTTCTCGTTTGCGACCTGTATTAATGACCGCCTTAGTCGCAAGTTTAGGATTTATTCCCATGGCAATTTCAACCGCGCCCGGAGCCGAAGTGCAGCGACCGTTGGCGACTGTTGTGATTGGTGGTTTGATGACTTCGACATTGCTGACATTGTTTGTTTTGCCGACTTTGTATGAATGGATTAGTAAGGCAGAAGCCCGACCGTAATTCAGAAATTTTCAATTCGTTGTGTCGCATAGCGACAAATTGAATTTAGCCGTGCGGTTTCAACCCACGGTATGCGCGATGATTAATTACTCCGTCGCGTCAGCGACGCCTGAATTCAATCGTCGCTAACGCGACGTGAATCTTCTTCACTATCTTTTCCGTGGGTTGAAACATCACGGCTAAATTCAGGCGTCGCGCTGCGACGAGGATTGAGTTTCCCGTCTTTCGTCAAAGAGTATTTTACGCCTCGCCATTCCACTTTTTTCCCAAACAATCCTATCAACCACACACCAAAGCCAATAAAATCACGGATTGGCAATAACCATAAATTTTTCAGGAGCATTTTATCGCCCATCAAAATCACTCCGCCAAATACGGCTGTCAACAAACGAAACACCATCGTACCAACAAACAATACCGATGCTGTCGGTGTAAAATTAAGGCTCAGTAACAACAAAAAAGAAGTCACAATTCCGTATGTCAAAATTAATCCGGCATAGCCTTTGGGACGCGATACGCGCACGGCTTTGTTCCATCGCAGTTGATGCTTCAGCATTGAAATCATTGTTTCACGTTTCGGGATGTGAGCTACAACGACATCGGAAATTACGATTTCAAATCCTTCTTTCACGGTCAGAAATCCAAGCCAGAAATCATCCGCTAAAAAATCGGCAATCGCCATGAAGCCACCAATTTTATTTAGAATTTCACGCTTCATAGCAATCGTTGAGCCAAGTGCAAACTTAACACCTTCCAGCATCCGCGAAGTCATCACTTCTGGGCCAAAGGTCGAAGAGAGTCCGATATTTTCGAGCAGTGAAGCAAAGCTTTTTGCTTTCGCCCCGCGATATAAACACGTCACCATTCCGACATTGTTTTTTTGCAGTGGAGCTATGACACGTCGCAAATAATCCGGCTGTACTTTAATGTCGCTGTCTACGATAAAAATGTAGTCGTGCTGCGCGTACTGATAAATATTTTGTAAGTTGGAAACTTTCGCGTTCGTACCGATTTCATTGGCTGAAATGATTAATTCAATTTTGGCATCAGGAAACTCATGCTGCAATTTTCGGATGATTGGCACCGCCGAATCTTCCGCGTCGCGGCATCCGAAAAGAACCTGAAAGTCAGGATAATCCTGACAGCAAAAACTGGCAAAGTTTTCATAACTTTCTTCATCTGCGCCGCGCACTGGAATCATAATCGAAATCGGCGGAGTGAAATTTAAGCCTAACTCGCGTTGCAGGCGACGATCAAGCGACCATAAAATTCCAGCTACAAATGCAATCAAATAGTACGCAATGGCTGCAATTACGAGCAGCAATAAAAATGCTCGTAGTAAAAATAGCCCAATAAATACTGAGGTGAAAGCTGCATTCTCAGGATTTAAGAAGTGATAAATTTTATCTGTACTATGGCTCAGGAAATTCATCAACGGAGCTTCCAGCCTGCCGGATAGTGAGATGATAGCGACTCCGAATGTGACCAGAACCGTTCCCATCCAACGCGGGGTAGAAATAGTTTCCTTGAGAAGAAATTTTGCGCCGATAGTGTTTGTGATGTATCCGATAGAAGTCAGCGGCACGACAAAGCTTAGATCGGCATAGCTCAACAAACTCAAAAATGAGAAGAATGAGAGCGCTAAAAATGAGACGCCGACGATCAAATTTAGGTTGGAAAAAAACTTGGGAATTGTTTTGAGCAACAGCCTTGGACGAAAGGAAATTTCGCCAATCTGCTTCATTGCCCGGGCGGAAAGAATTTCCCCCAGCGAACTAAAAATAATGAGTGAGCACAATAAAAGCGGCGTCTTCATTGGGCGTTGCCGCCTCCGGTAGTCTTCTGCTCAGTACGGGAAACAATCGCCACGCCAAAGCAAATCACTAAAGTTCCCAGCCACCGCGTCATTGAGATATGTTCGTGCAAAAAATACTTCGCCATCGCCGCATTCAACGTATAACCAAATGCCGTCACAGGTAAGACATAGCTCAAATCTGCCCATGAAAGCGCGGCGAGATAGAGAAAATAAAAGATGGTTAAAATGATAATCCCCAGCCAGATATAAGGATTTGTGAAGACCTGGAATCCGAGCTGTAAAAGTTGCGCCGGATCAAGGGTGTTGACTTCGCCGATGCTTTTCATGCCTTTGGTCAGGCACACATCGCCCAGAGTCTGACAGACGATGGCGAGAAATAATACGATCAGGGTTTTCATGCTCGCTTGATGTTACGCAGCATTTAGAATTTGGCAAGCCGTAATGCAGAAGCCCGCACGCAGTAAGGGCGCTCTTACACGTGTGTAGACTTCGATGGAACCATTTCTTGAGTACTGGCGCCCTTACTGCGTGCAGGCTTCTGCATTTTTATGAAGTCACTGAATGATTGATTAACTGCGGAGCCAATGATTCAGGTGATAAAGCTTGTTTGGGCTTCGTGAATTTCAAGTCTTTCCACGCAATAAATTTACTCTCAAAAAATCGGAAGCTAATCGCCGCTACAAGATAGACAGCGCTTAAATAAAGGGCAAAAGCTCCCAGCCCTTTCGGAGAAACTGAGCTTAATTCTGCGCCTGTCAAAATGGCTAAACCAATTAACGGATAATGGAAAACATAAATTCCATACGAAAGTTTTCCGGTATAAACCAGAAATCTATTGCTCAAAAACCTAGTGATAAAATTGCCGCTCAGCAGGTTCACAATTAAATAGGCTGACCAGAAATTCAAGATCGTATAACGCCAGATATATTGATAATGACTGGTTCCATCGAAGGGAAAGCCGAATGTATACAAGACACGCAGCAATGGCATGGGGTGATGCTCAGTAACTAACTGATGCCACGGAGCAGCCACCAGCAGAGCCATATTCATCACTCCCAATAACAACATCAAAACCGTTAGTGCAATAAAAACCGGCAGGTGAAATTTACTCTGTTTGAGCTGAAGCAAGGCTAATCCTGCGCCCGTCGCTAAAGCATCAATCTGGCTGGTGGTTGGGCTATAAGTGTAGAGCCACGGAGCGGGATGTTCAGGGAAATATGACTGCGCGAGCATCAGCGATAAGACGCGAATGATCGGACACAACAGCACCAGAGCGATGATTGTTTTACGCAGCGATTGGCGAGAAAGAAAATAAACAACCGGAGGCCAGAATAAATAAAATTGCTCTTCAACGGCTAAAGACCAGAAATGCGAATACGCCCGCGATCCCGAAAAAGGAATCTGCAACCACGAATAATTGTAGGTGTAGGAAAAAAGAAAAAACCAGTCCTTCGCAAAAAGTTCCGGTTGTCTGGCAATCAGAAAAATTAACGCCAGCAGGATCAGATAACCGAAATAAAGCGGGAAAATTCGCAGCGTTCGACGCCAGTAAAAACGTTTCAGAAAAAAATCAAACTTCAATGGCTTGTCATTGACGAGAATTGACGTGATTAGAAAGCCGGAAATGACAAAGAAAATTTGTACCCCGATCCAGCCCACCGCCAGATAGTCATAATGAAATAAGACTACGAGAAGCACGGCAATTCCTCTTAATCCATCCAACGGCTTAAAGTAATTCATGATAATGAGGCCTAATTAATTCTTACGGCAATTTTCTAACTACCAGCGAATTGAAGTGAGAAGCACGAGCTAAAAAAAT
>JAYVRW010000072.1:0-7506 GCA_043775925.1 Blastocatellia bacterium
TGATGATTTTTTATTTGGCATAATTTTAATCAAGTAGAATAATCGTATTTGGTGGTTTTAAGCGCCAGCAGCGCGACATCTTTATAGAATCAGATAACAATTCCAAGTCAAGCTCCATCGGAGCGACACTGCTTATTTCGCTCCGATGGAGCTTGAATGAAATAACTACACAAGTACTACAAATATGCGGCTCCTCTGGAGCCAAATTGGAAAATCCCAGAATTATTAAGTTTCATCTTAGCTTAAATATTAATGAAAGCACTAGCCGTTTACGATCTTGAAAAAATGGAATTGCGCGATGTGCCGCCACCGACTCCGCAGCCGCATGAAGTCATCTTGCAAGTCGGTGGCGTGGGATTGTGCGGGACAGATTTTCACATCTACGAAGGCAAAACAAATTACAACTTTGATTCGTCAGGACGACAAATTCCGTTGCAGGAACAGGCGCAGATTCTGGGTCATGAATTCAGCGGGATCGTTGCCGAAGTTGGCAAAAATGTGCGTGATTTAAAAATCGGCGACCGCGTAGCCGTAGATCAGGGGATCAACTGTTCCAGCCGCAATCTGCCGCGTCAGCAATGGTGCGAATACTGCGTGACCGATGATTCGCATCAATGTCAGAACTACGTCGAATTAGGAGTTTCCGGCGCACACGGAGCATTGTCGGAATTCATCGCGCTTCCCGCCGTCAACGCCATTCGCATCGAAAGCGACTTGCCGCTCAGTCAGGCGGCATTGTGCGAACCGTTGGGTTGTATCATTCACGCTTCGCAATTGATGATGAAAACTCCGGCGCGATATACGTTCGGCGGAGAGCGTCCGATTAACAATACGCTGGTGTTTGGCGCAGGCCCAGCCGGACTTTTATTTATTCAATATTTGCGCAACGTTGTCGGCTACACGAAAAATTTATTCGTCAGTGAGCCGAATAAACTGCGGCGTGCGTTAGCCGAAAATTATGGCGCGACGGCGATTGATCCAACTTCCGAAAATCTGGTCGAAGCGATTGCGGAATTGACGCACGGTGAGAAAATTCATTACCTGATTGATTCCGCCGGAGTCGGGCAAATTTATCCGCAGATTCCTGGTTTGTTGCGCAAGCAGGGAACGTTTATGATGTACGGTCACGGGCATCAGGGCGTTGAGCTGGGCGTCCTGAATAACATCCAATATTTTGAGCCGATTATTATTACTCCGTGCGGAGCTTCGGGCGGAATCGATGAAGAGGGCAAGCCCATTACTCCAGCCCTGGCGCTGGATTTTTTGAGCAGTAAATTGATAGATGTTTCGCGCTTTATCACGAATCAATATACTTCGCTGGAAGCTGTTCCGCAGGCATTTGAAGTAGATCGTTTTCATCAGGGCTACATCAAAGGTGTAGCTGTTTTTCAGAAATAACTTGACGCTCATTTTTCTATTAGCCCAGCCGTTTACGGCTGGGTAAGATCGAAAGATTTTTTTAGCCCGGTTTACCGGGCTTGCAAAAGCTTTAGCTAAAGCACATTGAAAGCCCGATGAATCGGGCTAAATGCTCTCTCATCAATGTTCTCCCAGCCGTAAACGGACTGGGCTATTGGAAAATCTTATTCGTACTCCAACCAGTAAATTTTATGAAACAACTCAAGCACTCTCTATTTTTCATTCTTGTTCTCTCAACCTTTTTCATGATTGCTTGCGATAATCCAGGTTCCAGTGGAGGTGGCGCTGCCAGTTCAGGAAAACCCAGAATTGCAGTCATCCCAAAAGGTACTTCGCATAATTTCTGGCTCTCCATTAAAGCCGGAGCCGATGCTGCCGGTAAAGAATTAGGCGCAGAAATTATCTGGAAAGGGCCGGCGCAGGAAACCGATTACACGGGTCAATACAATATCGTTGAAGATGCCATCGCCAAGCGTGTTGACGGAATTGTCCTTGCTCCCTCGCACGGAGAGTCGCTCGTCCCGGTTGTCAAAAAAGCGAAAGAAGCAGGCATCCCTGTCGTGATTATTGATTCAGGCATTAATTGGGAAGATTACGTCGCGTATGTCTCAACCGATAATCGCAAAGGCGGAGAAATTGCGGCAGAACGGATGGCTTCCCTGCTGGGTGGCAAAGGGAATGTCGCTATCGTCGGAGCAAAAATAGGCTCTGTCTCGACGGATGAACGCGAAGCAGGTTTTAAAGCGCTGATGGAGAAAAAATATCCTGAGATCAAATTGCAGCCCATCCTGTACGGTGACGCAGATCGTACCAAATCAGCAAATGTCGCCGAAGACATCATCACCAGAACTCCAGGCTTAAATGGAATTTTTGGCTCTTGCGAACCCGCCGCTATCGGGGCGCTGACAGCCATCAATATCAAAGCCCTGCAAGGTAAAATTAAGATTGTCGGATTCGATTCCAGCCCCGATCTGGTGGCCAACGTCAAAAGTGGAGTGATTGATTCGCTGGTCGTGCAAGACCCTTATAAAATGGGCTTCGAAGGCGTTCGGGCGATTCTTGATAAAAAAGCGAACAAGCCCGTTGAGAAGCGTCAGGATACCGGGGTGGAATTAGTCACCAGAGAAAATATGGATACTCCTAAAATGCAAAAGCTGATTAAATAATTAGCTCAAAATCAGGTCTTAGAGCTTTGGCTTTTGGTCTTTGGTGAGGTCTCGAAAATGTTCCCTGACTGATTAAATTGTTCGAGACTACTGCCGGAGGCAAACCATTCGTAAAATATACAAAGACCAAAAGCCAAAGCTCTAAGACCAATTCATTGAGAATAATTAGCGTAATTAACTGTTTGCAGTTCATATAATTAGTGATTTCCGTTATAATTCCTGGTAACTCAAGATCAGCTTGAGTCATTAATTTGAAAGGTAATATTTTTTATGTTTGCTGGAGATCTTGAATCTATCCTACAACCAGTCTTCGCCATCGGAGTCGGTGTATTTATTGGTGGCGCGTTTGTTTTGACGGTTGCTTTTTCAATCGGCTACATCGTGTATATGCAATCACAAAAAGCGCCGAGCGATCATTAAATAAGGTAGAGTGCAGAAACACGCACGTAGTAAGTGTGCCGTTTTAGCTCGCATCATAACGCCCTTACTTCGTGCTGGCTTCTGCAATTGATTCCCGCTTTTTACTTTTACAATCCGTCTTAAAATTTCCACAATTTTTTATGCCATCGCCCCACAGCGCACTTGAAATGCGCGGCATTTCTAAAGCTTTTGCCGGGAACATTGTCCTGACAGACGTGTCATTGACCGTTCAGCACGGCGAAGTATTAGCCTTGCTCGGCGAAAATGGAGCTGGAAAATCTACGCTGATGAAAATCCTCGCCGGCGTTCATCAACCCGACGGTGGGGAAATTTTCATTGATGACAATTTAGTCAAAATCGCTAATCCGATTGATTCTCTCAAGCACGGCGTAGCGATGATTTATCAGGAACTTTCCCTGGCCCCGCACCTCAGCGTTGCAGAAAATATTTTTCTCGGACGCGAACCCGTCAACAGCCTGGGCTTCATTAATCAAAAATCATTAATCGAAAATGCTGCGCAACTTCTCAAAGAGTACGGCTTCAACCTTGATCCCTCCGCCAAGGTCAGTCAGCTCAGCACAGCGAAACGGCAGTTAGTCGAAATTACCCGCGCCATTGTCGAAGCGAAAAAAGTCATCGTTATGGACGAGCCGACTTCTTCGCTGACTTCCAACGAAGTCGAAGAATTATTTCGCCTGATTCGTGATTTAAAAGCGCGTGGATTAGCCGTGATTTATATTTCGCATCGCCTTGAAGAGCTGGACGAAATCGCGGATCAAGTCACCATCCTGCGTGACGGACGTGCTGTATTTACGGGAGCGTGGGGAACAATCAATACTGATGAAGTCATTCGCCACATGGCCGGACGCGAGTTGAAAGAAATTTTTCCTCCGCGTCATGCCTCCATCGGCGAGATCAAATTAAAGGTCTCGAATTTAGGTTGCGCTCCGAAATTTGAGAACATCAATTTTGAAGTTCGCGCCGGAGAAGTCGTCGGCATTGCCGGACTTGCGGGAGCTGGGCGCACCGAATTAGTTGAAGCAATTTACGGCACACAGCCTGCGACAACAGGCGAAATCAATTTACTTGGTTCAAATATTTCGCGCTCAACCCCTGCTCATTCGGTGCAGAATGGCTTAAGTTTATTGACCGAAGATCGCAAGCGAACTGGACTATGCTTGAATCTACCGCTCTCCACAAATATGACGTTAGCGAACGTCAAAGCACTATTGAGTGGAATGCGATTGAGTCCAACGATTGAAATCAAAGCCACGACGCATTACATTGAAAAACTGCAAATCCGTCCGCCTTCTCCAACCAAAACGGTGGGAAGAATGAGTGGCGGCAATCAACAAAAAGTGCTGCTGGGACGTTGGTTGTTTGCTAATACCAAAGTTTTTTTATTGGACGAACCGACTCGCGGCGTAGACGTGGCGGCGCGTTCCGAAATTTATCGTGAGGTCAACGAACTCGCAGAACAAGGAGCCGCTATCGTCATGGTCTCTTCTGATTTGCCTGAATTATTGGGAATGGCGGACAGAATTTTTGTCATGCGACGTGGACGATTTGTGGCTGAATTAAATGCCAAAACTACGACCCAGGAAGAGATTTTAAAATACGCAGCGGTTGAAGATTAGCGGCGGAAGCCCGCGCGTTAGCAAGGGTACTCGTAGCAACCGAAAGCCCTCCTTGACAGTCGGGCTTCTGCCATCTGCCTGAATGCAAAACTACAACCTCAAAGGAGAAAGATTATGACCCCGCAAATTTTTCGCGTTATTGGGCTTCTATGCTGCATCAGCGCCGCCGTGCTTGCCGCTGCTCATTTTATGGGCAGACCTCTATTCGGTTCAGTGTACACGCCCTTATTGCTAGTGGTGATTGGCGCATTATTCCTGATTCGCGGAAGATTAACCCGTTCATAATTTATGCCTGACATAATAAAAAAATTAATCCCGTTCATTAGCCTGTTATTGCTGTGCATTATTATCGCCGTTCGAGAACCGCTTTTTCTCTCGGCTGATAATCTGGCGGGAGTCGCACGTCAAACCGCCGTCATCACTGTCATGGCAATGGGGATGACAATGGTCATGATTTCCGGTGGCATTGATCTTTCCGTTGGATCATTAATGGCGTTGTCAGGCGTCTGCGGAGCGCTTTTCATGTCCGGCCAGCCTTCGACTTTTTTAGTGATAGTCGCCGGATTGTTGATCTGTATCGCTACCGGATTACTGGGTGGTTTCATTAATGGCTTAGCGGTGACAAGATTAAAAATCCCACCGTTTATTGTCACGCTGGGAGCGCTCGGAATTTATCGCGGCATCGCACTTCTCACAACCGGCGGAAATGGCGTTGTCAGCCAGCCCGAAGAGTTTGGTAAGCTCGCCGCTGGCACTGTCTTAAAAATTCCCGTCCCGCTGCTCATCGTCATTGCCATCGCGCTGATTATTCATTTTCTGTTGTCCAGCACGAGGCTTGGAAGATACTGCTACGCCATCGGCAGCAATCTCGAAGCGGCACGATATGCCGGAATTAAAGTCGCGCAGTACCAGATCAGCTTTTATTGCATTCTGGGAGCGCTCACCGGTTTGGCTGGAGCGCTGGTGACCGCCAGATTACTGAACGGCGTCCCGACGGAAGGCGAAGGAATTGAGCTTAACGTCATCGCCGCAGTCGTTATCGGCGGCGGCAGTTTGAGCGGTGGACAAGGCACGGTAGTGGGGACGATCATTGGCTCTCTGATTATGGGAGTCCTGGCAAATGGCGCGAATTTACTAGGAATTTCGCCCTTCATCCAAAAAATTGTCATCGGAGCAGTCATTGTGATGGCTGTCACTTTCGATGAATTTCAACGTCGTAAATTTGAAACTGCGGAATAATCATTTACATACACCCTGAATTGAAACTTTTTATGGCGCATCTCGAAGGACTAAGAATACAAAATTACCGCACACTCAAGGATATTACCATTGGTAAAACCTTTGAGGATCAGAAAAAGGAGGAGTTGCCTCGCTTCATCACCATAATTGGGCCTAATGGAAGCGGCAAATCCTCTCTAATGGATGCGCTTGGGTTTATTGGGGATTGCCTTCGGTTAGGTGTAGTAGAAGCCTGTGATAAATCTCATCGGGGGGGATTTGAGCAAATTAGAACGAGGGGGCAAGATGGTCCCATTCAGTTCGAGCTTTATTATCGAGAAGAAAAAAGCTCCCGACCAATTAGTTACTCAATTCACATTGACGCGAAGGAGAATAGGCCTTTCGTAACTTATGAAAGACTTCGGCAACGGAGAAAGGGGCAAAAACAAGGGCGGCCATTTTCTTTTTTAGAGACGACCAATGGTGTTGGATATGCATGGGCAGGTGATGCGACTGAAAAGGAAGAAGGCGCACAACGAATAGATATAAAACTTGAAGATCGCCAAAGATTAGGAATTACAACGCTAGGCAATCTTGCCGATCATCCGCGCATTGTCGCCTTTCGTGTATTTCTGGAGAATTGGTATCTATCGTATTTCATACCGGAGCTGGCACGAGGACTTCCAATGGCGGGAGCACAAAAGCATCTGAATCGAGCCGGCGATAATCTTGCTAACTACGTGCAATTTATGGAAAGGGAGCAACCGGAGGGGTTTGCTAATGTCTTAAAGCGTATTGCAAGAAAAATCCCTGGCATCAATCAAATCTCACATGAGCGACAGAAAGATGGAAGGCTTCTGATTCAATTCAATGAGAAGGGTTATATTGATCCGTTTTACCAGCAAGATATGTCAGATGGAACATTAAAAATGTTCGCGTACCTTCTATTATTAGAAGACCCTGATCCGCCACCATTAATCGGAATCGAAGAGCCGGAAAACGGATTACATCACAAACTAATCGAACCACTTGCTAAAGAAATGAAAGATTATAGCAAAACCAAGAAAGGTGGTCCTCAGATTATTGTCACAACACATTCTCCTTATTTCGTTGATGCTCTATCGCCACAAGAAGTATGGATATTAGCTAAAGGAAAGGACGGATTTAGCACCGCCGAACGTGCGTCTGACATTCCAACTATTCAAGAGTTGCATAGTGAAGGAATTCCGCTTGGAAGTCTCTGGTATAGTGATCATTTTGGGAGGGGGAATCCTTAATGTTTTTAGAGGTATTACTGGAGGGTGATGCGGACGCTCCTGTGGTTAGAGAAATTTTTCAGCGTAAATTTAACCTGCTCGAAAAAGATGATTTCCGCCTTCATCCACATCGGAGAAAAGGAAAACTACCCCTTAATCCACAAAGCCGCCCCGATCCGAAGCATCAAGGATTATTGGATCAACTACCCGCCAAACTTCGCGGATATGCTCATTTCCCCGCTGCATATTGCGTTATCGTATTGGTAGACGCCGATAACGATAACTGCATTGAATTAAAAAAACGGATGATGTCCCTTGAGCCTCGCCCAAATTGTACGCTTTTTAGAATCGCAGTTGAAGAAACTGAATCATGGTTTATTGCAGACCCTG
>JAYVRW010000073.1:0-28901 GCA_043775925.1 Blastocatellia bacterium
CAAAGATTTCAACTTTTACAACGACGCCCTTGAAGTCTGCGCCGGACTCTGGAATTTCTAGCTGGCGACCTGATTTTATTTATCGCAACAGGTCTAATATCTACTCACATTAGTAATTGCTACTCCACCGCATCACTGGTGTGAGCGGTTGGCTCTCCTGCGCCAGACATCATCCGTTCCATTTCATCCCGCCAGTCCGCCGGTTCAGAATTGCTCAGAGTTGCGCTTGAAATCAGAAAGCGAAGAAATACGGCTAAGCATTGGAGACCTCGATAAAACAATTAAGCTGCTCTCAGAGGTAGCAGGTCGGTGCAACTTCCTGGTGGCTGTCGTGCATTCGACTTGCGGCTTTTTTGTTTTAGTGACATCCTTCTTTATTACGTGAAAAGCTAAATAAAACTTTGCACAAAGCTCATTGAGTCATTAATCATTACAATTAACCAATCATCCAGGAGATCAAAATGGCTAACTTAACTGCTGGTGCGGCTTACGCTGCCAAAGACTTCAACTTAAATGACCTTAACGGCATTTCGAACGAAACCATCGAAATCCACTTTGCACTTTACAAAGGCTACGTCACCAATACGAATTTGCTGAACGAAAAGATTGCCGAAATGATCCACGGCGGACAGGCAGGCACACCTGCTTACGCCGAGCTAACACGCCGTCTTGGATTTGAATATAACGGAATGGTCTTGCATGAATACTATTTCGGAAACATGAAAAAAGATGGCAGTCCTGAGCCTTCGGCGGATTCAAGCTTTAAAGCCGCCGCTGCTGCCAGCTTTGGAGATTTTGAAACCTGGAAAAAAGACTTTGTCAGTATTGGAACCATGCGTGGTGTCGGCTGGGCAGTTTGCTACCAGGACCCTTATACATCCAGACTTTCCAATCATTGGATCACGCTACATGAAGAAGGAAATATTGCAGGCTTTAAGCCCATCGTAGTGATGGATGTGTGGGAACACGCCTTCTTCCGTGACTATAAACCGGCTGAACGTCCAAAATACATAGAAGCTTTTATCAGTAATATGGATTGGGCGGCGTGTGATGGTCGGCTTGTCACGGCATAAGAAACATTAGGCCTGGCCTACAAAAAAGAAAAGACGCAGCTTTTTAAAGGCTGCGTCTTTTTATTTCCAGAGAGGAATTAATCAGCCAGAGAAAAACCTGGGGCAATGATTTCTTCGACTTCCTCAACTGTGAGTACAATATTTTCGCTCATGTTAGTGTCTCCTTTCGTAATGTTAGCACTGGTCAAAGACCAGCGGGTTGCTACTGAAAGTACAGATAATTGATTGTGAGGCTTGGTAGCGACAACAAACAAATTAGCTGAACACAAAACTACGAAAACTAATTAGCAAGCTGTATGTAATACCATTACAATATCACAGCCAACCTTGCAAGAGACAAAGCCATTTTTGAATATTTCTTACCCCCCGCAGCCTTTGATGGTTGCGATGTTTACCAATAGATTGTTAAAAATATTTAAATTGACAATCTTGGATATTTTGGTAGTATTTTTGTGCCTTGCTCCTGGCAAGCAGCCCCTGATTTGCGTTGACTCTCCCAAAGTTCTTTTTTATGCGTTCTTACTTTAGAATAATTAGCTATTTGTTTTCGCGTTCTTAATTATTTCTAAGCATCTCGGATATTTCCTGGTTTGTACGGTTGACCCCCATTTTGGCAGTATTTACTTTGCGTTAAGGAATACCATCGCCATCACAGTGCATTCAAAGCGTGTAGTAGAAAATTAAAGTGTTCTATTTTTTCTGATTGCGACGCTGCCCATAACCAGACGACAAAGATCAAACGATCCGAATTGAATAATTCGATTTTATCTTCAAATTGTAGCGCGACTATTCGCTGCTGCTTTTAAGCAATTTCTGGTGCTGACGCATGGTGTAGGGGTATCTCACACTCGTCAAGTCAGTCACGCCCGATGGGAATTCATCATCGGGCACTGACCTGACCTTTATAAGGTTCTCTAAAATCAGGTAAATTAGAAAGAATCCGCGACAAGAAGCGTTCTCCACTCAATCGCCTTTTCACTTTGCTCGCTCTTTCCTTTACCTCATCAGCCACTAAAATATCTGGTCAACATGACCAGTGTTGAATATTTTTAAATCAGTTTAAAAAACTACTTGCATTAGTGTGCCTTTCTGCGTACACTGTTCCTGCCTAGAAGAAAGCCAGTAAAAAAATAAGGCTTCGCAGGCTTCTCGCACGATCTACACTTGCATATCAATCACATCTCGACTTAATAAAAATCATTTTCTGTACCTCCTCACCCAGGCAGAAGTATTGTAATTTTATTGAAATTTATCCTGTTTTTATAAGTTCGGCTCGACCCATAATAGCCATTGGTCTGTCCATTGGGGATAACTGTATCTTAGATGGAAAGCGTCCTTGGTCGAGCTTTTCTGTCCGCGTGTATGACCTCAGCCAACGCGGACAGAACATTTTTCCCTCCTCCCCCTATCACTTAGCTTGAACGCCAAAGAAGCCAGTATTTAAATAAAAATAAATACTGGCTTCTGACCTCTCAAGACCAAGGTTAGACGCTACTTCGCTGGAAAGTCCCGATCATCGCGTAAAGCTCGCATCAAAATTTTCCAATACTCTTCATGAGAGACATCGTAGGCTCCAAATTGCCTCAGATGCGGAGACATGACCTGAGCGTCGAGCAGTAGATATTGCCGCTCTCGGAGGTGTTCAACTAAAGTCAGCAACGCTAATTGTGAGGCATACGGAACCCGGCTAAACATTGACTCTCCAAAAAAAGCTGAACGCATCGCGATGCCGTAAAGTCCCCCTACTAAATTTTCACCATCCCACACTTCAACTGAATGTGCGTGTCCGCGCCGATGTAACTCAAGATAAAGTTCCACCATTTCATCGCTTAACCAGACCTCTTCTTCACCTACTTTTTCATGGCGCGCGCAGGCGCGAATGGTCTGTGCGAAATCAGTATTGAATTCAATTCGATAAGGATGCTTTTGGTAAAATTTCTGGAGTGAGCGTCTGACGGTAAAACCTTCATCCAACGGAACCAAAGCTCGCGGGTCAGAAGTATACCAATGGATTTCTCCGGTCTTTCCGCGCGCCATCGGAAACATTCCATGTTGATAGGCAACTAAGATTTGATCAGGTGTAATCTTTAAAAGATGGGTAGGCTTTTTCATTGGTTTTGGTACAAGCTATTAAGAACGCGGAAAGATGGCTTTTCCAATAGCTACTTTACCAAATCTAATGATTTATCCCAAATTACAAACCTAAAGATTTAAGGAAGGCGTCGTATTCTTTACGATCTTCGGCTGGCATGGCCGATATTTTCACGCCGACAACATAATAATTTTTTTCGACATTATGTTCGTACCGAAGAGGAATCCCCTTGAGCATAATGGTCTTATGTGGCAGATCCAATTCGATTTCCAGTGCTTTATTTGTCACCGTATCAGGACTCACTGACACGTGAGTACCATCAATCGTAATCAACGGAGTTTTCAGGGATACGCCATTTCGGCTAACGTCGACGGTGTACCCTTTGACCTGCCTTGTCCGGTGCGACCCAAAACCTCGCATCTGACAAACAATCGAATATTTCAATGACAGTTTAACCGGCAAACGGCGATTATTTCGCCTGTTGACAAGGGCTTCTCGCATCAATGAAGTTAATCTGGTACTTAAAGTTTGGTTCGCCATAAGTGGTTAGGATTGATGAATTATTAGCTTTTACCCGCCTGATAAGCAGGTGAGGAAACAGAGGCTGCTTTACCCGCCTTATCTTCGGCGCGAACAAGATTGGCCTGATCAGCATAGAAGCTTAGTCGGCCTGTTCTACCGTAAACAACAGGTCTGGCAGTTGCTGAAAAACTTTTGGCGTCGGCGCTCACCTGAATTTCGAAAACATACCCACTGACCGTTCCCGTCAGAAGCTGGGCGGAAACACTACTCAATTTTGAAAGATCCGCAAAGGTCGCATAACTTTGTTTGGCCTTAAAATAAATTAACTCGTAGCCCAGAATTTCCTGCATCCATTCATTAGTTTCGGCTTCACTGACGCGGATGCGCTCGTTGAAAAAGAAATTTCGCCCCTGCTTTTTGACATATTTTTGCGTATCTAAATCGCCAACAATCCATTGACCTGACTGCTTGATTAAAGTCACTTCCTGTGCTTTTTGTTCATTGGGCAGTTTGACGAAAACCGATGCGCGGTCACCACTGATTTGCTCTCCTTCGATTTGCACAAGCTCCGGTAAAGACGACGCCAGGCGCTCGAATTCCGGCTCCAGCTCGCGTAAGTCTTCTTCTTTCAACCCATCGAGAGCGGCTCGATAGACGGACACCGAGAAACCTTCAAAATATCTTTTGTGACGAAGTAAGTCATAAAATTTCCTAACGGTCGAGGAAGGAGTTTCGGCTGTTTTTTCCTGTGCGTAGATGGCTTCGGTTGCTAATAAAACACTCCCAATTGCCATTACAAGCGCAATTATCCTAAGCTTCATAAAATCAATTCGGGGGGACTAGGACTGCCAATGGGGTTGTTTGCGGGTAGTAGCAAGGCGGCAGGTCGTAACTTCAAGGCTGGGTGTATCTTACTGAAAGACTGATTCAAAGTAAAGAAATGCTTTTTGTATGATGATTAAAAAATGAGCAGGGATTCAAGGCTTTCAAGGATTACTTTCGCCGCTCGTCTGGAAGCATTTGTTTCACCAAGTTTTTCGCGGACTTCCTGCAAATCAATGCGCGCTTTGGCGAGGATTTTTTCGTCACGTAACATCCGACAAACTTCACTAGACAAAGCATGCGCGTTAAGCTGATCTTGTAACAATTCTGGAGCGACAATTCGTCCCGCAATCAGGTTCGGCATCCCGACAAACGGGACTTTAATAAATGGGGTGAAGAGCTTCCAATTCAACGCCGAAGCTCGATAACAAATTATCAACGGAGTGCCAATAATTGCCGTTTCCAGAGTTGCCGTGCCGCTGGCAACGACCGCCAAATCTGCCGCGTTGACTGCGTTGTATGTATCGCCTTCGATCAATTTCACATTCGGAGCGGCGCCAATCATCGCACTCACAACTTCCCTTTCAATCGTTTTTGCCAACGGGACAACGAACTGCCATTGAGGATTTTTTTTGAAGCATTCACGCGCTGCTTCCAGCATTGGCGGCAGAATATAACTCACTTCTTTGCGACGCGATCCCGGCAGTAAGGCAATTATTTTTTTCGCCTCATCAAGCTGATTTTGGCGGCAAAATTCTGATCGTGAAGAAGTCACTTTCACGCTATCCAACAGCGGATGACCAACATAATCCACCTTCACGCCATGCTGCTCGTAAAAAGCCTGCTCGAAAGGCAAAATCACCAGCATCCGCTCAACGTCGCGCTTGATTTGCTTCACCCGATAGCTACGCCACGCCCAGACCTGCGGACTGATGTAATAAAATATCCGATGCCCGTCGCGTTTGAGCTTTTTGGCTAAGCGTAAATTGAATTCGGGAAAATCTACGAGGATGACAGCATCAGGTTTTCGCAGTTTCGCCGCCTCTCGCAACTGACGAAAAACGCTTAAAAATTTTGGTAAAGCCGAAGCGACTTCCAGCGCGCCCATAATGGCGAGTTCTCGCGCATCAATCAAAGTTTCGACACCTGCGGTTCGCATCTCTTCGCCGCCTGAACCAAAAATTTCAAACTGCCAATCAGGACGCAATGCTTGCAGAGCTTCAACCAAATGCGCCGCGTGTTTATCGCCTGAAGCTTCTCCAGCGACGATCATCAGATTGAGTTTCGGTTTTTTAGTTTCGGGTTTTGAGTTTTCTGTCATGCCACTTAATAAATTTCCGATTCGCCCACAGGTCGTGTGCGCCAACGGCGATGAATCCAGAGCCATTGCTCGGGAAAGCGTCGAATTACCTTTTCAATAACTTTGGCGTATTGCTGCGTATTTGCAATCACATCTTCTTTTTGATTACCTGTATTGATCGTTTCCAGCGCCGGCTCGAAGCACAAACGATGAATGTGATTCGCTTCATCCCAGATAATGTAGCCTGGTAAAACGACCGCGCCGGTTCTAACAGCCAGCGTTGCAATTCCGGCTGTAGCACAGGCTTTTCTACCAAAAAAATCAATAAAAATACCCTCTTCGCGTGCGCTGTTGAGATCGGCGAGAATGCCAACGACACCGCCGGATTTCAGAGTTTTCAGGACTTCTCGTAATGAACCTTTTTTATCAATGCTGCGATTTCCAAAACGCGAACGGTTTGTTTCGGCTAACTGCTCGACCAAAGGATTATCAATTCTCCGCGCCAGAAACGACATCGGGTAGCCGTAGATCGAATGCGCAAAAACCGACAACTCCCACGCTCCAAGATGACCTGTGAGCAAGATCACGCCGCGTCCTTGCGCGACGGCTGAATGATAATTTTCCAGACCTTCGTATTCGACAATTTTTTGGATGTTCTGGCGATTCAATTTTGGAAAATTGGCTGTTTCCGCTAATGCTCTACCCAGATTTTGGAAGGTGCCTCTTTCAATTTTTTCCCGCGCACTTGCATTAAGTTCGGGAAAAGCGAGCTGAAGATTGGCGCTTGCGCGACGACGCAGACGCGGAAGCAGCCGACGAATTAACCAGGCAATTCCTTTGCCGACAGCAATGGCAGTACGGCGCGGCAATAATCCCAGCGCTTTAAAAATTGCCCACGCAAAAAAATATTCCAGATAGGTGCGTGCCGCTCCGCGACGTTTGATGGCACGTGCAAGGGGCGTCGAGTTGTGAGTCATTTCCTGTTGCAAGGAAGCGAAGCTACCACGCGATTTTGAAAGCTGTCAATTCACGGTCGCCGCTTGACAGTAATGTTTTGGGCAAGCTAAGATCACGTTTCTTTCGCAAGGGCCTGTAGCTCAGTTTGGCAGAGCGCTGCGTTCGCAATGCAGAGGTCAGGAGTTCGACCCTCCTCAGGTCCACCAATTTATTTCGACCCCCGTTCGGCAGGATTCATTTCCTGCCGTTTGTGTTTTAAAAATCATTGACACGGCTGACGTGACCAGAAATCCCGACACGTCTTTATACCCATCTCACAACGATTTCCGTAACATTTTCCCGCATTCTAACAGCGTCGCAAAACTACTGAGACGCTATGAAGACGTTCACACACAATCTGGCACGATGGGTCGCACTGATTTTTGGCTTCTGCTTAATGACTGTCACCCTAATGGCACAACAAGGAACACCGCTTCCCGCCACTTCGGGGATGTCGGATATGAAACCTGGTTCTTTGTTGTTTTACCCCTATTACACTTCAAATATCATTAGTCCTTATAACGAAAATACACGCATTAATCTGACGAATACGCATGCTACACAGGAAACTTATCTGCATGTTTTCTTTGTTGATTCAACCACGTGTCAGGCGGCTGACAGCTTCTTTTGTCTGACTGCAAACCAGACCTTAACACTGATTGCCTCTGATTATGATCCGGGCATTACGGGTTATTTTATGGCTGTCGCAGTCAATAAAAACACCGGTGTCCCGATCCAGTTTAATTATTTGCTGGGCAGCTATTACTTCAAGCTCGCGGCTGGATTTTCGACTAATCTTTCGGCTTTATCATTTGCAGCGCTCACCGACACCCCTGCTGCCATCAACGCTGATGGCTCAACCATTGACCTTAAATTTAATGACGTAAATTACAACGCCGGACCTCGGACGCTGGGAATTGACAGCCTCCCCAGTCGCGCCGACGGAAATAGTACGATGTTGATTTTGACCCGCCTGGGCGGAGATTTGGCGGGCGGTCAGGGCGGATTAATCGGGGGACTACTGGGACAAATGTTTGATGACAATGAGAAGGGCTATAGTTTTTCAATGTCGGGCGGGACTTGTCAGTTCAGAAATATTTTTACTGATGCCAATCCCAGAATGGTGCCACGCTTCAGCAGTATTGTTAAAGCCGGTCACGTTGGCTGGGTTCGCATGTGGCCGACGGCAAACATTCCTATCGTCGGAATCGTGGTGAATCATAACGCCAACACTGCCATTCAGGAAACCTCATACAGTGGAGGGCATAATCTGCACTCACTCGCCACAACCGCCACAGGAATCTTCACCATTCCGGTGTTCCTGCCTAGTTGTTAATCCTGATTCGGGGCAGCAGTTCCATTGCGTTCCTGTCGGCGAGCCTCTCTGATTTGCTCCTTAATTTGTCGTTTAATTTTCGCAGGAATTGCCGGATTATTGAGATGATCGTCAACCAGCTTTTCAGCCTGATTGATTGATTCATTGGTCTGCTTTTCGATTTTTTTCCCAAGGTCTTCCGCTGAAGCAGGGGCAGGAGGCACTGGAATAGTTGATTTCTTTTTTCCGGCCTGCGAAACAGGAGCCGGTGGAACAGCCGGCTCAGGCAGCCCTTCCATCGCGCTGAAGATTTTTATTTCGGTATTTTTACGATTGCGATAGTAGCCGATGATTTCAACTGAACGGAAGCCACGGGCATCCGTCAGTTCAAACTTGGTTACTTTCTTTTCGTTATCTTCCCGCTTAGTTCGGCGGGCGTCATTCCCAAGTTTTTCCAGATACCATTCCACGACATTATCGTATTCATCCCTGGTTTCCAGCGTCGTAAACGAACCGCCTTCACCCGTATCGGTCTGCCCGGAAATACTAAGCTGTGAAGACTTGGCACCCGGATAAACGGGAACACCAATTTCCTCTTCTGAGACCGGAGTCCCGATTTTAACTTTGCCATCTCCCAGGGGAATTACTATTCCATTAGAGTTAGCTTTATCCATGCTACTGGCGACTTTGTTGGCAAACTTGTTGGCAATGAAAAGTCCTGTCCCAATTGCTCCCGCAGCGATAACGCCGAGGAAGATCAGAATACCGACAAAAATCTTAATGCCATTACCAGATTTTTTAGGCCTGGCAAGTGTCTGCTGATAATTCGGCACCGGAGCTTGTGGAATATACGAAGTCCGAGGCACTCCCATGGCTTCAGTCGCTTTGGGAAAACCTGAACCCAGCGGAGGCTCCGGCGCTAAGGGCACAGCAGGCTTGGGCGGGATGTCGCCGGAAGGAACCCCAATCGGCATGGTTGGAGGCAAGGCCGCAGTCGCAATCGGATTTCCGCAACCATGACAGAATTTCGCTGCGTCGCGGGTTTGAATCCCACATTTGTTACAGATTACAGACATTTGATGCCTCCCCTGGCGCAAACTTTCCAGTTTGCATTGTTGCAATTTTTAACTCCACGCGAAGCCTCGCTTAGCGCTTTGCACGACCTGTTTTCTGACAAAATTCCAGTGATGGACGCCTGCAAACTAGAAAGTTTGCGCTACTCCTGAAACATTGTCAACGCGATGTTAAGAACGAAGAAAGGTTGCTCAAGGTTCGATTTAATCCAATGGTTTGGGGGGAGGTAAGGCACAAGCGCGCAGCCCGAGAAATTCGGAAATTCTGGCACGGTTTCGGGCGACAAGCTCATACCCAATCAATTCAAATACTAAAAAAACCGGAAAGGCATAAATCAAAAAAACCAGTACACTATAAGGAAAATACTGCCAAAACAGATAGTTCAGCCCGAAGGCTCCAAACAAAGTTTTACCACTTCGAGTAATCACCACCAGCTTTTTATGACACTTGTCATAATCCGTGCCAAAGCGTTTTAATTCGCTTTCTGAATGGCTTTGATAGGGCGTATATGCAAACAAATTTCGCTTATCAACCAGCGCCAGGATTTCGCAGCCACGCGCACAAATGCCGCAATCTCCGTCATACAGAACCTGAATTTTTCGACCGACTTCAATCACAACGTAACTCCCTGATAGACGGTAACGGCGGAACCTTCTGCCACGAACGCAGAGACAGGTTCAGCTTGCAAAGCCTCAACGAATTCTGAACCATATAAACTTTTCACCTCACATTCAAAGCGGGCTTCACGAACATGCCGCACTCGCCATGGCGGATGCGAAACCTGATATTCAATCGTACTGCCGTTTGGTTGTTTTGAATATCCCCAATAATGCTCCGTGATAAACTCCTCTTCAGAGTCGGCTATAAGTGGCTGAAAATCGCCTACGGTCAAAGCTTGCAAAGAATTCCATTTTTTGGCGTAACGCCAGTCAAATTTATACTTATTGTCACTGATCGCATGCCGCATTGGCATTGCTTCATAGTTTTCATTGTAGCAAACGCGTGCGACCGTCGCGATAGCCCAACGCGGGACAATTTCCTTGATAAACACCGTCCCGCGCCGCCACCCCTCAGGTATTTTTCGGCGCACATAAAAACGCAAATTCACTTCTTCAAAATTACGATGAAACGGGATCGGAATTCCCAGCACTTTCGTCTTCAAAAACATGAAGCCGACCAGGCTAACCAGCGCTTTCCCCTGCCAGAAATCCAGTTCCGTCCCGCGCGGCAGGAACGGTTGCAAAAGCGCGGGATCAATTTCGTAATTCAGCATCGCCAAATGCGACCACTCTGCGGTCAAAAACTTTCTCATCAGCACGACTCCAGTCTTATCAACAAAAACTTCATTACCAATTTTCCTTATCAGTTTAATTTTGGCAATAGTTTGCTGATTTGATTTCACAGCTTTGTGTTTTTTTCTGCGTTGATTAATAAAACCAACTAACCGTTGACGACCAAACCCAACAGTCGTAGACTGTATGCCATCAATCTAGCTTTGTTGTTTTGTATTTAACAGACTTCAGGAAGCCCACAAAAGATCGGGCATTTTAAGTTGTTCAAGCACCCATGTTTTTTAATTCAAGCTGCCAGAGATGGTATGAAAATTTCATACTCTTGCAGGTAGTCTTGCATTTCGATTTTTCGTTTCTAATCTTTAATGTAACCAAATTTTAGGAGGTAAGTATGCGAAACTTTCTGACCAGATTTGTACTGGCTGCACTATTAGCGGTCGGCTTACTAGCCGGGGCCGCACATGCGCAGGCGCTCTACGGCGGTGTCGTGGGGAGTGTGACAGACCCTCAAGGGGCAGTCCTTCCAGGCGTGACGGTCTCGATTACGAACACTGGTACTGGCTTAAAGCTGGATACAGCCACTGACGAGACCGGGAGCTATGTGTTCCGCAATCTGCAACCGGGCACCTATAACATGACCTTGTCGGCCAAAGGCTTTAAGGAAATGCAACAGTCCGGCATCGTCGTAGCGGCTGGCGACCCGCGGCGTACGAATGTCGCGCTACAAATCGGCGCTGCTCAGGAAACAGTCACGGTAACAGCCAGCGCAGCTACGTTGCGCACGGAGACGACTAACCTCAGCACGGAAATAAATTCCGCGCAGGTGACTTCGCTGCCGCTGAACGCGTATCGCAACTATCAGGCACTGCTCAACCTGGTGCCGGGCGCGACGCCCGTGCAGTTCCAGAACGCGGAAATTGACACGCCGGGCCGATCCTTGCGTACCTGGGTCAACGGCACGCAGCCGAACAGCAACACCACCCGCGTTGACGGTGCCGTGTCGGTGAACGTGTGGCTACCACACCACGCCGGGTATATCCAACCGGCAGAGACCATCGAAACGGTCAACATTGCGACCAACAACTTCGACGCTGACACCGGCATGGCCGGCGGTGCAGCGCAGACCGTGGTGACCAAGTCCGGCACCAACCAGTTCCATGGCTCCGGCTTCTGGTTTACGAACAATGATAGTCTGAATGCCAATAGCTTCTTTAACAATGCATTCGGACTGGCTCGCGCTCCGCTCTCGCATCATATTTTTGGCGGCACGTTCGGCGGCCCGATCAAGAAAGACAAACTTTTCTTTTTTGTCTCCTACGAGAAATTGCGTGATCGGCGCGGCTCAAACGTCACCTATTCGGTTCCCACCGACAAAATGCGCCTCGGCGACTTTACTGAAGTAGCTGGGGCCTACTCCGCCTTTAGACTTTATGACCCGAGCACCGGTACTGCTGGCGTCGGGCGGACGCAGTTCGCCAACTTCGCGATTCCCGGCAATCAGATCAGCTCAATTGCCAAGGGGATTATGGCTTATTATCCCAAGGTCAATTCGACCAGGGACCTGAACTCAAACCAACTCCTCGACGACTTCGTGCAATTGCGCACGGTGATGGTGGATCGCCCCAACTATGACGCGAAGCTCACCTGGCAGCGCACCGAGAAACATTCGATCTGGGGCAAGTTCTCCACGCTGCGGGCCAACGTGGTAGATAATTTCAATCTGGGCTTCGACGAGGGCAGTCTGGGTGACACCAAGGTCTATGTAGTCAGTATCGGCCACACCTGGACGCTCAGCCCGACCCTCCTGCTGGACGGGAACTTCGGGCTAAACCGCCAGGATCAGACCGTGACCGGGCCGGATTATGGCAAGAACATCGGTCTTGATCTTGGGATTCCTGGTACGAACGATGCCAAGGACATTCGCACCAGCGGCATGCCCACCTTCGCCAACGGGTATACCATTGGCACGACGCCCAGTTGGATGCCGCTATTCCGCAAGGAACTCAACTATAGCTTCAGCAGCGCACTGACGAAGGTCTTCGCCAAGCATGAACTGAGAACCGGCGTTGACATTGTCAAGCTGGAACTGAATCACCGCCAGGCTGAGTTCGGCGACTACGGCTTGCGCGGCGGGTTCGGCTTCAGCGGGAACACCACGGGAGCGTCCGGCTATACCGCGTTGCAGTGGAATCAGTTCGCGGGATTCCTGCTGGGACTGCCGAACTTCTTCTCGAAGGACGTCCAAACCGAGGATATGACGGGTCGTGAATGGCAGACGGCGCTTTACGTGCGTGATCGGTGGCGCGTCACCCCGAAGCTGACTGTCAATCTGGGACTCCGGCTCGAGAATTACCCGCTGATGTCACGCGCGAATAGCGGCATCGAACGGCTTGATTACAGCACTTACACCGTGCTGCTGGGCGGTCGCGGCAATGTGCCGAAGGACATCGGCCTCAAGCTTCAGAAATGGTACTTGGCGCCGCGATTGGGTATTGCGTACCGTCTTGGTGAAAAATCGGTGGTGCGGGTCGGCTACGGTCGCACCATCAATCCGCTCCCCTGGTCGCGCCCGATGCGGGGATCGTTCCCCTACGACATCAACTTCAACCGCACTGCCGATCAGTTCCTCTGGACTGGCACCCTGAACACTGGTATCCCTGCCGTTCCGATCCCGGATTTCAGTTCCGGCCAAGTGAAGCTGCCGGCGGGTGTCTTCATGCGGTCGCCGAACTTCGGTACCGAAGCTTTCCCAGGCTCGGGCAAAAGCCTTGATCGAGCCGTCATCCAGCAGTGGAACTTCACCTACGAACGTAAGCTGCCGGGGGACATCATCACCGAGGTGGCCTACGTGGGAACCCGCACGGACGGTGGCTACGCCGACCTGAACATCAACTACGGTGAGCCGGGCCTCGGTAATGCCTCACGTAAGTACTTCGCCGTAGCTGGCACCACCGCTATCAACGACTGGGGCGCACGCACCAGAGCGCGGTACCACTCGCTGCAAGTAGCGATTAACCGACCCTTCAAGAACGGGCTTATGTTGAAGGGAGCCTACACCCTGAGTAAGGCCAGGGACATGGCCGACGAAGACGGCTGGGTTGGACTGACTTGGAATCACCCGCTGAAGTTTGAAGACAACTTCGCGCTGGGAGGCTTCGACCGGACACATATCTTCCAGATGGGCTTTCTCTACGCACTGCCCTTCCTGAAAGATAACAGCCACACGACAGGTAAGCTCCTGGGCGGCTGGCAGCTCAATGGCATCTTTGCCAAGTACTCTGGCACACCGTACTCCATTGGTGGCACGAACAATGCGCTGAATTGCCAGGGCTGCGGATCAGTCTTCATCAACGTCAATGGCGATCCGAAACCGGCTGGTAAGGTGGGATCAAGCACCACCGACACTTACTATGACAAGAGCCTCTTCTCGCAGCCGACTGGCACCGCGAAGGACGGCTTCGGCACTTCGGCCCGCAATCAATTCCGTCGTCCACGGGTCTGGAATCTCGATCTCTCGCTGTTCAAGCACTTTAAGCTCGGAGAGCGTCTCCAGCCAGAGTTCCGCGTGGAGGCATTCAACGTCTTCAACAGGGTGAACTGGGGCGCGCCGGTGACGGGCTTCACGGCAAACAACTTCCTACAATTCACGCCGGGAAATGCCGAGAGCGGCACCAATACCCCGGGCGCGCGGCGTTTACAGATTGGTCTGCGCCTACCGTTCTAGCCATAAGCGAACGCGAATTGAGGCGCCAGTAAACTCTTGGTAGGGCAACCTTACGAGAGATTCCTGACGGCCTCTGGATAGAATAAGCTTGAAATGATAACTCGTAAGCGGGCCTCAGAGTTTCGATTCTGTGCCCGCTTCTTTATTTTGACGATCCTTGCGGAAGGTTTTACATGGCATTGAGTTTGCTGAGGAAAACTTAATTCATGATCGCTTTTTTCGACCCGTCGAAGCCCCGCCCGTCAAAACCTCTTTCATCATCTCAGCGCCAGGAATAAATTTTTCCCACATTTGCGGAGCCGAAGCCGTCATCTCTAAAAATCCCTTGAAGCGGCGATCAAATTCTTCTTTGGTTTTCAGGTACGCATCAAAACTGGTAGACAAATAATTACTGAAAAAATCGTGGACGGCGCCGTCCTGCGAACGAATAATTTGTACCAGAAACGGCAATGGCAAAAGATTGTTCTGATTTTTCTCTTCTTCCAGAATCAATTGAATCAAGACCGCCTTCGTCACATCGGTTTTCGTCGTGGAATCAATTACCTGCACTTCATGTCCGGCACGGATAATTCCCGCTATGTCCTGATAGGTCACGTAAGCTTTTGTTTCCGTATTATACAAGCGACGATTTCCGTACCGCTTGATGATAATTGTTTCATTGACTGCTTCATTTTTCTTTGCCATACGCTCAAACTAACATATTTGCAGATGCAAACAAAGAAAATATCTTTTTCTGCCTGTTTATTCTCTTTTCAATAAAATATTTTAACTATTAATTGTTGCATTAATTAGTTTTATAAAGTTTATTTCGCAAATGCGAAATAAACACTTGACGTTCCTCTTTTTTTTGCTATTCTAACCTCGCACTTGAAGCACTCATAACAGTAGGTATTGGACATTTAATTAACGTTTCACGAAAGGAAATCAATATGGCAAGCAAAGCAAAAGCAACGAACAACAAAGGTGGACAGGCCGCCGCATCTGCGAAGGCTCCCGAAAATAAATCAACCAACCAGGCCACCGACTGGGCTGGTCAGGTGATCAATCATCTGGTCGAAGCGCAAAAAAACTGGATCGCGCTGACTTCACAGCAAAACGCTTTAGTCATGAAAGCAATGGAAACAGGCGCGAATTTTTACCGCACGGCTCCGACTCCTGAACTAGGCGATTGGGCGAAGCAGGGCTATGAAAGCTTTGTCGAAGCGCAAAAACGTTTTTCAGAAATGGCCTCACAGCAAAGCGGACAAATGTTTGAAGCCCTGCGCGAAGGTATTTCTGTGACTCCAACGAATGTCATGCAGGCGATGTCCGATTATCTGGGACAAGGAATGGATTCATTTGTCAAAGCGCAAAATCAGTGGTTGGAATTTTCTGCGCAGCAAAATGCGCAAGCTGTCCAAGCGATGAAAACCAGCTTAGGCATTGACGATGATTCACCGGCAGCAGCATTGGCAGACTTTGCACAAACTGCGATGACCAATTACATCGAAGTGCAAAAGCGTTGGTTGGATTTGGCAACGCAGCTTCCGTTTATGCGTCCCTCGAAGTAATAACGTAAAATTTGTGCGCTCGTACCACGGGCGGCTCACTCGTTGCTTACGGGCGAGCCGCCCGCAATTACGATAGAAGCTTGTCCCGCATCTTTGAATACCGTACACTGCGGTTTCTAAATAAATCATTTTAGGAGAATCCCCAATGCCCGCACAATCCATCAAAAAGCGCGCCTATCCCTGGACGACTAAGCTTAACGGTCAATCAGTGACACTGCGATTAATGGAACGATCCGACATCGAGAATGCAGTAAAATTCGCGCGTGAATTACCGCAGGAAGATTTAATGTTTCTGACGGCGGATATTACTGACCCAAAAGAAGTCGGCAATTATTTTGAAGCTGCCGAAGCCGGTCATTCACTAACCGTCGTAGCCGAATCTGAAGGTCGCTTTGTCGGTTACGGTAATCTCGCGTGCAGCCTCCCCGCATGGACTCGCCATCTGGGTGAAATCCGCCTGCTGATTAGCCCGTCAATGCGCGGTAAAGGCCTGGGGCGCGTCCTCGCCGCTGAAGTTTTACAACTTGCGCACGACAAGGGGTTGCAAAAATTAGTAGCGCGCATGGCAGTCGAACAAAAAGGCGCTGCACAAGTTTTTGGGCGACTCGGGTTTCGCACGGAAGCCTTACTCGCTGATTTCGTAATGGATCGTGAAGGGCGCACGCATGATTTGATCGTGATGACTTACGATATGACCGGACTGACTGAATAAATGTAACGCAAACTTGCCAGTTTGCGTTTTGGTTCTACTCAAATTTTTCGTCAAAATAAATGCAAGCTGGAAAGTTTGTACTACAATTTATGGAACCTCTCGCCCGCATTCCCGAACCACCTGAAACATTTTTACTGGGGCATTTATTAACCCTGAGCGCGACGTCTCCCATACAGGATATGGTGAAAATTGCGCGTGAATTAGGGCCGATTTATCGTCTTGAAATTCGTGGTCGCATCGTTATCGTCATTTCAGGACACGAGCTGGTGGACGAACTCTCCGATGAAAAACGCTTTGATAAAGCCGTGCGCGGAGCTTTGAAATTAGTCCGCAGATTCGGTGGCGATGGTTTATTCACCTCCAAAACCCAGGAACCGAATTGGTCAAAAGCACACAATATTTTAATGCCGAATTTCAGCCATAAAGCGATGCTCAGCTATCACCAGATGATGCTGGATATTGCGGATCAGTTAGTGCTGAAATGGGAGCGGCTGAACCCTGACGAAGAAATTGATGTCACGCACGACATGACCAGTTTGACTGTAGACACAATTGGTCTGTGCGGCTTCGATTTTCGCTTCAATTCTTTTTATCACGACAAAGAACATCCTTTCGTTCATGCGATGGCGGATTCCCTGGGCATTACGATGGATGAACTTCGTGATGTGCCAGGTGAAAATTTCATCCGGCAGAGCCGTGATCGTGATTTGCAGGATGACATCTCCTGCATGAATGGTATCGTTGACGAACTCATTAAAGATCGTCGTGCCAGCGGTGTAGATGTTGCCTCCAAGCCGGATTTATTGAGTTATATGCTCACCGGCGTAGATAAAAAATCCGGTGAAAAATTAGACGATCTGAACATTCGCTATCAGGTCATTACATTTTTAATCGCCGGACATGAAACTACGAGTGGGATGCTTTCATTCGCCATTAATGCCCTGCTCCAACTTCCCGAAGTTTTAGCGAAGGCGTATGAAGAAGTTGATCGTGTGCTTGGGTCAGACCTAACTGTCAAGCCAACTTATGCGCAGGTCAATCGCTTGACGTATATCTCGCAAGTGCTCAAAGAAACGTTGCGATTATGGCCGACAGCTCCGGCCTATACAGTTTCGCCCTACGAAGAAACCGTCATCGGAGGCAAATACAAAATCAAGCCGCATCATCAGGTAACAGTCTTGTTGCCGATGCTGCACCGCGACAAAAGCGTATGGGGTGAAGATGCAGAAAATTTCAATCCCGAAAACTTCAGCCCTGAAAACGAAGCGACGCGCCCGCCTAATGCTTACAAGCCTTTCGGTAACGGTCAGCGTGCCTGCATCGGTCGTCAATTCGCCATGCAGGAGGCGGCGCTGGTACTGGGAATGATCCTGCAACGCTTCAAATTAATTGACCACACACGCTACGAATTAAAGATCAAAGAAAGCCTGACGATGAAGCCCGAAGACTTCAAAATCAAAGTGCGTAAGAGAAGTTCGCAGCAGGAGAGTTCGCAGTTCGCAGTTGCCGGTTCGCAGGGTAAAACTGCGAACCGCGAACTAACAATTGCGAACTTCCCTGCTGCGAACTCGCGTCACGAGACGCCCCTGCTCGTCCTTTACGGTTCCAATATGGGAACAGCCGAAGAACTGGCGCGGCGGATGGCACAGGATGGTGAAGATTTAGGCTTTATAGCGAAAGTTGCGCCACTAGATGATTTCGTCGGAAGACTGCCAAAACAGGGTTTGGTAGTTATCGCTTGTGCTTCGTATAACGGATTGCCGCCTGACAATGCGGTGAAATTTTGCGAATGGTTACAAAGCGAAAACTTGCCGGACGATTCACTGTCAGGCGTAAAATTTTCAGTTTTTGGATGCGGCAATCGGGATTGGGCGGCAACTTTCCAAGCTGTCCCGCGCTTCCTTGACGAGCGTCTCGTAGCGCTTGGAGCGAAACGAATTTACGCTTTAGGCGAAGGCGATGCCCGTGAAGATTTCGATGGACTTTTCCAAAAATGGTATACACCAGCGCGTCTCGCAGTTGCACAAGAATTTGGACTGACAGGTTTAAATGAAGAAACTGCGAAGCCACTTTACAAATTGGAAATCGTACCTGGAACGCAGATGAGTCCATTTGTAGATTCACTCGAAGCGCAGCCCATGACCGTTCGCGTGAATCGTGAGCTTCATAAAAAAGATGGCGCTCACGCCTCAGATCGCTCTACGCGGCATATTGAATTAGCGTTGCCGGAAGGTATTACCTATCGCGCCGGAGATCACCTCGGAGTCATCCCGCACAATAGCGAAGCGCTGGTAAAACGGGTCGCTTCACGATTCGGCTTTGAGCACGATACGCACATTCGATTGCGCCGCGCCACCAATCGAAAAACTTTTCTCCCTGTCGAACAGCCGATTTCTGTGTATCAATTACTGAGCGATTATGTTGAGCTTCAGGATGTTGCTACGCGTTCACAGATTCAAATTTTAGCGGATTACACAGAATGCCCGCCGCACCGAATTCAACTGGCTGCGTTGACTGGAGAAGATGAAAACAGTGTTTCTCGCTACCGCGAAGAAATTCTAATGAAGCGTCTGTCCGTGCTGGATTTGCTCGAAGCATACGCGGCCTGTGCATTGCCGTTTGAAATTTATCTGGAAATGCTTCCGGCACTGCGTCCACGTTATTATTCCATCGCCTCGTCTCCGCTAGTCGAAGCCAATAGTTGTAGTATTACCGTCGCCATCGTCAACGCCACAGCGCGATCCGGAAATGGTTTTTTTGAAGGCGTTTGCACCAATTACCTACAAAAACAACAGGAAAATGACGTTATTTATGCTTTTGTAAAAGATACAAAATCAGCGTTCAGACTACCGATTGATCCGGCAACTCCAATAATTATGATTGGGCCGGGAACCGGCTACGCGCCATTTCGAGGATTTTTGCAGGAACGCGCGGCATTGAAATCGCAGGGGAAAATCATCGGCAAATCATTATTGTTTTTCGGCTGCCGCCACCCCGAACAGGATTTTCTTTACGAAGAAGAATTGAAAGAATTAGTCCAACAGGAAGTGACCGAAATATCCGCCGCCTTTTCCCGGCTTGATCCCAATAAAAAATGTTATGTGCAGGATGATCTCTACGCCCGTCGCGATGAAGTCTGGAATTTAATTGAATCTGGCGCGGTGATTTATGTCTGCGGCGATGCGAGCCGAATGGCTCCCGACGTGCGCAGAACATTCGCAGCAATTGTGTCCGAAAAATTGAAAGTGAATTCATCCGAAGCCGAAAAATGGATGGAAAAATTGACAGTAGAGAATCGTTATTTGGTTGATGTTTGGGCTTCGAACTAGGGAAGGAGAATTATTTGTACGCGCATATAATTGAGGGAATGCGACAAGCTGTAACTGCGGATAAAGTCTATCTATCCTTTCACGCTAACAAAGAGTTGAAGGCAGACAAATTAAAATTCGATGACGTGCTCAATTGTATTTTAACAGGAGAAATTATTGAGCAGCAGCTTGATGACGGTGAAGAAAAGTATTTACTTTATGGAGATGCCTGCGATGGAGTCGAAGTCGCAGTCGTTGCAAAATTGAGCTACAATGAATCAGCTTTAGTAATCACAGTCTTTAGATTACGTTTTACAGATTATGACTTCTAATTCATCCAATATTTGCATTAACTGTGGAAACGCATCCATTTCAGAAGTTCGTCGTGACGAGATTTTTGGCAGTGGGTCAAGCGCGGTTATTATCGAAAATATTCCAACCATCAAATGCCATCATTGTGGAATGGTTTATCTTGAACCAAAAGTCTCGCGAATGATTGACGAAATTTGCTCTCATCCGGCGCGTTATTCATCGGTCAAAGAAAAACTCGTTGCCGAGTTCGTTTAATGCCTGCTTCGGGATTGCCCAATGAATTCACTGAAAAATAACGGTGGGAAAATATTATTTTTTCTCAGTATTGCTTTAATCGCTACAGGATATTTTTACTTTTGGACTTATCAACCAGAGTTTAAGAGCGATGAAATCGTCAACATAGAATTGGTCAAAGTTCGCAACGGTGTCGAAACAATACAGACTCTCGCACCTGAAAATTTTATAGCACTTTATAAAGATTTACGCTGGTCTCGAAGTTCTGGACGCGCAAAAATATTTACTTGCTACAGAATCAAGGTGACTACGACAGGCGGAAAGATTTTCAGTTTCAGGACAAATGGAAATGAATTCTTTGGTCAGCACACGGACACACTTTACGATTTTAGTGGTGATGAAAACAGGATTACGAAATATTGGAAGATTCAACCGGACTGTGATTTGATCGAAAAATAATTATTCCTTTTATTCAAACCTTGCGCTGTCACCCGTTTCACAGGCTTGAAAAAAATTTGTTGCGCTAACCCCGCGCTCACGCATGGGGCTTTATGCTGTCACCGTCTTTGACGGTTAAAAACCTTCGATTTATTGTGAAAAATTGTCATTAATTAATTTATGTCCACGCCAATTTTAAATCATCGTTTGAGTTCCATAGATTCGACGTTTCTGTATTTTGAAAAAAAAGAAGCGCCGATGCACATTGGCTCCGTCAGCCTGTTTGAAGGCGAAATGCCGTTTGAAGATTTCGTCAAAATGATTGACGCCAAGATTCATTTGCTACCTCGCTATCAGCAAATCGCCACGCCTGACCCCTTCAACCTCGGCCATCCAACGTGGGAATTCGATCAACGCTTTGATGTGCGCAATCACGTTTTTAAAGTTCAAATTGCTGCACCGGGAACCGAAGCACAATTAAGCGAATTGGCTGGAAAAATCTTTACGCCCATGATGGATCGCACGAAACCATTATGGGATATTTATTGGGTTTATGGACTGGAAGGTGGCAACTGCGCGATGGTTGCGCGTGTTCATCACGCGATGGTAGATGGAATGTCTGGCGTTGAATTGCTAAAAATTATCCTGGACATTTCGCCGACTCCGCCTCCGATTCCGCCGAAGCCTGAAGCGAGGCCGAAGCCTGCTCCCGTTGATCCAACGCGGAAATTCTTCGACACCATCATTGGCAGCATGACCGAAGGCATGAACAGTTGGATGTCATTTCAAAATGGCTTGTTGAATCTGTCACAGGCGTTGATAAATGAAACGTCACGCGCCGCGATGAACAATATCAGCCCGGAGATTCCGCGTCTGGCTTCGCCCGCAAATCCGCTACCGTTTAATCGCGCCTGTTCCGGTGACCGCAAATTAGTCTGGAATACTTTCAATTTTGCGGAAGCACGCGCCATTCGTGGCGCTCTCGGCGGCACTGTCAATGACGTAGTCCTGACAACATTATCTGGTGCAGTTTCGCGCTACGCCGAACATCACAACTTACCAATTGCGGGTCGAAATCTGCGCGTCATGGTTCCCGTCAGCATGCGGCAGGAAGATCAACGAACCGCCCTGGGCAATGTAGTTTCAATGCTCCCGGTCGAAATCCCATTAGACCTCAAAGACGCTGCTGAACGATTCAAATACGTCAATCAAAAAACAGTTGCGATGAAGGGTGGGAAAATTGCCGAAGGATTGAATTTAGGCTCCGCCTTAATGGGGATTTTGCCCGCTCCGGTACAGGCGTTGATGGGCGCATTAGCTCCGTCAAATTTGCCGCTTCCAGTTTATAATATCGTTTCGACGAATGTTCCTGGCCCGCAAGTGCCTTTATATGCGATGGGACATCGAATGACGGCGTATTATCCGTATGTACCAGTTGGATATGCAGTCGGTTGCGGCTGCGCGATTATGAGTTATGATCAGCATCTGTACTTCGGGCTGACGGCGGATACAAATGCGATGCCCGATGTTGAAAAATTGCGCGATTGTTTATATGAGTCGTTTTATGAATTGCGAAAAATTGCCGGCGTTGAAGAAATAAAACCACAGGTGATGAAGGCGAAAGCCGCCGCTGCAACTTCAAAGGGAAAAGTCAAAACAACAAGAACGGTTCGCAAGAAAAAGTAACTCGCTTCTGCTGCAAGGAAATTGATCATGATCAAATCAAATGTGAATATTTCTAAAGCGATCTATTGGAGCCTTCGTGGAGTAACGATATTTATCGCCTTGATATTATTTTGCATCGTAGCTCTTCACTTAATTTTTGGCTATCTTAATTTTGTCGAATATAAAATGACTTTTTTTCAAGATCGAGTCGCGGGTTGTATTTGGATTTCGATTGTTATTTTTACAATATTAATTCCGCACAGTTGGACGCTAAAATCGCCTTATTTTGACATCAGAACAATAATGATTATGTTACTCATTACGATGCATGTTTATGTCCGACTTATTGCTCAATATTTTGAATTACAAGGTGATTTTTATATTTTGAATCACCCGTTATACTTCATCTCAATGCTTATTCTATGGATTACGATGTTGATGAAGAGAAAAGATTTTTCAGGAAAATTCAACTTGCTACACAAACAAAATAGTTACGCAATTTTGTAAGGAGCTACATTATGCCCTCCTCCACAGCTACATTTCACGCGGAAGAAATTCCCACTGTTCGCCCGATCTGGCGCGAGGCTTTTGCCGGGCTTGATTGGTTGGCGCTAAAAACTTCGCCCGTGTATTACGGCTTCGGCGTCCCGCGTGGCGACAAATCCGCCGTCATCGTAGTCCCAGGATTTATGGGGACGGATCATTATTTGTACGAAATGTATTACTGGCTCAAGCGCATCGGTTACAAGCCTTACCTGTCAAATATTGGCTGGAACGCGGAGTGCCTGAATACGCTGGTGGATCGCCTGTCGGAAACGATTCAAAAGGCACATCAGGACACTGGCAAAAAAGTTCACCTCATCGGACACAGCCTCGGCGGAGTTTTATCGCGGTCGGCAACTGCGGCGCAATCCTCGCATGTAGCTTCTGTGACGACGCTCGGCTCACCTTTTCGTGGTATTCGTTCACACCCAATCGTCATTCAAACCGCGCAAACGATCCGCAAAAAAATCCTGTGCAACAAAGAACACGCCGCGAAAAAACCTGATTGCTACACCGGATTTTGCGATTGTCCTGCGGTGTCAGGATTACAAAAACCTTTTCCCGAAAACGTCAGAAATACGGCGATTTACACGAAAACGGACGGCATCGTAGATTGGAGCGTCTGTCTGACGAATGAACTTTCACAGGATTTTGAAGTCACGGGAACGCACGTGGGATTAGCTTTTAATCCGACAGTTTATTCAATTATTGCGAAGCGGTTGGCGGTGCAGTAGAGGTGGAAGCGACTTGATAGCTCAGTAAATACTCTCATCCCAAATGAAAATAATATTATTTCTCGTTGCGAGTTTATTGATATTGCCTGCATTCATTTTGCTTGGAGTTTTTGGCGCATTTATTTTGTGGACCCCTTTTAAGCCACCGAGTATCGAACATAATATTGATGCGGGTGCTCCAATCTTAATTGTTTTGATTCTATTGGGGGCGATTATAGGCCTCATCTGCGGAATTGTTTTATGCGCGGTCTTTTGGAAAAAAGCCTTCAAAGATGTGCCTATCTAACAAAAATCTGCCATATAGTTTTTTCCCTTTAGCCCAGCCCCTTTACGGCTGGGTAGGCGTTGAATCAAGAAAAAAAGCCCGATAAATCGGGCTGGGCTAATAGAAAAGACGGTCAAATTTTCAATCATTTTTTCACTCTGAATCTACCTTACTTAACTTCTTCAATCTCTTTTTCGTGCATCTCCCGCAATTTATATTTTTGAATTTTCCCCGAAGCCGTCATTGGAAAATCTTCTACAAATCGAAAGAATTTTGGAATTTTAAATCGTGCGATTTTGTCTTTGCAAAATTGCCGCAGCTCTTCCATCGTTACATTTTCTCCCGCTTGCAATCGTACTGACACCGCAACTTCTTCACCAAAGAATTCACTTTTCACCGCGTAGACATAGGCATCCGCTACGCTTCTGTGTTGGCGCAGCAGGTCTTCAATTTCCTTCGGAGAAATATTTTCGCCGCCGCGAATGATGATGTCTTTGATGCGTCCCGTGATGCGCACGTAGCCCGCTTCATCCAGCGTCGCCTGATCGCCAGTGCTGAGCCAGCCATCGTTATCAATCGCTTTTTCCGTTGCTTCAGGATCGTTATAATAGCCCTTCATCACGTTGTAGCCGCGCACGCACAGCTCGCCAGGTTCGTGAACTCCCAAAGTTATTCCTGTCGCCGGATCAATAATTTTGACTTCCATTTCCGGCAGGACACGACCAACCGTTTGCGTGCGATTGACGATTGAATCGTCTCGCGCCGTTTGCGTAATTCCGGGCGAAGCTTCAGTCAGCCCATAAATAATTGTGATCTCTTTCAAATTCATTTCATTGATGGCACGTCGCATTAAAGGCTCTGGGCATAAGGTTCCGGCCATCACTCCGGTTCTGAGCGTACTCAAATCAAAGCGCGAAAATTCGGCGTCTTCCATCTCGGCTAAAAACATAGTCGGTACGCCATAAAGTGCTGTACATTTTTCCTGCTCGATAGTTTCAAGGACGCACCTCGCCTCGAAAAATTCTACGGGACACAAACACGCGCCGTGCGTGTATGCGCCTAAAACACCGATCACACATCCGAAGCAATGAAACAACGGGACGCACAAACACAACCGATCTTCCGGCGTGTAGCCCAAGCCGTGACCCATCCAATAACCATTGTTGACAAGATTCCGGCTCGACAGCATCACACCTTTTGGAAAGCCCGTAGTTCCCGATGTGTACTGCATATTGATGACATCATCCAACCCGTCTTCACTTTCACGCGCCGCCAATTGCGCGTCAGAAATTTCGGCGGATTTTACGCGCAATTCGTTGTATGGCGTCACGCCGTCAGGACAATTTTCACCAAGAAAAAAGATGCGCTTGAGATCGGGCAGGCGATCATCAAACGCCCCAATTTCATTGAGTGTTTTGATGTAATCTACGTCTTTGAAACCCTGGATCGTGAACAGCGTAGCGGTTTCGCTTTGTCGCAATAAATAATCAATTTCGTGCGCTCGCAACGCCGTATTCACTGTCACCAGAATCGCGCCAATTTTGGCGAGCGCGAATTGTAGGACTACCCATTCCGGCACATTCGTAGCCCATACTGCGACCCGATCTCCACGCTGAACGCCATACGCCATCAAGCCACGCGCCATCATTTTCGCTTCGGCCTCAAGCTCAGAAAACGTGAAACGAAGATTGCGGTCGGCATAAACCAGCGCTTCGTTGTTGGGGATAGACTGGGCTAATTTTGTAAGGAGGTTGCCGACGGTTACGTCACGGAAAGGAGCATTCATAGTTCACCTTTGACTGGAGCGCAAGCGTCCCGCTTGCCCGCGAGCGCGTGAAACCCCGCTCGCGTTAGTGGCGAAGAGAGTATGTGATTGACAGCTAATTCCCTGCGCGAGGTTCGATTGCATCGCTTCGCTGGCAATCGAAGCAAGCGAGACGCTTGCGCTCCAGTCGTTTTATTTTCGCTCGGATTTTTCGTATTCACTCTTCAATAAATTCATCATTTCTTCGCGCCGATCATACAAACGTTTCAGCGGACGCGGTTCGCGTTTTGCCATTGCGTAGGCTGTAATCAAAGGCAACGCAACGGTCGTGTCGACATAACAAACCACGGTTCCCGGTAATTGATCGGGGTCAATTTTTCCCCAGCTCACTGCCTCACTTGGAGTCGCGCCCGAGTTGTGAACGACAATTCCGTTAGCAACGAAGTTATGAGTTTTCTTGACGGTCATATCATAAACAGGAACAGTCATTCCAGTTGGTTCAATCGAAATAACTTTGTGATTATCAATATATCTCTCGCGTATTTCTTCACGAGAGATAGCAAACATTTTTAATCGCCGATCAAGTGTACGCCAATCTACATTCAGCAGCTTACAAGTCTGAGAGATTTTTCCGCCTGTTTCGAGTAATGCATTTCTAACTGCATCTTCATTCAGTTCATGTTTGAAGCGAGGATTTTTTTCTAAACTAACTCGTTCGGCTCTTGCTTCTTTTGAGAGACCTTCCCAATTTTTCCCAGCGTAAGTTCTTAGCTGAAGACGGATTATATTTTTTTTATCTTCAGGCAATGCAGCAAACCATTCTTTGGCGCGAGTGCGACGAGATTCTCGAACTTCTTCAGGTTGATTCAAATTTTCCAGGCGCTTCATTTTCCGATAGGCTTCAAATTCTTCGTTGGTGAGATTATCCCAAAATTTCCGTGATAGTTTTTGGGCTTTTTCGCTGGTCATTCGTTGACGATTTAATTCAATAAAGTTTTGGCGATCTTGAGCAGATTTGTTTTGCCACTCAATCTTACGGTGCGTAGAAAGGTGATCGCGATAATTTTCGGCTCTTAAGTTTTCAAAATTATTATTCAAATGATTATGATCAATGTGGTGCGCTACTTCGTCTTTGGCAAGTTTTCTACCAATCGCAAATTCCAATAAATAACGATGTTCGGGAAGCGTTGTGCCTGTTCCTAAACCAATGTTTCTGTAGCCGTGCGTCGAATAAGAAGTATTGAAAGCCTTAAGACTTTCTCCTTTTTTTAGGGCTTTTAATGGCTTGTAGGAACCATTGTAAAGCATCATCAAATGCTCAGGAGTAGCGAGAATTTCATCCTCAAGCCACTTATCTTTATGTTGCCCGCTCCACCAACCATAGCGAAGACGATACACTTCCTTTTCTCCCGTTTGCCAAACTTTTTCGACTTCGGAAAGAGTTATTTTCTTTGCTTCGTGGTCGAATGAGTAAACATGAAAACCTGATTTTCCAACTAAATCTTTAATGGGAATTCCTTTCGGATAAACGCTCAAATCTCGTGGCATATCAATGGCTGTTTCACCTGCCACGCAAAGCCCTCCAGTGTCGGGACGGGCGTCCGTAATTTGTAAGAAATAATCGTGACCTTTTTCTTCAATGCCCAGAACTTCCTGAATTTGTGGCTCCGTTTGCAGCGCAAAGTTTTTCGGGCTGCCTCCACCGCAAATAAAAATTGCAGATTTTCCTCCGCCCCGTTTTGCCGTCAACACCAATGCCGCAGTTTCATTCACATCGGCAGAAGGATTCAGGCGCAATCTCCCACCTTGTAATTCCATCGCAGCGACGTTCATTCCGATAGAACTATCACCAGGCGAAGACGTATAAACAGGGACTCCGTGACGATAACACGCCGCCAGCAACGATTGATTTTCCAGTCCTAAAATTCGTTCACGCTCAGCGACGTATTTGCCGCACAGGTAATGGAATTCTGCCGTAGACATTTCGCGCTGGAATTCTTCGGCGCGGATAATCTCGCGGAAAAATGAATCGGTCGAAAGCAAAACTTCATAATCAAAAAAGATGTCGTAGATGCGGACGACGCCTTCTTCGCGCAATTCAACGTCACTCGCCTGATGATTGCCGCGATGCATCGCTAAGCCCAACCCGAAATGTGTATCATGATAAAGATTGGCTCCGGTCGAAATAATCCAGTCTACAAAGCCCGCTTCGATGAGTGGAATCAACGTCGAAATACCAATACCTGCCGGAGTCAACGCTCCGGTCAGTGTAATGCCAACCGTGACATTGCTTTCCAGCATTCGTTCGGTAAAAAGCTGCGCTCCTTCACGTAAACGGGCAGCATTGTAGGCTTGAAAAGTGGAATCAATCAGCTCCGTGATTGACGTATTTTTGTTGATGGGATTTGGCGCGATGCGCTTGCCTGAAAGATGTTTGCGTTGGCTCATTCTCGGTTCCTCTGACTAAAATTTGTTGCAAATAAAAGCCAGAGTGTAACGCAGATGAGTCTTTAGAGTCTATCGAGTCTGTTGGGTCTTTAGAGTCGGGAGTGTCTTTTGACTCAATAGACTCTAAAGACCCAACAGACTCGATAAACTTTCTCAATGTCCGAGTGCCACTTTCTGCGGAGCGTGTGCTTTCTGCGGCGTCTGCGCCATTCGTAGCAGTGATGATTCATACGCGGCGACCTGAATCGGATCAATATCGCGGCAGATTCCCTGCGTTTGGCAACTTGGATTATTGCATTTGCCAATAATGCGCAAAGTCGCTTTTTCATCAATTAAAATTGAATCAATATTGATTACCATGTGGCAACGTGGGCAAGATGTAAGCTGCTCTCGAAATGACATGTGAGTACCTTTCGCAATAAGTTAGTAATTCCTTTATCTGTACATTTGTGAAAAATCATCAATGCAGCCTCCTTCCCAATTTTTACATGTGTTCATTTCTAACTGTTTTGTGACATTCCTCTTCGCGGCAATTGTGGTAAACTGAACTTTTGCTAAGTTAGCAACGATTCAAGGAATAATTCATTTGATGGCTGAAGAAATTCAAAATAACCGATTGATCCGAGCTGCCTTCAACGAAACTGTTGATCGCGCTCCTGTTTGGATGATGCGACAGGCGGGACGCTACCTGCCGGAATACCGCGCTGTTCGTGCGCA
>JAYVRW010000074.1:0-7481 GCA_043775925.1 Blastocatellia bacterium
GTTATGATCTTTGTTAAGATTTCGAGTATTGAAACATGAGCGGGAGTAATTCAGTGGTAGAATGCCAGCTTCCCAAGCTGGACGTCGCGGGTTCGAGTCCCGTCTCCCGCTCCAAATCCTTCTGCCATCAAACCCTTACTACTACAGCTTTCAGCTGCTCTACGCTACAATTCAGAAGTGGAACATTTACTTGGAAAATCTGAAGCAGAACTCATCGAATTTGCTGCTACATTAGGCGAAAAACCGTATCGGGGCAAACAGCTTTATCTCTCAATTTATGCACGCCGCATTCTTGATGTAGAACAGATCACAGAACTCTCGAAACCGCTGCGCGAAAAAATCAGCGCACAATCAAAATTCACCGAAACAACCATTGCCAATGTCTTTTATTCGACCGATGGCACGCGCCGTTATTTGCTCAAGCTTGGCGACGGCAAAGAGGTCGAAGCCGTTTTCATCCCCGAAGAAAACCGCAATACCATTTGCATTAGTTGTCAGGTCGGGTGCGCCGTTGGATGTACTTTCTGTATGACCGCGCAACTCGGCATCAAGCGCAATATGACCGCCGGAGAAATTGTCTCGCAAGTTATCCTCGTCCTGAATGAGGTTTACGGCGCAGGCGAAAAGCCTCCGCATCGCACAAACCTCGTATTTATGGGGATGGGCGAAAGCTTTTTGAATTACGACGAAGTGATGAAATCCATTCATATCCTCGCGGATGAAAAAGGCTTGAATATTCATCCTAAACGAATCACGGTTTCAACTTCAGGCATCATTCCAAAAATTAACGAATTCGCGCAGGAAGAAATTCGCCCACGCTTAGCCGTTTCGCTGTCAGGGACGACCGACGAACAACGCACAAAATTGATTCCACTCAATAAGCGGTATGGTTTGGATGAATTATTTACTGCGCTGCAAAACTATACGCTCGGACGACGCGAGAAAGTCACCTTTGAATATGTAATGCTGGACGGCGTGAACGACAGCGACGAAGACGCGCAACGCCTTGTCAAATTAATTCATAGTTACAGCCTGCACGCGATGGTAAATTTGATCCCGCACAATCCCGCACCGGAAATTCCATTCAATGCTTCGCCGCTGGAAAGAATTTTCAGCTTCCAAAAAATTCTCATGGAAAATAATGTGGACACCTTTATTCGGCGTCCACGTGGGCAGGATATTTCGGCAGCGTGCGGACAATTAGCCGCTCGACATGAATCGGCTGGTTAAGAGGTATTTATGCAGTCTCAAATTATCCAAAATCTCCCTGCTGGCAGCACGTTAATTTGTCGTGATGTTAGCTGGGATGAGTACGAAAACCTGTTAGCGGAAGTCGGCGATGACAGCAACGCACGGATTAGTTACGACAACGGAAAGCTGGAAATTATGTCCCCTTCGAGAAAGCACGAATTGTACAAAGGCTTAATCAGTCGCCTCGTTGATGTGCTGACTGAGGAATTGAATTTGGAATATGTCAGCTTCGGCGCGATGACTTGGCGGCGCAAACCAAAAGCCAAAGGGACGGAAGCTGATGAATGTTTTTATATCCAGAATTTTCTCCGCGTTGCCGACAAAGACGAAATCAATCTCGAAAATGATCCGCCGCCTGATCTCGTCATTGAAGTTGATATTTATCACGATTCTTCCAGCAAATTTTCAATCTACGCTGCACTCGGAGTACCGGAAATCTGGCAACACGATGGGAACGAAATTCGTTTTTATCATTTGACTGAAAATGAATATCACGAGATTTCCCGGAGTGTGTGCTTTCCTTTTCTTCCTGCGCAGGTACTGACACAATTTCTCACGCCAGCAGAAGGCAAGGGAATGAACGCCATCAAGCGCGGTTTTCGTGCGTGGGTACAGGCAAATAAATAATATGAGTTAGCCGTGCGGCAGAAGTCCGCAAAATAACAAGGAATATTATGGATGAAATCACGCTTGAATACGTCGAACAATTAGCCGATCAACTATCGAACGCGGAGCAAAAGCAACTGGCGAATTATCTCGCTCGCAGAACGCAAAACGGCACTGCGACAAAAAAACTGCTGCCGCGCCAGGACTTATACGGAGCCTGGCAAGGAGCCTTCCCGGACAATTTTGATATTGACGCGGCGCTCCACGAAATTCGGCACGAATGGGAAAAGGAATGGCCGGAGGTTTTCGGAAAATGACTTCTTATGTGACCGATACGCACACGCTGTACTGGTATCTAACCGCTTCGCCGAATTTAGGAGCCGATGCTAAGGCCCCCTTTGATGAAGGGCTGCAAGGCAGTGCCTTGATTTACGTTCCGGCAATCGTTATCGCAGAGCTTTATTACCGGAACAAAAAGCAAGGCAGTCCGATGGACATTGCAGCCATCATTGCACGCTTGCAACGAAGCGCCCAATTCGTACTTTTGCCTTTTGAAGCTGCTGACGTCCTTGAGTTCGATGCCAACAGCACCGTGCCGGAAATGCATGATCGCATGATTGCAGGTGTCGCCAGGCGTTTGAATATTCCCTGTATCACGCGCGACAAACAGATCGTTGCCAGCGGGTTAGTGAAAGTCGTGTGGTAAAAATATCTTCTTGAATCTAAGCTTCCTAAATTTATGAACTTTCCTGATTATATTGTCATCGGTTCCGGCGTCGCAGGACTCCGTGCCGCCATTGAACTCGCCAAAAACGGGCGCGTCACAGTCCTCACCAAAGAACGCCTCGACGAATCCAACACCGAATACGCGCAGGGTGGCGTGGCCGTAGCGCTTTCTGATGACGACGAAATTAATTTGCATTACGACGACACGCTCGTCGCCGGCGCGGGTCTCTGCGATGAAAAAGCCGTGCGCATCCTGGTCGAAGAAGGGCCGAAGTACATTACGGAACTCATCGAATTCGGCGCACAGTTCGACAAAGAAGATGGTGAGTTGTCGTTCACACAGGAAGCTGCGCATTCGCGGCGGCGCATCCTGCACGCGCACGGTGATTCGACGGGGCGCGAAATCGTGCGCTCGCTTATCGCCTACGCCAAGAAAAATCCGAACATCACTTTGCAGGCACACGCAGCTACGATTGACTTAATGGTGGAGGATGGGCGCTGCGTCGGCGTGCGCTACATTCATCCGAACGAAAGTATGCTGTGCGAAATGCGCGCGCGGGCTGTCATTCTGGCAACGGGCGGCGCAGGGCAAATCTTTTCGCAAACCACCAACCCCAGCGTAGCGACAGGTGATGGCATGGCGATGGCGTACGCAGCGGGCGCTGGTGTATGCGATTTGGAATTTGTGCAATTTCATCCGACAGCTTTGGCTTTGCCGGAAGCGCCAAGATTTTTGCTGAGCGAAGCGTTGCGCGGTGAAGGCGCTATTTTACGCAATCACGATGGCAAAGCGTTCGCCATAAATTATGATGAACGCGCCGAACTCGCGCCGCGCGACATCGTAGCCCGCGCCATCGTCGCCGAAATGGAACTTACGCACACGCGCTGGATGTACCTTGATTTGACGCACCTGCCAGCGACGTTTGTGCGCGACCGCTTCCCGAAAATTTTCGAGACGTGTTTGCGCTACGGTTTGGATATGACGAAAGATCAATTGCCCGTTTCGCCCGCCGTGCATTACGTGATGGGCGGCGTGCGCAGCGACACGCACGGACGCACTACGCTGCCCGGCTTGTACGGCGCGGGCGAAGTGACCTGCACCGGAGTTCACGGCGCAAATCGTTTGGCGAGCAATTCTCTGCTCGAAGGCTTGGTGTTCGGCGCACGAGCCGGAGCCGCCGCACTGGAAGACAATTTCCCCTTACTGGAAAAACCCGAAGCCGAACCCGTAGATTTTGATTTGTCGAAATGGCGACTTGATCCGCGCACGAAAAGCCGTGTGCAGGAATTGATGTGGAAGAAAGTCGGACTGATTCGCCGCGCCGCTGATTTAAACGTAGCGATCACCGAATGCGAAGCCTTGCTGGTAGAAAACGTCAACCAGCGCACCAAAAATTTCGCTACGCTGGCCAAACTGATGGCCGAAGCCGCGTTGTGGCGTGAAGAATCACGCGGCGGCCATTTCCGCGCAGACTTCCCCACCCGCAACGATGAGCTGTGGGATAGACATTCGGCGCAGACGATGGGGCAGGAAATTTCTTCAATCGAAAAAATTAGCGAGTGAATTTACATTTTGATTTCCTAAACTAATTTATGACAGACGAAAAATATCAAGATTACGGACTACTAAGTCTACTAATTATGGAGGTTTTAGAATGGAAAAAGTGACATTGCTCTTCTCCGGAAAAATCACCACTGAAGAAATTTGTGCTGAATTATCCAGGAAGAATAGTGGAATTGATGTGGACACACATCAGCTTTTACAAGCAGATATTGAGAATATCATAGCTATTGTAGGAATATTAGGCTTGTTGCGATGAATAAAATCGGGTCGCTAAGTAGAAGTTCCAACGTCCGGCACAGACTCCCGGCACTTCATCGTAGAACTTGAAATCCTTGCAGCGCAGGCGATCCGACAAGCTGCGGTAGCGTTTCAGCCCGCCAATCCTATGCTCTACGTTGATGCGCTCGCTGGCCAGTGCCCGATTCTCGCTTTTCTGCGCCTCGCTCAATTCCGCGTTCTTCGGTTTTTTTAGGCGGTATGAACAGTTCCTGGTACACGTACTTTTTTCCCGTTCCTAAGTACCCCAGGTCTACGTGCACCTTGAAATTCTGAAACTATTTCTTCGCTGGTGGGAACTCTTCTTTCAAGAGCTTGAAGTCAGGTATTTTCCCCACCCAGCACTGACTCAAGAATAAGTAGGGGACTTACGAAAAAACCTCGTTGAAGAGGTGTTGCTCTTTGAAATAGAATTTGTGTCATGAAAACATCCGTGACACGACTTGATTATTGTCAGTATCTCTTGAGTACGCAGATCAACTATACGTTGACCTATTTTGCCGACCATTGTAGAAGTTTAGCTACGATGCAATCAATCGTTACTTGCGCGGTGAAAAGATTAGGCCACGACTGGTGTGGGAAAATGTCCGCCCACAAGTCGTCCTGACGCCCACAGGATATGTCGTTTTTGATGATAGTGTCCTGGATAAAGACTCCTCGTTTGCCATTGAGTTGGTGCGGCGGCAATGGAGCGGTTTGGAAGATCGAGCAGTCGCACCGCGAAGCCAAGCAAATCACCGGGATTGAACGCTGCCAATGTCGCAAAGCCCGCATTCAACGCAATCACATCGGCTGCGCATTTCTGGTGTGGGTACGTTTCAAAGAACTGGCGACGGCAGCGGGTACGACCGTTTACCAACTCAAACAAGGACTACTGGATGACTACCTGATTCAACAACTCAAGTCACCTGCGCTCAAGATGGTTCTTGCGTAAGTCCTAATGGGTTTTATCCGTCAATGCAAGCTTGACTGAACAATAGTTCGCGGTTGCAGCAAGCAAGCTGCGAATTTCTTCTCTGCGAACGGCGAACTATCAACTGCGAACTTTTATATGAAAACCTATCCACTCTATCTCAACGGCGAATTCATCACGACCGAGCAAACAAAAGCTGTCATCAATCCCGCGAATGGTGAAACGTTTGCTAACATTTCTACGATTGATCGCGCTCGCGTAGCACAAGCCATCAGCGATGCACACGCAGCATTTGCCGGATGGCGGAAATTAACAGGCAAAGCGCGTGGCGAATATCTGCACGCGATTGCTAACAACGTCGAAGCGCGCAAAGACGAAATTGCTAAAACCATCACGATGGAAAATGGTAAACCGCTCGCGCAAAGTCTCGGCGAAGTCGCAATGACTGTAGATCACCTGCGCTGGTTTGCTGAAGAAGCGCGGCGAGCTTACGGACGCATCGTGCCGAATCAGGTGGATGGGAAACGTCACCTGATGATTAAATCTCCGCTTGGCGTAGTCGGCGCGATTAGCCCCTGGAATTTTCCGCTGGTACTCGCCGTGCGCAAAATTGCTCCCGCATTGGCGGCGGGTTGTACTGTAGTTTTGAAGCCCGCGTCACAAACTCCAATTTGTGCGGTGTTGTTGGCGGAATGTCTTGCCGCCGCGAATTTACCGAACGGCGTTTTTCAACTGGTCGTGGGATCGGCTTCAGAAATTGGCGCAGAATTTTTATCGAACCCGCTGTGTCGGAAAATTACGTTTACGGGTTCGACCGAAGTCGGAAAACTTTTGATCCGGGGCGCAGCCAAAGGTGTGAAACCTTTGTCATTGGAACTCGGCGGACACGCGCCAGTATTGGTTTTTGACGATGCTGACCTCAACAAAGCCGTCGAAGGCGTGATGATTACGAAGTTCCGCAACACCGGACAATCGTGTATCGCCTCCAATCGAATTTATGTCCAGCGCGGCATCTACGAAAAATTTCTTGCTGCGCTAGTTGAGAAAACTAAGGCACTAAAAACTGGCGATGGATTCGAAGTCGGAATGGACATCGGCCCGTTGATTGACGAAGCCGGAGTCAGCAAAGCGCTCGAACATATTGAAAATGCTGTCGCGCAGGGCGCACGCCTGATGTGCGGCGGCAAAAAGATTGAAGGGAGTAAAGGTTTTTTTGTCTCTCCCACGATTCTTGCCGATGTGCCAAAAACTGCGCTGTGTATGAGCGAAGAAACATTCGCTCCGGTTGCGCCGATCAGCATTTTCGATACCGAAGAAGAAGCAATTACGTTGGCGAATGACACTGTGTACGGATTAAGCGCATACGCCTTCACAACGAATCTGGATCGCGCTTTTCGTTTGATGGAAACATTGGAAGCAGGCACGATTGGTATTAATGACGGAGTGCCTTCCACCAGCCAATGCCCGTTCGGCGGCACAAAACAAAGTGGCTGGGGACGCGAACTCGGCATCGAAGGAATGGACGCCTTTCTGGAAACAAAACACGTATCACTGGGAATGCAAATCTAAGCTGCGTTCTCAGACCTCTTACGCTTTGGTAGTCGCCGCGACACAAGCAACTTACCCTTGTGCGAAAAAGTCAGCTCGGGGGTTGCTTGAGATTAGAATTTTCTGTCCTGTATTCACCTTTCCAAGATTTATTTTAATTGAAAGGCGGAAGCCCGCACATAGTAAGGGCGTGTCCCCGGCACACTTACGACGTGCGTGTTTCTGCCTTTTTCGCCATCCATTTTCGATTTGGTATAGAGGTTTCGCTTTCCTTTGCAACAGCTTTGTGCGTTAGCGTTTTTGTGTAAAGAATAAAAGGTTAGTTGCGTTACATCAGTTTGTAATTCCTGTTTTTGACTCATGAACGATTTTCCTGGTAGTTGTCAATTTGGGGCGAGCATTCAAAAGCGGGATACATGAAGGCGATAGTTTTACACTGGATGAGCCAAAATACTCGAGGAAGAAATTTATTTGTGGGAATTTCCTCACGCAAAGATGCGAAGGCGAAAAGAAAGGAGAGGTCACAATTTGTTTCCTCTCCTTCTTAAACAACCAATTATGAACTCGATGTTAAGGGGCAACAACGGGAAAAACATC
>JAYVRW010000075.1:0-7425 GCA_043775925.1 Blastocatellia bacterium
GCGGAGGCGGCAACGAGCGATCACGAAAAACGAAGGCGTTTTCAGTTTCGGGTTTCGGGTTTGGCGTTTCGAGGCGGCTTAAGAGCGTTTCGGTTTCTGAAAATGAAAGTGATGAAGAGGGTGCGGCTATACTCTTAGTAGCTCGATTTGCATTTCCTTCACTCAATCGAAACTGTAGACCTTTTGGTTTTGGTTTAGGTTTTGATCTGGGTTGTGCGGTGATGATTGATGGCGAAGAAGGCAGTAAAAATGCGGTGATGAGTAACCGGCAAAGCAGATTTTTGGTGAAGTTCATGTCTATTCTCCAATGCTGAAAATAATAGTGATGCAGAGAATAAACGATTCTCAGACTGAAGATGTAGACAATTATTTTGAAGAAAAGTTCCGAAGGTGAGATTTAGCTTGGAAACAGACTTGATAATTCGTGTTCAGCGCAAGCCCGACAAGCTGGCAGCTCATCAGGCTCCCACGCACAATTCCTGGCTCTTTCTAATTATTTTGTGATGTAGGTTTTAGAAATTCAAAAATGTAACGAGCGTAGTAATTTTCCGCTCAGCACTTTCATTGATGAAAGTGGCTGGAGGGGGCTACTGAACGGTTTCGATTCCGCAGAATCAGCGATCTCTAATTCTGGCTCGCTCTCATTTGTGACAGTCCAAAGTGCCTTGCGCATTTCGTCCGGGGGCATCGCTAACGATGCTCGCTTCGCCGCCAAATGGCAGATAATGGGAGGAATGAGGTATGCTAGAACCTCAGTGAGTTGGGAATGTTTGAAGCCTGTTTTATGGGAGAGTTCCTGAATAATTGAAGGCTCCAACGACAATTCAATGTCGTTTGGTGTCAAAGAGATTTCCTCTGAATCATTCACCCAGGCGTCTACCGTCGTAGTCAGCCCGGCCTCACGAAAACGATCCAGGAAGCCTTCGACACCACCGATTTCGCTGTTATTCATGGTTGAAATTAAGGCGGATACGATTGCGATACTTTTATTACCAAGCGCAAATTTCTGTTCCGTCTCGTTAATAAGTAAATCTATGAAAGCCATTTTGCCCTCTCCTGATCTAGACCCGGTATGCTATGTCAAATAACGCCAGGCATCGTTGTGCCTGATCGGTCATCCGGGTTCGGTTAGTAGTATTGAGTGAGCCAACAATACTCGGTCAGTTGCTGAATAGCTATCAGTAAATTTACTGAATTGAAGGGGTAGTTCTCCGTAGAAGAATGGCTGCGTAGCGCCGATTTTCCAGTTTGCGTGATGCCATTACAAATGAATTAATTGAAACCAGATCACGTGATTGGAGAGTCTTTCTCGTAAAATATTTGTGTTGAAATAATGCAAACTAGAATGTTTGCGCTACTTCGCCTATTTGCTCTCACGGATAGTTGGATATTTGATGCCAAGTTGTTCTAAATAATTTTTGTACTTCGTCGGATCGTAATAAAGTTTTTTGAGTTCCGGCGCGAATTTTTCCATCTTCTCTTTATTCAATTCAACTGCCGGAATATCTTTTTCGCCAATCAACGGCTGATATTTTATTTCTTTCGTCTGCACGGTATTGAAATACTCCCACGCCTGTTTGATTAATTCCTGGTTCAGCAGAAAATCCAGCGCGGTCATCGCTTGAACCTTTGCGCCCGCGAGCGAGCCTTTGTGCGCAATCGGTGTCGCCATCGCAATCGCATTTTCCCAACTATGCCCCGGCAAATTCGGAATGTTCGCAGGGTAGCGCAAATACACCATCGGCACATTCCACGAAATATCGCCGACATCATCGGAGCTGCCGCCCTGTGGTTCTTTGGGTTTTTCCAACGGAGTGACTTTATCTTTCAATCCTTCGACTTTGGCTTTTATTTCTTTTTGCAAAGCCTTCGCCAGCGTTTGATCATTATCGTCCCACGTTGGCATGCCGACGGCTTCGATATTTTTTTGTTGGACTTCGGCGACGGTTTTGTTGAAGTGATTCGGCCACGCGGAACCGACTACGCGCCAGTCAACGGTTGTTTCCGTCATCGAAGCCGCAGCTTTCGCCATCGTGTTGCCAAGCTCGAAAAGTTCTTTGATGTGCGGGTAATCAAGTTCCCGGAAGTAATACCAGACGCTCGCTTCGGAAGGGACAACGTTGGGCTGATCGCCGCCGTTGACGACGACGTAATGCGAACGCTGATTCAGGCGCAAATGTTCGCGGCGATAATTCCAACCAATGTTCATCAGCTCTACGGCGTCAAGCGCACTACGTCCTGACCATGGAGCCGCTGCCGCGTGCGCCGCTCTGCCGTGAAAATTATATTGCACCGAAACGAGGCCGCTGTTCCCCGAAGACTGTCCCCAATTCGTAGCGAATTCGTTACTGACATGACAGCCAAGCATCACATCCAAATCCTTAAATAATCCGGCACGCACAAAAAATGCTTTGGTGGCTACCAACTCTTCGGCGACGCCTGGATACAGGCGAATCGTGCCGGGCAATTTATTTTTCTCCATCAATTTTTTCAGCGCGAGTGCGGCGACGACATTCACAGCTTGCCCTGAATTATGACCTTCGCCGTGACCGGGAGCACCTTCGATAATCGGATCGTGATACGCGACACCAGGCTTTTGCGAAGCGCGGGGAATGCAATCAATGTCGGTGATAAATCCGATGACAGGCTTGCCGGAACCATAACTCGCCGTCCACGCTGTCGGCATTCCGGCTACGCCGCGTTCGATCTTGAAACCATTTTTTTCGAGGATGCCGGTGATGTATTTACTGGTTTCGTATTCCTGAAACCCAAGCTCAGAAAAGCTGAAAATGCTATCTACCATTTGCTGCGTGAGCGTTTGCATTTTGTCCACTTCGGCAACGGCATCACGTTTGAGAGCACTCAAATCCAGGTCAGGAGTTTTTGCGGTTGCAGTTTTGACCAATGATTGTGCGGGTACTGTGAGTGTGAGCGAAAGTAAGAAAGAAAACAAAAACAGGAAATTGCGTTGCATCGTAGTTCCCCCGAAGGCGTAGCGATTGAAAAAAATTGATTGAAGAAAGGATGTTCGCGCTTTGCGGTAAATTCGTCAAGAGGATGGACTTATCAGGAGTGGTGGATGATTTTCTTCAAACTGTTCGAGCCTTACTTGTCTTGTTAGTTTCCACAGTGAGTACAAAATTAATGAGTGCCAATTTATTTTGAATTATGACTCCCCTACACCATGCATTTTGTAATCCATTAAGTGCAACAGGGTTACGGTTTTTTATTTCTTCAATCAATTCTGCCTTGTGCTTTGCCCCATATTTATAGGTAAAAACTTCTTTCTTCCAAAGAAGTAGTCCATGCTAAAGGCGTACTTTTTAAAGAGCGTGATTTTACTTGTGCAATGTATGTGCCGCGATCATAGTCAAGAATAAATGTATCAAGCGGCATAAATTATGTAACGAATGAAAGATTAAGAAATTATTTATTTCTATTTTATTAATTCCAGATGATTACGTACCGCTCCGGCTAATCCGCCCATTGTCTCAATTTGATTGAGCCTGCAAAGGCGATAGGCTTTGTACATTTGCATCGCACAACGCTCAGGAGGCATACCACCTTCACCTGTTGCCAGTCCTGGACAAAGGATCGAAGTGATTACTTCACTCTCTAATTGGTTGAAGGCTTGAACTGCCTGAATCACAGCTTTGAAAGCAAGGTATGCATTCAAAGTAGTTGCTACATTCATTGGAACTCGCATAGTTGGCGCACTAATTAAATAGGGAATGTCTTGATGTGTTGTTTTGACAATCTCAGCTTGACCCACAGGAAGCTCGCCATAATGTTTTTCGATAAGTAATCTTCTTAATCTTTTCTCTAATTCCCAACCGAAGAACTGGCTATATTTGAGATCAAGTCCACCGTCCATATACCCAAAGCTGTTCGCTGGGCTTACGATTGCATCTGCTGTGAAAGATAGAATATCTCCTTTTGAGATCATGACTTCTGGACTTTCAGCAAAGGCTGCTATCCAAGCGTTATAATGCTCAGGCGTGTAGGCGATCAAATGAAATTGCATGTTATTCTCAGTACTATCCGCGTCCAATATAATCCTGATGCATCGGCATCACGATAGATTCCAGCATTGTGATATGCGGCGGGAGTGCAGCCATGGCCAGTACAGCTTCCGCTAATTCTGAAGGCTGCATCGAAGGTTCCTGTCGTGCGGCGAGCCGTTCTACGGCGACATTTCCCGGATGCAAACATCCGCATGAAATTCCGAATTCACGACCTTCGAGCGCGGTCACTTGCGTCAACCCGATGATGCCATGTTTGCTGGTGGAATAGGCGACGGAGTTAGGGCGGACGCGGTGGGCGGCGATGGAGCCGATGTTGATGATGCGTCCACCTTTTTGTTCTCGCATGAATTTCATCGCTTCTCTGGTGCAAAGAAACGGCCCGCGCAAATTCACGGACATAATTTGCTCCCAGTTTTCGAGGGTTTCTTCGTGAATTGCGGCATGACTAAAGGTGCCTGCATTATTGACGAGAATGTCTAGTCTGCCGAATTTTTCCATTGCGACGGCGAAGGCGTGGATGACTTGATCTTCCTGCGAGACATCAGTCTGTACAGCGATAGAATTTGGAAGTTCTGTAGCTAAAGATTCGATTTCTTCGATGCGCCGCGCAGCTAAAATTAATGATGCGCCTGCTTGCGAAAAAACTTTGGCGGTAGCTTTTCCGATACCACTGGAAGCTCCGGTAATCAGGGCGATTTTACCTGCTAATTGGTTCATTATTTTTTCTTTCCTTTGGGTGGTTGTTTACCTTTTGGTGGTTGAATGTATTTGACTTCGATGTCGTGACTGTCGAGCACATCTTTTTTCTTGCCATTGACTCCCATTAAGCGTACGCGATATTTGCCATTGGGATAGGAACGCTTCATCATCGTCAGTGAAATTTTTGGATTGGTATCCGCCGCTTTTTGCCCCGTCCAGAGAAGCTTATTTTTCTTTGGCTCAAGAATTTCGACGGCATAAAACGGGTACGGTTTATCAAGCGGCTGATGAAAAATCAAAGTGAAGACGCTTGAAGTTGGCGGTACGACAACTGCCGTCACTGCATTCGGATCAGGAGTCGCAGGCTTTGCCGTGGTAGCAACAGGTGCCGCGAGCAAGGCCGGATCGAAATCAATAATCGGCGTGTCGAGATGAGCTTTCGCTACGTCTTCCAATTCTTTTTGCAGCGTCGTGTTTTGAATACCTAATAATTCCTGATTGTTCAAAACCTGTTCGGCGTTATTGGCATTTACGGAGGTTTGTAACTGCGCCAATTGTTTTTGCGCTTCACTAATTCTTTCCTGTAAATTTTCAGGTGTAGCGGGTTCCTGAAGCGCGGCTTCAACTTTTTTGGCTGATTCGATTTGTTGATCGAGTTGGATTTTTTCGATCTCGGCGCGATGGCGATTATGCAGCGCCAACATCCAGGTGGCTAACGCCAGAGAAGTCATTAATAAAAACAGGCAGAGTGAAGCCGTCAGGGCTGTAAATCCAGTTGCGTGTTCAAATCGTTGCCAGCGTGAAATTGGGCTGATAGCCGCATCAGCCTCGGCTTCGAGATTTAGTTTTTCCGGTTCACCTGAGACATCACTTATTTCTGGCTCATCCATGACGTTCCCTCCGACTTCACCTAGAATATTGATAGGTTCCGCGTGAAGTTCCTCCAGCGCCTTTTTCGTCGTACTCATTCGTTACATTAGCTCCAATACAAAAATAATTCAGCTTTTTCAATCTTTCCAACCTGAAAGTAAACCAAACCGAACCACTTTCGTAAAGAGTTATTTCGAGCTTATTTCAAACCGATGACTAAATTGCGGTACGCCTTGTGACCTTTATTCACCAATAACGGAGCCGCTTCGCCTTTGTTGTGCCAGATAATTTCGCCGGGGACGCGATGCTTGACGGTCTTTGTGCCCGCCGCATCGGTTGATTCGTAATCAGCCTCATCAATAAAAACGATGATTTGATCGGAAGGTCTGGTGTATGGCGGACGCTCTGATTTTGGTGCGGCAGTGACTTCGGTGATGTTCACACGCGCATTGTCGAGTACCACTTTACTGGTTGGCGCATTGTCTTTGTTCAGCTTCCCTGACATTGCCAGTCCGGTCGCAATCCCTGTCACAAAAATAAAAATTGCGACAAAATAAAACTTTTGATTTTTCATTTCTCTCTCCCTTGGTGAAAATTACTTGTCGTAGTAAAAATAGTGATGGCTTATTTTCCTCGCAGTTCACAGATAACTCAACAGGTGTAATCGAATGACCGAAAATCTCTCTTCTCTCGGATTGCTGATGGCAGGCGCAACTTCTATCAGCAATGTCATTAAAGATGTCAGCGCGAAAAAAGTACTGGAACGCCACGAAGTCATCGCTTCAACTTTCTGGATCAGGCTGTTTGCGGCGATCACATTTGGTATTGTGCTGGCGTTTCGCGCCTTCAGCGGATTGTTGCCAGCGATTAAACCCGCTGCCGGGCCATTATTCGGAGTCGAAGGCTGGGACGCTTCTCCGCTCCTGACGTGGATGGTTTATTTAACCATCGAAGTGCTGATGGTTGCTTGCAATACGATCATCATGTTTCGGGCGATTCAAATCACGCCGATTTCGGTGTGTATGCCGTACATTTCTTTCACCCCGGTTTTTTTGATTGCGACCGATTACTGGATCAACGGGGTGATTCCGGCAGAGCAATACTGGATCGGTGTTTTCCTGATTTTTGTTGGTTCCATCGTGATGCACCGCGAATTGTTTTCGCAGGGCTGGCTCGAACCCCTCAAAGCTATTTATCGTGAACGCGGCTGTTTTTATATGCTCATCGTCGGTTTCGTAAATTCGCTGACAAATCCGATTGACGCAAAATTAGTGAAGATGACGGACGCCTTTGCACAGGCTTTTGCCTTCGGAATCGGGATGGTAATTTTCTTTTCGGTCTTGTCATTCATCCGAAAAGCCGAAATTGGAAAAGTCGTCAAATCTGTGCCGTGGTGGGTCATGCTCGCGGGAATGCTCGAAGCTGTAGCGTTAACTTTCCAACTCGCTTCGCACAACTATTTACCCGTCGCCATCACGATCAGCATCAAACGCGCCGGAATTATTTTGACAGTTTTGCTGGGTTGGTTGATCTTTAAAGAAAAAGGAATTGGCGATAAACTCATCGCTTCGGCAGTAATGCTGGCGGGAGCGATAATTTTTTATGCGAAATTATCAATGCAGGCTGGCATCGTTTTAGCTCTGATAACATTGGTCGGAATGAGCATTGCGCTGTACCTGACCAGAAATCAATCATCGTCGCAGGAAACTGCATAAATATGGAAGTTCAAGAAAAACTCTACGAATGGGATGAAGAGGTTCCCGCTCACGCGCTGGATTTATACGATTTTACTTCGCTCGCGGAAACTCTTAATGGACTCGAAATCATTGAT
>JAYVRW010000076.1:0-7403 GCA_043775925.1 Blastocatellia bacterium
GATTGAATAATCGTGGCTCCATTGAAGCAGTGTGGTCAGCTCAAATATTTCCGCCGTCGGGCACGGATTTCCACGATTGAATAATCGTGGCTCCATTGAAGCAAAAAAGGGACTCGGAATTATCGTTTCAATAGTGGCGATTTCCACGATTGAATAATCGTGGCTCCATTGAAGCACTAATAATACCTTTTCAAGTTCGGCGGTTGCTTGCATTTCCACGATTGAATAATCGTGGCTCCATTGAAGCAGAATACGGGAAGACGCAATGCGGGCATTAGCGGTATTTCCACGATTGAATAATCGTGGCTCCATTGAAGCTTTTTAACTCTGCTCTAGTTTCGGGTTTTGAGTTTCGAGAAAAACTAATTATCTCGTTTCCTCGAAACCCGAAACCCGCGACTCGAAACTATTCTTTATGACTTACAAAATCCAAGTTGCCGAACCTGTGCAAATTCAATCTATCATTGAGTTGTGCGAAGTGTGTGGACTATCCAAACGTGAAATTACACAGCTTCAAAAAAATATTGAACGTACAGATTATGTAATATTAATCGCGCTGAGTGGGCAAGAAGTGGTGGGCTTCATCGAAGCGCAATTCATCGCCGATGAAATTCATTTGTACGATGTCGCGGTAGCTCCTTCGCATCGTCAGCAGGGCATTGGTAAGGCGTTGGTTGAAGCGTTGGTTCGGACACCTTACGTCGCAATTTTATTGGAAGTGCGAGAATCAAATCTGGCGGCGCGGCGGTTGTATGAAAAGTGCGGATTTGTAGTGGATGGAATTCGTCGAGATTATTATTCGGCTCCGGTTGAAAATGCTGTTTTGATGAGCCGAAAAATATCATAGATTTCGGCTTCAAATTGTTTGCTTCAACGATGTTATAGGTATATGATTTTTTTCAAGGGTGAGGATCACAAGCTACGGTCCTCTTTTTCAAACAGTCACATCAATTTAAGGAGTAAAGAGCATGAATGTTCCGACAAGTGAAGCATCGCTGAAAGATTACCTATACAGCAACGACAATATGTATCGTCAACTGGCAGCCGAACATCTTCAATACGAGGAGCGGTTGAATGAATTATCCAACATCTCTCATCTCAACCCTGATGAGCAGATGGAAGAAGTCGTACTCAAGAAAAAGAAACTCTTATTAAAAGATCAGATGGAACATATCGCCGTAAAGTATAAGTCGGAGATCAGCGGTCATTAGACTACTACTGATGTGATAGGAATTTGCCACGTGAGTTGGCAGGAGGCACGGAGGCACTTACAATGTCTCCGTTTTTCTTTTTTAATGAAATCGAACGGGTAATACTTTGAATATTTTCAACGCAAAGGGGCAAGGGGACAAAGGAACAAGGCGTTGCCATATCCTGCATCGCTTTGTTACCCTGCCCCTTTGACTTATTGCGGTATTACTTTCTCCGGGATAGAAATTTTCATCATCCAAACCCAAGCCCTAATATGCTCAAAGATGCAACGCCCTTTATTATTTCTGCGATATTGTTCGCAGCGGTCACCATTCTTGCCGCCAATTATTACTCAACTTATTTTTATATTTTGACAGCCCTGTTTGTCTTACTCGCTGTCTTTGTTGCGTATTTCTTTCGCAATCCTGACCGGAATTCCCCGACTGATCCGAATCTGGTTTTATCTCCGGCGGATGGGCATGTTTCGTTTATTAAGCCGGGAAGTGACTCGACCGTCGTCAGTGTGTTTCTTTCGGTGTTTGATGTGCATGTGAACCGGACTCCGATTGCGGGGACGATTACGAAAGTTGAATACAAGGAAGGTCAGTTTTTGAATGCGCTGAATCATCGTTCATCGTCTGATAACGAGCAAAACGTGATTACTGTCCGTAACGACCAGATGGAGGTGACTTTTTCGCAGATTGCCGGGGTCATTGCGCGCCGCATCGTTTTCTGGCCGAAAGTCGGTGATGCACTGCAAGCAGGGGAGCGCATCGGATTAATCAAGTTCGGTTCCCGTACGGACATTGTGTTGCCGCTCAATGTAAAAATCGAAGTAGTAAAAGGTCAAAAAGTTGTCGGCGGGCTGACCGTTATCGGGAGGCTGACGAATGAGTAATGACGAGCAACCCAATCCGCCGCGTGTCGGAATTCGCAAAGGCGTTTACATCATCCCCAGCCTCTTCACGATTGGAAATATTTTTTGCGGGTTTTACGCCGTGATTAACGCCATGAAAGCGTACCAGTCAATTGACCAGCCGGAGGTCGTCGCGCCGCTTTTTAATAACGCCTCCGTTGCCATTGGCGTAGCATTTGTATTGGATGGACTGGATGGGAGAATTGCGCGCATGACCCATTCATCCAGTGAATTTGGGGTCGAACTGGATAGCATCGCGGATGTGATTAGTTTTGGTTTTGCTCCGGCCATGCTGGCGTTCACCTGGGGCTACGGCAATTTAGTTGGACACGACAAAACTGCCTGGGCTGTCTCATTTTTCTTTTTGATTTGTGGAGCGTTACGTCTCGCCAGATTTAATGTATTGGCACGCGCTCCCAGATTTGAACAACCGGGGGCGACGCCAAAGTTGGATAAGAAATATTTTGTTGGACTCCCGATTCCCGCCGCCGCCGGGATGATTGCCGCGATCATTCATTTCATTCCGGCTCCGATGGTGGGAGCTTCACAAATAAAAATTGCATGGTTTTTACTTTTTGTTGTCCTGATGCTCGCGCTTCTGATGGTCAGCACTTTCAAATATACGAGCTTCAAGGATATTGGCCCGCGTTCCAACCAGCCATTTCTGATTATTCCCATCTTAACCGCACTCCTTGGCAGCATCTATCTATATTCGGAGTGGATGTTGTTATTAATTGCCACCGGCTACGTGCTGCACGGCCCCGTGATGAAAATCGCTGGTCTTGGGCGGACAGTTCGCAGTAAGGAAGAAGTTCGCAGTTCGCAGTAAGAATACAGTTCGCAGCGAGGAGGTTCGCAGTTTGAGGTATTGTAAACTGCGACCTGTAAATGGGTTTTTCTGTGAACTTGTTCTTTACTGTGAACTGCGAACCTTTTTAAGTACTTGAGTCTGATAACGCACTAGCGTTAGAGGTTAATAGAATTATAGGAAGCAGTAAGTAATTATCCCCATTTTCTGCGAACTGCGAACTTCTTCTCTGTGAACTTCCTCACCCCGAACTCTTCACCTGCGAACTTCTTTCGATTATACTCCGCAGTTAGACTAACCTATTATTTACATCACAGGAGCAAGCAAGCATGCCTTCGACTTTTGAAACCATTGTCATTTTGGACTTTGGCTCTCAATACACCCAACTGATCGCCCGCCGCATCAGGGAATCAAACGTTTACTGCGAAATCCACCCGTACAATTACCCCCTCGAAAAGATTACCGCGATCAACCCAAAGGGCATCATCCTTTCGGGCGGCCCTGCTTCTGTTTACGAAGAAGACGCTCCCAAGTGTTCGCCTGAAGTATTAAGGCTGGGAGTGCCGGTGCTGGGCATCTGTTACGGCTTTCACTTAGTCGCGCAGTATTTAGGCGGTACAGTTTCTCCCTCTGCTTTTCGTGAGTACGGCTCAGCGTTAATTAAAGTGAAAGACACAACTTCGCAATTATTCGCCGGACTTGAGACCGAATTGCCAGTCTGGATGAGCCACGGCGATCACGTCTCCGTTCAGCCTACCGGCTTTCGCGTGACTGCCCAAACCGATAGCGCCCTGGGAGCTTTTGAGAATAGCGAATCAAGAATTTACGGGATTCAATTTCACCCTGAAGTGACGCACACCCGACACGGCAAAGAAATTCTGGCGAACTTTATTAAGAACATTTGCGGCTGTCAGGCGGACTGGACTCCGGCGTCTTTTATCGAAGTCACGGTGAATAAAATTCGTGAACAGGTCGGCGACGGGATGGTGGTTTGCGGGCTTTCCGGGGGCGTAGATTCCTCGGTGGCGGCGGCTCTCGTCGCTCGTGCGATTGGCGAAAAACAGACCTGCATTTTTGTTGATAACGGGTTGCTCCGAAAGAATGAATTTGAAAATGTGCTGGCGGCTTTTGCTGATTATGGAAAATTAAAAGTTCTGGGAATTGCTGCCGGAGAACGCTTCCTTAACGCGCTTCAAGATGTCAGCGATCCAGAGAAAAAACGGAAGATTATCGGGAATGAATTTATCGAAGTCTTTCAGGAAGAAGCCGCGAAGCTCGGTGAAATTGACTACCTCGTACAGGGGACGCTTTACCCCGATGTGATTGAATCCGTCTCCGTTCGTGGCCCGTCAGCGGTCATCAAATCCCATCACAACGTCGGAGGTTTACCGGAGAAAATGCGGTTAAACTTAGTCGAGCCGTTACGCGAGTTATTCAAGGATGAAGTCCGCGCGGTGGGCAGGGAATTGGGACTGCCGGAACCGTTAGTAGCTCGTCAACCGTTCCCAGGTCCGGGGCTGGCTGTTCGCATTTTAGGTGCGATTGATGCTGACAATATCCGGGTGCTTCAGGAAGCCGACAGCATCGTTTCAGAAGAGATTAAGCGGGCAGATTTGTACCACAAAATCTGGCAGTCATTTGCTGTTTTGCTCCCCGTCAAAAGCGTCGGAGTGATGGGCGATTTCAGGACGTACGAGAACGCGATTGCCATTCGCGCCGTGGAAAGCACTGACGGGATGACTGCGAGTTGGTCGCATCTTCCTTATGATGTCCTGGAGCGGATGAGTAGCCGGATTATCAATGAAGTGAAGGGCGTCAATCGGGTGGTGTACGACATCAGTTCCAAGCCTCCCAGCACGATAGAATGGGAATAATTAAATGCTTAAAACAACCATTAAGCATTTATCTTAAATGCTTAATGGTTAGCTTAAAACATTATGAATAAACAGTTTGTGCATCTGCACCTGCATACCGATTACAGTTTACTTGACGGTGCGATTAAGATCGGGCCGCTGGCAAAAAAAGCCGCAGAATTTGGCATGCCTGCCGTGGCGATGACCGATCATGGCAACCTGTACGGAGCGCTTTCTTTCTACCATAAAATGCGCGATGCGGGTGTCAAGCCGATCATTGGAATGGAAGGATATATTGCTCGCGGCAGCCGTCATGAAAAAGGCGGAGGGGCGCGTTTAGGGCCGGGCGAACGGGCGACCAATCACATTGTTTTGCTCGCCAAAAATCTGGTCGGATACCACAATTTGGTCAAGCTTTCTTCCTTTGCTTACATCGAAGGATTCTGGCGGAAACCCCGGATTGATCGTGAACTTCTGGCGCAATACAGTGAAGGAATTATTGCGATGTCCGCTTGCATCAGCGGCGTTCCGCAGACGCTTTTGTTGCAGGATAAATTTGATGAAGCCGCCCGCGCTGCGCTCGAATTTGAGGAGATCATGGGCAAGGGAAATTACTTTCTGGAAGTCATGGATCACGGATTGGAACAGCAGGTAAAAATCCGAAAACCGATGGCGGAACTCGGAAAGAAAACAGGCATTCCGATTGTTCTGACGAACGATTCTCACTACCTCAATCCTGACGACGTACAGGCGCACGATACGCTTTTATGTATCAGCACCGGGAAGACGGTGAATGATCCGGGGCGGATGAGCTACGGCTCCCCCAAGTATTATTTTCGCCCCCAGCATGAAATGTGGGAGGAGTTTAGCGAGCATCCTGAATGGCTGAATAATACCCTGAATATTGCCGAGATGTGTGACCTGGAATTTCCCAAAACGATAGATCAGGTTCCGGTCTTTCCGTTCCCCGAAGGCTTTACGATTGAGAGTTATTTTGAGAAGGTGGCGTGGGACGGCTACGAGGAAAGATTGTCCGAAGTGATTCGTCATCTGGAGGCTTCCGGTTCGCTCAAGCAGCCGCTGTCTAAGTACAAAGAAAGGCTCGCCCACGAGATTGCTACGATCAAAAAAATGGGCTTCCCCGGCTATTTTTTAATCGTCTGGGATTTTATCCGTTACGCCCGAAAGCAGGGAATTCCGGTTGGCCCCGGTCGCGGTTCTGCGGCGGGCAGTCTGGTCGCGTATTGCATGAAAATCACGGACGTTGATCCGATGCAATACGATTTACTCTTTGAGCGATTCCTGAATCCTGAACGCGTCTCAATGCCGGATATAGATATTGATTTCTGCGTCAAAGGTCGTCAGGACGTGATTAATTACGTTGGCGAACTCTATGGTAAGCAGAATGTCGCGCAGATCATTACGTTTGGAACCATGGCGTCTAAAGCCGTTATTAAAGACGTAGGTCGTGCGCTGGAAATGCCCTACGCCGAAGTTGAAAAAGTCGCCAAGATGATTCCGCCTCCGGTGCGAGGACGTAACGTTTCCATTGAAGACGCGATCAAGGCGAATCCAGAGTTCAAGTCACTTATTGAAACTAATGAGCAAGTTGCTACGTTGATTGATATTGCGAGGAAATTGGAAGGCTCAAATCGGCATTCTTCGGTACACGCAGCTGGGGTAGTTATTTCACCTAAGCCAATTTATGAGCTGGTTCCGGTATGTATGAATGGCAGCAATGAATTAACGACTCAATTCGTGATGGCTGACCTCGAAAAAACTGGAATGCTCAAAATGGATTTTTTGGCGTTAACGACGCTGACTATTATTGAAGATTGTCTGAAATTCATCGAACACGACACCGGCAGCAAGCCCGATTTATCTAAAATCCCTCTTGACGATCAAAAAGCACTGAAGCTCTTTGAAGATGGATTGCTGAATGCGGTGTTCCAGTTTGAAAGCTCCGGCATGGTGGAAATTTGCCGGAAGCTGAAACCGGAAAGCCTCGAAGATTTGTCCGCGCTCAATGCGTTGTATCGTCCCGGCCCACTTGATGGCGGCATGGTGGATGATTACATCGAACGCCGTCACGGTCGCCGCAAAGTCACGTATCTGCATCCGCTGATGAAAGATATTCTTGAGAATACTTATGGGATTCTCGTCTATCAGGAACAGATTATGCAGCTCGCGCAAAAACTCGCCGGATATTCACTGGGCGAAGCCGATTTGATGCGTCGTGCGATGGGTAAAAAGAAAAAAGAAGAGATGGCGAAGCACGAGGAAAAATTCGTTACAGGCTCTGTTGCTAATGGAATTCCGCAGGAGAAAGCTGAAAAAATCTTTTCCTTAATGGCGCAATTTGCCGATTACGGATTTAATCGTTCGCATTCCTTTGCGTATGCTTATCTGGCGTATCAAACGGCTTATTTGAAAGCGAATTACCCGACTCATTTCTACGCCGCCGTGCTGACCAGTGAAGGCGATAACACGGAAAAAGTTGCCAAGTATGTCGCCGAAATGAAAGCCCGGAATATTCAATTATTGCCACCGGACATTAATTCCAGTAATCAAGGATTTACGCCGATTAACGGAGCAGTGCGATTTGGATTGGCTGCCATCAAAGGGGTTGGCGAAT
>JAYVRW010000077.1:0-28463 GCA_043775925.1 Blastocatellia bacterium
TAGGTTCTGTTGACATTTCAAAATCTCGAATTGATAAGGCTTTTGTTTGCAGCGAGATTGGGGCTTGATTTAAGAAAATGACGTTTCCCGGTAACTGGCTTTATCGCAACGACTTACCTATCAGATGTCAACACAACCTAACAAATTATTAACTCAACGAGAATATTTTTATGTGCTTTGTTCTTTGCTTGAAGCCATTGACAAAGTTGCCAACACTGCTAGCGTCTATGGCGCATACTTGAAAAACTTCAAGCTAACTGCCGTAAAGCCACTACGCTTAAAACCTCTCGAATTAACAAATCATGTGCGCGGTTGTCGTGTTTGGAACGAAGATGCAAACAAACTAATTAAGAGAACTGAGTGCGATATTTTGTATCTTGACCCTCCATACAACCAACGTCAATATGGCGCGAATTATCATGTATTAGAAACAATCGCAGCTTACGATGCTCCCGAATTAAAAGGAGTAACGGGTATGCGTGAGTATGCAAAAAGTGACTTTTGTCGAAAAACTACAGCTTACTCAGCACTTGAAAAGCTAATTAGTGCCGCCAAAGCAAAACATATATTTTTAAGCTATAACGATGAAGGCGTTTTGAGCTTGAAAGATATTCAGAACATATTAAAACTACGGGGAAAGCCGAAAAAGTTTAAGGAAAGATATATTCGCTACAAAGCCGACAATAATCGCGAATACAGCAAAAAATCTACATTTAAATATCTTTACTACGTTCAGGTAAAAGATTAACTCAGCCCCATTCAAAAGGAGTGAGAAATTAAAATGACTCCCAGCCAAAATTCAGCCACTCAGTCACGAAAACAGGTCATTTATGATTGTTTTAAATTGTACAACCTGCCGAAAAACCCTGCTGCCCAAGAACTGCTATCTCTTGACATAATTCCTGACTCGCCATCAAAAAAACTTGCGATCCTGTTAATGACATTTAAGAGAGAGGCAACCTCCAATGATCTAGCTAAAATAAGTGCTCAACCAGCCGCCCTAATCAGAGAACTCCGCAAAGATGGTTTTGAGTTTCAGGGGGATTCGAGCCATCCATTTCTCTACAAAAATAAGAAAGGAGAAACGTGTCGGCGGATAATAGCCATTAAGGAGCCAAAGGCAGAAATAAAAACCTTAGCAAAATCATTAATTGATAAATCAATTGCTGCCTGTCTTTCAGCAATTGAAATCTATAACAAACCTGATTTTAAATACCGTGAAGAAATATTTTCTATCCTTGCAGCAAATGCTTGGGAGCTATTACTAAAAGCGAAAATAATCGCAGATAATGGAAATAATGTAGAAGCGATATGGGCCCGTGACAAGCAAGGACTTCCAGTCGTCAAAGCAGGGATACATCAAACCATTGGCATCTTCGAAGCACTACAGAAATTAAATACTGAAAAAATTTTGAATAAAGACTGTTCCAAAAACTTGGAATGTCTGGTTGAGATTAGGAACACATCTATTCATTTTATCAATAAAAGCCCTGAATTAGCACAAAGTGTGCAAGAAATTGGAATGGCATGTTTACTTAACTATGTGGTTGCTACTAGCGAGTGGTTTGATAGAGACCTTTCATCGTACAGTTTCTTTTTAATGCCGATGTCATTTTTCTATCCGTCCGAATTAGAAAAATCATTATTTTCGGAAAATCCTAAAGAGGTCTCAAAGCTACTTAGTTTTATTGAAAAAGCAAAACTAACTTCGATATCGGAAAGTAATTCTAAATATCGGATTTCTCAAAAAATCACCTTTAATTTTACTCGTTCAGAATCACTGGAAAGTGATTTGATCGCTAGAACCGTCACGACTAGTGAAGGCGTTTCAATGCGAATGGACGAAGAGAGCTTGTTCAGAAAATATTACCCCAATGACTACAACAAAATTATTGAGCTATTACGAAAAAAATTTCCGAGATTCAAGATAAACGGTGAGTTCCGCCGCATCATGAAAGAACTGGAAGGTGACGGTGAAAAATTCAGTAAAGTTAAATACCTTAACCATCTCACAAAAACCGGAACATCAAAGAAATGGTACAGTCCTAAAACTCTCGATGCACTCTACAAACATTACTCTTAATTCAACTGCTCGACATAAGCTTTGTACGCCTCCAGCGCACCTTCATGCATCGTCTCCGGTTTCACGTAGAGCCAATGTTTATCGAAGGTTTCTGCGCTTTCACCGCTCGCCAGATATTTTTCACGTGCTTGGTTTTTAAGCCATTGCTCAACCCACGCACGGACTTCATCGTCGCGGTTCATCGCCATCCGTGCCATGTGCGTGGTGATGTTTGCTGTTTTGTCAGACATAAAATTTCCTTTTTATAATGCAGAAGCCCGCACACAGTAAGGGCGTCAGTAATCATTTCAAAATCTTCAGTTATCATTCTTGCACTTCAACTGTGAAGGCGCCCTTACTGCGTGCGGGCTTCTGCAAAATTCAAATTCTCAACCTCGTAGTTATATCACTAAATTCATACTGCCGATCAGTGCCACGTGCTTTGCCGCGTTTATGTTTGATTTGAAATGACGCGATGGCGCGTCCGTCAATTTTGATGCCGAACTCGGAAGCTATCGCGTGTCCTTTGCGTGGACGTGAAGGCAAAAAAGTGATGCGCTCAGCCGTCAGCGTTTCAAGGTCAATGCTTTCTAAAATCGAATCCCATTTCACTGTCGCACTCGAACGATCAAAAATAATCACGCGGCTGTCGTCGTTGCCATGCTTGAAATGACGGAGCTGGCGCAGCAAATATTTGGCGGCTGCTAAATCCCCAACTTCCGCCTGACTAAAATCTGTCAGCTCACAATTTTTCAATTCAAGCTTCCGCATTAAAATTCGTGCGACCAGATTTGAAATATTCAGATAATGCGCTCTCGCTTCACTCAGCGTGGCAAAGCCTGACTCTTTCAAAATTTGATTCAATTCGGCTTCGTCAATCCGAAAATATCGCGCCGCCCATTTGTTAGCGATGTCAGGCGTTTGCCCTTCGGCGACGGCGACTTTGTGGGATTTGTCAGTTTTGACGGAAATCGGTAACGGAGTGCGATCAGAAAATTCGAGCTTAATATCTCCGGCTTTGGCTTCAGAAAATTCCAGCGACGTATGCCTGACGGCGACTAATTTGCCGCGCGCCTGATTCATAATTTCAGCCGCACCCAGTGGAGCCGATTTTTCAATGTTGGCAATTTCGTTCAGAAAAATATTTCGGCTCGGATGACCTTCCGGCAAGGAAGCTATCGCTGCCGTCATCTTGTCGCGGCTTTTTTTCAGGTCGAAAGTTTTTTGCTTTAACTGGTTCTGTTCAATCAAAGCATTCGCCAGAACAAGTTCGGCAAAGGTTCCTAGCCCATCGTGGAAGTGTCCTTCAACAACGGCGAATTCCTGTGCCGCAGTCTGCGCCGAAGCCCGACAAGCAAAAATCAGCAGAATAACAGCACATTTTTTGAAGATGTTCATCCGTCCGATTTTATGGCTCAAATCATCACCAATATTTTTCATCACTTTATTCCTCTCTAAATCCTCAGCGTGCTAGAATACGCCGTCTTTATCTTCATTCGTAAGAGCTGTATTTATGATTACCAGAGAATTAGAAGAAACCCTGAATCGCGCCTTCAACGAAGCTGTCAACCGTCGTCACGAATTTCTGACCCTCGAACACGTCCTGTTGGCATTGCTACAAGATCGAACTGCCCGCGATGTGATTCGCCATTGTCGCGGCGATGTCAAAAAGCTGCAACGTGAATTGGAAACTTTTCTCGAAGAAAAAGTCGAACCGCTACCGGATAGCGCGGATGGCCTGCCTGAACAAACGCCGGCTTTTCAGCGAGTCTTGCAACGTGCAACGTTACAGGCGCAAGGCTCCGGTCAGGAATTAATTGATGGAAGCAACATCCTTGCCGCGATTTATCAGGAACGCCGATCTTATGCCGTGTATTTATTAGAAAGGCAAGGCATCACGCGGCTTGATGTGCTGAAATATATTTCACATGGCGTCTCAAAAATTGAAGCCGATGGCGAGAGCGAAAAAGAACCGGCGCTCCCGCACGAACACGAGGAGGAAGAAACTCCGATTAATGACCCGCTCGCAGCCTTCACTGAAAATCTGATCGAACGCGCCTCCAAAGGTCGCATTGATCCCTTGATCGGACGTGAAGCCGAAGTCACACGCACGATTCAAGTCCTCTGCCGTCGTCGCAAAAATAATCCGATTTATGTGGGCGATCCCGGCGTTGGAAAAACTGCGATTGCCGAAGGTCTCGCACTGAAAATTCAACAGGGTGAAGTCCCTGAAGTTTTGCAATCCGCTGAAGTTTATGCGCTGGACATGGGCGCGCTGCTCGCCGGAACAAAATATCGTGGCGAATTTGAGCAACGTCTCAAAGCCGTCATCACTGCCCTGAAACAAAAGCCCAACGTGATTTTATTCATTGACGAAATTCACACCATTGTCGGCGCAGGCGCAGTCAGTGGCGGTTCGATGGATGCTTCCAATATTCTCAAACCTGCGCTTGCCAGCGGAGAAATTCGTTGTATCGGTTCGACAACATACCCTGAATATAAAGCTTCCTTTGAGCGTGATCGGGCGCTGGCTCGCCGCTTCCAGAAAATCGAAGTCGGAGAACCAAGTCTCGAAGACACCATCAAAATTCTGCACGGATTAAAGCCGACTTACGAAGCGCATCACGGAATTTCGTTCACGGATGAAGCGATCAAAGCGGCGGCAGAACTCGCGGCAAAATATATCAATGATCGTTTTCTTCCAGACAAGGCAATTGACGTCATGGACGAAGCCGGAGCCGCTGTCAAAATGTTGGCCGCAGAACTGCGACCAAAAGAAATCACGGCACACGACATCGAATTAATCGTGGCGCGCATCGCTAAAATTCCTCCGAAGACAGTTTCCGTTTCTGACAAAGATCGGCTACAAGTTCTTGAAAGCGAGTTGAAAGCGGTGATTTATGGACAGGATCACGCTATCGCGCAAGTCACCCGCGCCATCAAACTTTCACGCGCTGGCTTGAGCAATCCGACGAAACCAGTTGGCAGTTTCCTGCTGTCAGGGCCAACCGGAGTTGGGAAAACTGAACTTGCCAAACAATTAGCAAAAACACTGGGCATCGAATTTCTGCGTTTTGATATGAGCGAATACATGGAAAGCCATACCGTTTCGCGCTTGATAGGTGCGCCTCCAGGCTACGTCGGATTCGATCAGGGCGGATTATTGACCGATGCAATTAATAAAACGCCGCACTGTGTCTTGCTGCTGGATGAAATCGAAAAAGCGCATCCCGACCTTTTCAATATTTTATTACAGGTCATGGATCACGCTACGCTGACGGACAACAACGGCAAAAAAGCAGATTTTCGTAACGTCATAATTTTGATGACAACCAATGCCGGAGCGCGTGAAATGAGTTCCGAAGGCATCGGCTTCAAGACCGGAGATAACGTCACCGCCGCGAGTGGCAGCAAAGGCAAAGGCGCGATTGAGCGAATGTTTACGCCGGAATTCCGCAACCGTTTGGATGGTTGGATTGCGTTTGAACCGCTCTCGTTTGATGTCGCTCTGCGCGTCGCAGACAAATTCATCAAGGAAGTTCAGGACATGCTCGTTGAGAAACAAGTGACGCTTGAACTGACTGACGAAGCGCGTCAATGGTTAGCGAAAAAAGGCTACGATAAATTATTCGGAGCGCGTCCGATGGCGCGATTGGTTCAGTCAAAAATCAAAGAACCGCTCGCCGATGAAATTCTTTTTGGTAAATTGCAACAAGGTGGAACTGTCGTCGTCACCGTGAGTGAAGACGACATCAAGCTGAGTTGTTGATCCCGCAGCTTTGACAATACTCAATCATAATGGCAGCCCCAACTTCTACTACTCCACCCAGTGCTGGCTCTCAATTCGTCAAGTGGGCAATCGTCATCGGCAGTGGGCTTGCCGTTGCCGTGATCACTCCACCAGACGGAATCAAGCCTGAGTCGTGGCGCTTGTTAGCAATTTTTGTCGCCACGATTATCGGCTCCATCGTCAGGCCGTTATCAGGTAGCGCGATGGTACTGCTGGGGCTGACCGCGCTGGCAGTGACGAAATCAATGCCGCTTTCAGAAGCCGCCCTCAAGACCCTTTCAAATCCAACCGACCTTAAAGCTGTTGAGACCTTACGGCTCAAATCTATTCTCGGAGGCTATGCCGATCCGGTCGTCTGGCTTGTCCTCGCCGCTTTTTTCATGTCGCGCGGAATGCTGAAAACAGGACTCGGAAGGCGCATCGCCTTATTATTTATTCGTGCCATCGGACATCGTTCTTTGGGACTTGGCTACGCGCTCGTTGGGACAGATATGTTGCTGGCAACTGTCATCCCATCGAATGGAGCGCGTTGCGGTGGCATCACATTTCCCATCGCCAAAAGTGTTGCGGAAGCTTACGACTCCCGCCCCGGAGAAACTGCCGGACGCCTCGGCGCATTTCTGATGGTGTTCATCTATCAATGCGAAGTCATTATCTGTGCCATGTTTCTAACCGGGCAGGCGGGAAACCTGCTGATTCAAAAATTTGCCTTTCAATCAACCAACGGCGTAGTTGAGTTGAATTATGCTCGCTGGATGCTCGGAGGAATCGTTCCAGGCCTGATTTCATTGGCTGTGACTGGGCTGATGATTTATCGCCTCTTTCCGCCTGAAGTCAAACATACTCCCGGCGCGCGAGATTTTGCCAATCAGGAATTAGCCAAAATTGGACCCGCTTCGTTTCAGGAAAAATTGATGCTCGGCATTTTTCTGACGGTTGCGTTTTTATGGGCAACGACAAATTGGCTCCACAAAATTGACTATCCGGTAGTTGCGTTAATTGGTAGCTCTGCCCTATTGCTGACCAGAGTCATTGACTGGGAAGATATGATCGCCGAGCGCGGCGCGTGGGATGTTTTCATCTGGTACGGCGGAATGGTGCGAATGGCGGAAGCTTTGGGCGAAACTGGAATCACCAAACGCTTTGCCGAAGTCGCGGCCAGCTACACAACCGGATGGAAATGGAGCGCGGCGCTCGCGGCTCTGGCATTGATTTATTTTTATGCTCATTACGGATTCGCCAGCATTACGGCTCACGCTTCTGCGATGTTCATTCCATTTTTAGTCGTCGTCACTGTCGCCGGAGCGCCGCCGTATCTCGCAGTTTTGGTATTAGCATATTTTTCTAATCTCAGTGCTTCACTAACGCATTACGGTACGACGCCAGGACCGATATTTTTTGGAACAGGCTACGTCAAACAACAAACCTGGTGGAAGCTGGGATTGCTTGCGTCATTCACCAATATTGCGATTTGGGCTGGCGTCGGATTACTTTGGTGGAAGCTTCTTGGCTGGTGGTAAAAAATTGCAGAAGCCCGCACGTAGTAAGGGCGCCAGTACACGAGGCAGACCTTTGCAGTTTTCTAATTTAACCATTCTTGAGTACTGGCGCCCTTACTACGTGCGGGCTTCTGCATTAGATTATGAATTTTATTTCACTGAATGATTGGCGTGAATATTCTCCCGCAGAAATGCAGCAACATGCGCAATCTTTCCGTCAGCAAATGCTCACGCGGCGCACCGTACGGGATTTTTCTGATCGCCCTGTTCCGCGTGAACTAATTGAAGATTGCCTGACCGCCGCTGGCAGCGCACCCAGCGGCGCGAATCTGCAACCATGGCATTTTGTCGTTGTCAGTGACCCCAAGCGCAAACATCAAATCCGTCTCGCTGCCGAAAAAGAAGAACAGGAATTTTATCAGCACCGCGCACCACAGGAATGGTTAGACGCGCTGGCTCCCCTTGGCACGAATGAAGAAAAACCGTTCCTCGAAATTGCGCCTTATTTAATCGTGATCTTTTCCCAAAGCTATGGATTATTGCCGGACGGTCGAAAAGTAAAAAACTACTACGTCGCCGAATCCGTTGGAATTGCGACGGGAATTTTGATTACTGCCATTCACAACGCCGGATTAGTTTCGTTGACGCATACGCCAAGTCCGATGGGATTTCTGAACGAAATGCTGGAACGCCCGACCAACGAAAAACCTTATTTATTATTAGTCGTCGGCTATCCCGCTAACGATGCGAAAGTCCCAAACATCAGTAAAAAGTCTTTGCCGGAAATCGCTACATTCTTTGATTAATTCCGATGGGAGTAAATTTTCTGGTATGGAGATTGATTGGCATTTTAGCTCTTACCTGACTCTCAACTTTGCACTCTCAATTCTCAACTCTCTTGCCAAAAAGTGGAAAATTGAGAGTGCAGAGTTGAGAGTAGTAATGATTGATGCTATCCCGGAAAACTTAACTTACACTCTATGAATCAGCCCCTCTCGACAAAATTTTCATGAAATTCTTTTTATCATTATTCGTCTTACTTTTTTCGTCTCCATTACTCGCTCAAACCCATCGTGTAGTCCGCGTCACCGATGCCGCTGCCATCAATCCCGGCGAATGTTCTGTCGCTATCAATCCAAAAAATCCGAACAATATTATTGGCGTTTCATTTCAGTACGGCAGACCCGGTCAACCTCGCGTCAACAATGTGCGCTATGTTTCGAGCGATGGAGGAAAAACATGGACTACAGTCATTGCACAAAACCCTCGTGAATTAACGCAAGGCGATGACCAGATCACTACCAGTAGCGAGGGCGTTGCTTATCATTCCTACATTTCTTTTGAAGGCATTCGCGTTGTGCGTCCGCTGAAAGCGATCACTGGAATCTGGGTCAGTGCTTCACGCGACGAAGGCAAAACCTGGGCGGATCCGATCCCTGTTGTAGACCACATCAATTCCGTCACGCCCTTTGAAGACAAGCCTGCGATTACGACCGACAACGTAGCCGGATCACCCTACAAAAATTATGTGTATCTCGCCTGGACGCGCTTTGATGTGTACGGCAGCAGCGCGCCCGAAGACCATTCCAATATTTTTTTCACGGCTTCAGCGGATGGAGGAAAAACTTTTGCGATGCCGTTTCGCGTTTCCGATATGCCAGGAGATTGCCGCGATGATGACAATACGTTGGAAGGCGCAATGCCTGCGATTGGCCCGAAAGGTGAAGTCTATTTGATCTGGGCGGGGCCGCAAGGATTATATTTTGATAAATCTTTGGATGGCGGCGTGGCGTTCGGCAAAGATAAAGTGATTATGGCGACGCCCGGAGGTTGGGATACAAAAATCCCTGGCATCAATCGCAGTAACGGAATGCCGATTACGAAAGTTGATACCAGCAACGGAAAAAATCGCGGGACGATTTATGTAAATTGGGTAGACGCCCGCAACGGCGATCACGATGTGTTTTTAATGTCTTCACGTGATGGCGGCAATAGTTGGTCAGAAGCCGTTCGCGTCAATGATGACAAGCTCAAAAATAAAAAAGACCAATTCTTTTCATGGCTGGCAGTAGACCCGATAGACGGTTCCGTCAACATCGTATTTTATGACCGCCGCGATCACGGCGGAACCAAAACCGGAGTCACGTTAGCCCGCAGCATTGATGGCGGAAAAACTTTCGTCAATCACAAAATTAACGTTGATGCTTTTGAATGTAATCCAAATATTTTCTTCGGAGACTACAGCGGCATTGATGCCTACGGCGGGCGTGTTGTGCCAATGTTTACGCACTTCACCAGCAAAACAGAACTGGCAATTTCAGCAGCGATTTTTGATTTTAAGTTGGGAACACAGGAAGTGAGATAAGGAGAAACGGTGACGAGGCGAGCCGGAGATTTGTGGAGGAAGGTTTTTCGTTCTTTGCTAATCGCCCTATCACCCATCGCCGTTTCTCTCTTTCCTAATTTCTCTCTTCACTTCTTCGTCTCGCGGATGCCGTGATACTTCACTTCAATCATCATTTTCCCCGCCCATTTCTTCGGCACATTTTTCCCCGCCGCCCAATGAATTCCGTTGATGACTAAACGCTGCATCGCTTCTTCTTTGAAATCATTGGGATGCCCCAGCGTAGTCATAAATACTCTCGCTCCCGCTTTGTTTTTCCACGTCCACGCCACAGGGTTTTCTATCGCATCCGGTTTATTTGGATTCACAGATTTTCCCATCAATAGAATTTCGGCATCCGTCGGAGGATATTTTGGGCGCACGAGATAGAGCCACGAAGCAACGTGAAAAGTCGCGGGGATGCCTGTCAATATTGGGTGTTGTTTCGCTGCGGGATTCATCGAAACATCCGTCGTAGACAAATGTCCATAGTGTGTATGCCCGTTGCCCCAGCCCGGCGGGCCGCCTAAATAATCCACGGCAAACGAATTCCATGTTTCCAGTTCGTGACCTTTAGGATAATTAAACGCATGCGTCGTAGTGCGAAAGGCTACGACCGGTTTGCCGGATTTTAGATAGCTTTCGATATGCCGCAATTGCTCCGCAGGCAACCGCCGCCAACGCAGGAAAAATACGGCGACATCAGCCTTGTCTAAGGCTTCGAGGCCAGGAATATTTTCTTCCGAATTTTCATCCGGCGAAGACTTCAGCACGGTAGTGTTGAATCCATATTTCGTTTCCAATTCTTTGGCAATGATCGGAAACGTTTCTTCAGAACTGTATTCGTGGTCGCCACTGACAAAGACGATATACGTTTTTTTCGCAGGCTTGGCGAAGATGCTGGACGCTGCTAATAATAAACCTGCAAGTGCTATCAAAAATTTTCGTGTCATACCCGTGAGTCTCTGTAGGTGAAAGTCAAATTCGTTGTTACAATCGCACATCTTCAAACACTTGAATTAATCCTTTCGTAACTGGATTGTCAACGTGCGGTTCAGAGTTCACGCTTCAGCGTGGTTTCAGGTTCATCCATCGGCAGACAAGCTCAGGCTTGAACTCTTAACTCTCGTCATCATTGTTTTAGATTTTACAGGAGTTTTCAATGCCGCGAATTTATACGCTCTTACTTTTTTCGTTGTTAAGTATTTTGCAAACGTGCGACAAAGCGCAGCAACAGGTCGCAACGAACGCAACGCCTGCTGTATCGAAGCCTTCCCCAACTGCTACGCCGGAGCTTCCGCCGACACCTGCACCAACGCCAGCGCTATCTGCTGAAGACACTGCGCTGTGGGCGAAGGCGATGAAAATTCATCAATCCTCCATCGTAATTGATACACATAACGATGTGACTTCGGCGATTCTGGACGATGGTTTTGATCTTGCGCAGAGCGGCATTGTGGACGGCAAAATCAAAACCCATACTGATTTGAAACGGCTCAAAGAAGGCGGCATCGGCGCACAATTTTTTGCGGTGTATGTCGGCAAAGAATTTGTGGGCAAAAAGCCGGAAGACGGCGGAGGCTCAGCCAGACGTGCGCTGGATATGATTGGCGTCGTGTATGACCAGGTGAAAAAACATCCTGAAGCACTGGAAATGGCCTATACAGCAAACGACATTCGCCGCATTCATAAGACAGGAAAAATTGCTGCGTTGATGGGCATCGAAGGCGGACACGCGATTGAAGATAGTTTGTACGCGCTTGATAATTTTTATCGGCTCGGCATTCGCTACATGACGTTGACGCATACGAACACGAATAATTGGGCAGATTCTGAAGCGGACTTAAAAAATCCGAACGTCAAACACCACGGCGGCCTAAATGAACTCGGTAAAAAAGTTGTGCTGGAAATGAACAAGCTTGGCATGATGGTAGACATCTCGCACGTCGCCGATGACACGATGGCTGCTGTGTTTGCTACGAGTAAAGCTCCTGTCATTGCTTCACATTCTTCAGCGCGAGCGATTGCAAATCACACACGCAATTTGAATGATGATGAATTGCGTGCGATTGCCAAAAATAATGGCGTCGTCATGGTCAATTTTTACGATGGTTTTATTGATCCGAAAAAAGCCGAAGTCACCTTCAACGGACGCGCTAAAGAAGACGAATTCAAACAAAAATTCCCGAATGATCCTGAGCGCGTGAAAGCCGAAATGAAGCAATGGCGTTCGCAATATAAGTTCGATAAAACGCCGCTGTCAGTGTTAATGGATCACATCGAACACATCATCAAAATCGCAGGCATAGATCACGTCGGCTACGGCGCAGACCTTGATGGTATCCCATTAGACGCGCCTCCGGTTGGTTTAGAAGATGTCTCAAAATACCCCGTCATCACGTATGAATTACTCAAACGCGGACATTCTGAAGCGGACATCAAAAAAATCCTGGGCGAAAATTTATTACGCGTGATGAAGCAATGCGAACAGGTAGCGAAAGAAATGGAGTCCACTAAATAAAAAGTGGACTATCCAAAAAGTGGCAGCAAACAGCATTGTCCATTGCTCATTTTACATTATCCAGTGTTCGGCAAAAAAGACTTGGCTAATCAATGTGGAATGCACAATAGACAATGTTTGCGCTCTTCGAGCATCTAATCCCAACGAGGAGATTTCTGTTATGAAACGACGAGAATTTATCCAAACAAGCACAGGGCTGGCGCTAACTTCGGCGTTCTTCACGAAGAAAGCACACGCCTATTCCTACCGCGAAGAATTTGCGCAGAAGAAACCGCGCGTCGGTCTTATCGGCACAGGCTGGTACGGCAAGAGCGATTTGTTTCGGTTGTTGCAGGTCGCACCCGCCGAAGTCATTTCGCTTTGCGACGTAGACAAAAACATGCTGAAAGATTGTGCTGAACAAGTTGCTGGACGACAGGAATCGAAAAAGACTCCGCGTACCTACAGCGATTATCGGCAGATGCTCAAAGAAAAAAATTTGGACATTGTGCTGATCGCTACGCCGGATCACTGGCACGCTTTAGCGATGATCGAAGCCGCCAAAGCAGGCGCGGATATGTATTGCCAAAAACCAATTAGCGTAGACATTGCCGAAGGCAAAGCGATGCTCGATGCTGCCCGCAAATACAAACGCGTCGTGCAAATCGGTACGCAACGCCGCAGCACGCCGCACCTGATCGAAGCTCGTGACCAAATTGTGCAATCCGGCAAGCTTGGTAAAATTGGCTTAGTAGAAATTTATTGCTACTACCACATGCGCACTAAAGAAAATCCGCCTGACACTGCGCCGCCGGATAATTTGGATTACGAAATGTGGACAGGCCCCGCGCCGATGCGTCCTTACAACAAACTTGCGCATCCGCGCAGTTGGCGCGCGTTCATGGAGTATGGCAACGGCATCGTCGGCGATATGTGCGTTCACATGCTGGATATGACGCGCTGGATGCTGAATCTTGGATGGCCGACAAAAATTTCTTCTTCAGGTGGAATTCTAATAGACAAAGCCAGCAAAGCAAACATCACCGACACGCAAACAGCGACGTTTGATTTCCCTGAATTTCCGGTAATTTGGCAACATCGCACATACGGCACTGCGCCTGATCCCCAATATCCATGGGGTATGACGATTTATGGCGAAAAAGGAACACTCAAAGCGAGTGTGATGAGCTATGACTTTATTCCGGCAGACAACAAAGAAAAGCCGATTCACAAAGATGTGACCTACGAATTTGAGCAATACCCGATTGACCGCACCGAAAAAGATTTGGAGCGTCACGTAGCTCCCGCCATTCGCGGTCACATGATGGATTTGCTTCGCGCTATCGAAAAACGTAGCCGTCCTGTCGCCGACATTGAACAAGGCTACATCTCAACGGCGAGTTGTATTCTGGCAAATAATGCCTTGAAGCTGGGACGCTCATTGACGTGGGATGCAAACAAAAATCAGGTCACAGGCGACCCCGAAGCGAATAAATTATTGAAACGCGAATATCGTAAGCCGTGGGTTCATCCGGCAGGATAAAAATTAAAAAAACTTGAGGACAACATGAAAAAAAGATTCATCATTCACACCACCCTTTCACTCGTCGCGGCATTGGTTGTATTCGCTGCCGTTCAATTCACCACCAAAGCGCAGGATTCAAAAAATCGTCCCAGCTTCGGCAAGATCATTCGCAGCGATGCAAAGCTTGATCAGTTAATTCCAACGGATGCCAATGTCGAATTATTGGCGACGGGATTCATCTGGGCGGAAGGACCTGTTTGGATCAATAACGGCGGGTATTTGCTGTTTTCTGACATTCCGCGCAACTCTGTGATGAAATGGAAAGAAGGCGAAGGCATCACGTTGTTTATGAAACCTTCCGGGTTCACTGGCGTAGGTGAGTACAGCTTGGAACCGGGTAGTAATGGACTCACGGTTGATGCGCAGGGACGCTTATTTTCGGCTGAACACGGAGACCGCCGCATTTCGATGTTGCCTCCAGGCAGTGGCAAAATTACACTGGCGGACAAATATCAGGGCAAACGCCTGAACAGTCCGAATGATTTAACCATCAAATCCAACGGTGATATTTATTTCACTGATCCGATTTACGGTTTACCGAAACGCGAAAACGATCCGGGACGCGAACTGGATTTCTGCGGCGTCTATCGTTATTCGCCGAAAGATGGTTCTGTGACGTTGCTCACCAAAGAATTGACACGTCCCAACGGCATTGCATTTTCTCCTGATGAAAAAACTTTATATGTCGCGCAATCCGATCCGGCAGCAGCGCTCTGGAAATCATTTCCGGTCAATGCAGACGGCACGCTCGGCAATAGCAAAGTGCTGTACGATGCGACCGCGATGGTCGGCGATAACAACCCCGGCTTACCGGACGGAATGAAAGTAGACGCCGGCGGAAACATCTGGGCGACAGGCCCCGGTGGTGTTTATATTTTTTCACCGGATGGAAAAATTCTGGGGCGCATCGCTACCGGAGAGCCGACGGCAAATTGCGGATGGGGCGATGACGGCTCGACGCTGTACATCACAGCAAATCATTATCTGGCGCGAGTGAAAACGAAGACGAAAGGTGCGGGCTGGAAATAAAGCTGGTTATGAAGCGAAAGCCCATTTACCTAATTCCGACTTCAGAACTTGAGGCAATGCCAACGAAACAATTGCTCGCACGGCTAGGAAAATTACAGTCGTGCGAGCAATCTATTGAATTTTCTGATCAGAGTTCCAGCGAAATTTTCAATCCAGAACAGATTCGATTTAAAGCTGCCGCTAACTGGATTGAAGCGTATCAACAGCTAAAATCAACTCTTGCTAAAAGAGAACATCTCTCAAAAAAATAATCATGAATCGCCTGATCTTACTGAACAAACCATTTCAGGTAATGAGTCAATTCACTGACGATACAGGACGCGCTACACTGGCGGATTTTGTCGGCATCCCCAGTGTTTATGCGGCTGGCAGATTGGATTATGACAGCGAAGGCTTGATGATTCTAACTGATGCCGGATGGCTGCAAAGCCTGATTGCTGAGCCAAAGCATAAACTCTCCAAAACTTATCTTGTTCAGGTCGAACGCATTCCCGATCAACGAGCGATAAAACAATTGCGCAACGGAATTTCCTTGAATGATGGAATGACTAAACCTGCGCAGGCAGAATTAATTGAACCGCCTGATGTCTGGCTTCGTGTGCCGCCGATTCGAGAACGCAAAAATATTCCGACGGCATGGTTAAGCATGACAATCACTGAAGGGCGCAACCGGCAGGTGCGGAGAATGACGGCGGCGGTGGGGCATCCAACTTTGCGTTTAATTCGAGAGAAAATCGGAAGCTGGGAACTTGGCAAACTGCAACCGGGAGAATGGCAAGAAATTCCCTGCCCTCGTCATCAATCTGAACTTTGATTAATTATGCTGGAATCATTAATTATTCGCAGTGCGACGCTGGAAGATGCGGCAACCTTACGAGAACTTGGCGAAACCACTTTTAGAGCGACCTTCACTGGCACGACTTCTGACAAAAACCTTGAATCGTACCTGGTCGAAGCCTACACTCACGAAAAATTTGTACAGGAAATTAATGACCCGCTGGCGATATTTTTCATCGCTGAACTGCACGGAAAAGCGATCGCATATATGAAGCTATCCAGCGGTCATCTTCCTGATTGTGTAAGTGATAAGAATGCTATGGAGATTGAGCGTTTATACGTTCATGAAGAATTCATTGCGCAGAAAATCGGAGCGCAACTCATGCAAAAAGCTCTCACAGTTGCAGTGGAAAATGGTCATCAGACTATCTTTCTTGGCGTGTGGGAACATAACGAACGAGCTAAAGCTTTTTATCATAAGTGGGGATTCAAACGAGTCGGTGAACATGTCTTTCAAATGGGAGATGATCCACAAATTGATTGGTGGATGGAGCGGAATCTGGAAAAAGACAATTCTTAGCTGGTATGGATTTTCAAGCATTTTGACCACTTCATAAAAAAATGTTTTCCATCTGACGCAGATTCAGGCATAATTTGTTGTGCGTTGACCGCAGCCGGACTTCTTTATCACGAGCGCTTCGTGATTTTCTTGTGGAGTTTTTATAGTCATGGCGAATAATCAGGACGTACAATCGCTCTTCCTTTCTCGCCTCAGAATTGAATTTAAACCTTTTGCCCCATCGAAGCTGACAAATATGAAAGCCTCTCCCTTTTCATTTCTAATTTCATTGAGTTTATTAGTTGCGCTCTCGTTGCCCGGATTTTCACAGTCTGGACAATATACCGTGCAGATAGATTCCATGGTGAACCAGGATGCCGCCGAAGCAAAGGTTGCCCAGCTCAAATCGCAGGGACTCAATGCCTATTGGTTGAAAAGCTCAGTTCCGGGTCAGGGATTGCGCTTCCGGGTGCGAATCGAACGTTTCTCTTCCAGAGCTGCCGCAGTAAGTTACGGCACGCGCCTCAAGCAACAGGGGATATTTCCTGATTTCTACGCCGCATTGTGGGAAGGGAATACTTCACCATTTGGAAACATTGCCGAGGCCAAGCCTAAGCCAGTAGTGCCAGCACCTGTCAAAGTAGCTACGCCAAAGCCGGTAGTGGCAGAACCGCAACAAGCACAGCGAGTACGTGAGACAACAAAACCTCTGGCCAATATTTCGACGGATAAACCTCAGGTCAACAGTCCTTCTGCTGACAACACGTTGAAGCCGTCCATCAAGGTACAAGCAACGCCCACGCCTTCTGTACCTGCGCAGAATGCAGCGCCCAAATCTGTTCCGACTATCGAAACAAAACCTTTGAAGGCTTCACCGTGGCCAATTCCTCCAATGGAAGTCAAACCTCCACGTGATAAAAAAGCCAGCAACGATGCGCCTTCGGGCACAAATGTCACAACGTCGGTCGGAAAAGTTGCGAAGGAAACTGTCGCCGCCGCCACCACTCCGGTTCCGGCAGTTTCTGTTGGATTCATCAAATTTGAAGACAAAGGATTTGGCTATTCCTTCGAGCATCCGAATTATTGGTCGGGTGGAAATATTGAGCAGAGCCAGTTACAAGCGCAACGGATTGATTCAGGTGCAATTTTCCGTTCACAGCAGGACGCCGCGTTTACCCATGCGATTTGGAACAGCTTGAAAAATGCTAACAGCCCAGCTTACGACAATAATCTGATTGTTGATCTGGTGATCAAAAGTGTTGGCAATAGTGCTGGAATGCAGGGGCTAACAGAAACAGCCCGACGCATGTCTCAGGATGGCGATCAAATCAAAACCTTTGTAGATTTGCGAACAATGTTTCAGCAGACACGAGCTACGACACCGCTGGAATTTCAAGGTAAAGCTGTCATCATTCGATCCAGCGCCGGAATCCTCTTAGTAGTTGCATTTTTCTCCAAAGATAGCGCACCAATGATGTCGGCTTCCGCAGAAAGAATTATTAGCAGTGCTTCCGTGCCGCAATAAATCATTGTGGGATTAGCTTCCGGTTGTTCTATAATCTGACTTCGTTTGAAGTGAACAGTTGCAAGCTTCGGCTTGCTTTAGTTTTTTCAGGAGTACTTTTTCTGCGCGAATTGAAATTCACTTTGCCTGAACGTGCGCTGGAAGCATTGTTCGGAACGCAAGACCAAAATATTAAACTGCTGGAATCGTTGCTCAGCGTCACTGTCGGAGGTCGCGGCAGTGAACTTTTTGTCGAAGGCGACGAAGCTGATGTCGCCACTGTCGAGCATATTCTCAAAGAATTCGCACAGCTTTTTTCCGAAGGGAAAATTCCGGTTGATGCGGAACTCCGTGAAGCCTTCAAACAAATTGCTGAGGATCGCAGCGCGTCTCTGCGCGAACTTGTCACCTACAAAAAAATCATCAATCCCGCCGGACGCAAACAGGTATCGGCACGGACTCCGATGCAACGCCGCTACATTGATGCCATTGAGCAAAACGATATTGTCTTCGGCATTGGTCCCGCTGGCACTGGCAAAACTTATCTGGCAGTGGCGCTCGCTGTCCAACATTTGATGACGAAGCGCGTTAATCGAATTATTCTGGCGCGACCCGCCGTCGAAGCCGGGGAAAAACTCGGCTTCCTGCCCGGAGATTTACAAGACAAAGTTGATCCGTTCCTGCGCCCGATTTACGACGCGCTGTTTGATTTTATGGATCACGAACGCGTCGCCAGTTTTATTGAAAAGCGAATTATTGAAGTGGCTCCGCTGGCATTCATGCGCGGGCGGGCACAAACCTTGGATAGCTTGCTCTTAACGCCCACGGGTTGGGTTAAAATGGGTGAAGTCAAAATTGGTGACCCTATTATTGGATCGAACGGAAAACCAACCAAAGTCATCGGAGTGTTTCCTCAAGGTACAAAGAAAGTCTATCGTTTGACGATGACAGATGGTTCAAGCGCGGTCGCCTGCGCTGAGCATTTATGGCAAGTCAAAACGATGGAAGATAAGCGACGCGAACGACCTGCCAGAATTTTGGAAACGCAGGAAATGTTAGGGAATTTTCGACGCAATCACCAGTATCGCTATGAAATTCCATTGCTTTCTGAACCTGCTGAATTTCCTTATCAACCAATTCCGCTTGATCCTTATGCACTGGGATTACTTTTAGGTGATGGCTGTATTTCAGGTAAAACATCGCCGTCATTTTCAAGCGCTGATGATGACCTCGTTTCAGGTTTGAGCGAATCACTGGCGCATCTGAAATTAAATTTTCGCCGCAAATCAGCAATAGATTATTCAATTGTCAATCCATTGGCAGGCAAAGGCGGCAATAAGTTCGCCCCGATCAGAAATCCGCTGACGGAAGCCTTGCGTGAACTGAAATTAGCCGGAACACATTCTTCGACAAAATTTATTCCATCTGCGTATCGCTATAATTTGGTGGAAATTCGCGTGGCTCTCTTACAAGGATTACTGGATACCGATGGTGGACCTGTGACGCAGGAAGGGCGCACCTGTCGAATTCAATACACGACGACTTCGCCGCAATTAAAAGACGATGTAGTGTTTCTGGTTCGGTCACTTGGCGGTGTCGCGACTTCGCGTAGGCGCGCTGCCGAAGGCCGTCAGCCGGGTTTCGCCAATGGCCGACCTGTCCCCTATCGCCATGACGCTTATGTCCTGGATATTCGCTTGCCAGAAAATATCCGCCCATTTCGTTTGAGCCGCAAAGCCAATATTTATGAAGCTATCGGCGGTGGTCGTCCGATGCGTTTCATCAAAAATATTGAATTTATTGGCGAACAGGAAACGCAATGTATTAGCGTTGCGGCGCAGGATTCGCTGTATATCACAGACGATTTTATTCTCACGCATAACACGCTCTCGGATGCGTTCATCATTCTCGACGAAGCGCAGAACACTACCTCAGAGCAGATGAAAATGTTTTTGACGCGCATCGGATTTGGCTCCAGAGCTGTGATTACCGGTGATGTCACACAAATTGATTTACCGACTGGACGCAAGTCCGGCTTGATCGAAGCGCAGCATGTCGTAAAAAATATCAAAGGAATTGAATTTATTGAATTTACTGACCGCGATGTCGTGCGTCACAATATCGTGCAATTGATTGTCAGAGCCTACGATGCCCACACCCGCAAAAATTAAATCTATTTCTCCCCTCAAGCCAAAATCAAACCCTTCTTCTGTCAGCGACGAAGCCGACGGAATCGTTGAAGTTTTTAATCGGCAACGGCTTCTTAAAATTGATCGCCTCTCATTGGCGAAGCTTGGGAAATTAGTCCTGAAAAAAATTGATCGGAATGATTGTCACGCGACCATTACCTTTATTCGTGACCGCGAGATGCAGCAATTGAACCTTAATTATCGTGGGATTGATAAACCGACGGACGTGCTGTCCTTCGCTTATCAGTCAGACCTGAGCGATAATGATCCCAACCATAATCCGGCAGAACTGGGTGATTGTGTAATTTCGGTAGAAACTGCGATACGATATGCACAAGAACAAAACATCAGCTTGGCAACGGAAATTAATTGGTTGGTGATTCATGGAATTTTACATCTGGCAGGATACGATCACGAAATAGATAATGGAGAAATGCGACGATTGGAAAAACGCCTTCGTCGAGAGTTAGTTTGTCTATAGAGTTTTTAGAGTCTATTGAGTCCTCGACTCAATAGACTGATTTTTATGGAAATTGAAATAATCTTGACTGGCATCGCACTTCTGGTGCTGGTCGTTGTAGCCACAGCCAAAAGCGCCCTGGATGAACTGAGCGATGTTTCGTTACGTCTCATTGCCAGTGAATATCAAAACACTCCGCGTGAACAATTCATTCGCTCTATCGTCGAACATCACAGCTCGTTCAGCTTCACATTAACTTTTGGCATTCATCTGTCTATTGCTTCCATTGCCATTCTGATTACTTCCATCGCTTTCAAAATTCAGGCTGAAAGATTTTTGTTGATTGCCTTCGCTGCGATGTTATTTACGTTGGTAGTGTTTCGACTGATTATTCCCTTGCTGCTCACGCAAAATGATCCGGCGCGGACTTTGGTTTTATTACGACTTCCGTTGAAGGTTTTGTATCCGGCGCTCGGAATTATTGCCCTGCCCATTCATCGTGTTTTGCGCGGATTACAACGCGAAGTGCTGGAAAGCACTGCTGAAGAAAAAGAAGAACAGGACAACGAAAGTGAACTGCAAGCACTCCTTGATGTCGGCGAACACGAAGGCATCATCGAAGAAGATGAAGGCGAGATGATTCAATCCATCATTCGCTTCAGTGACCGCACCGTTGGCGAAGTTATGACTTCGCGCACTAAAATTGTAGCCGTCGAAGCCGCGATGTCGCCTGAAGTAGTGCGCGATGTGATGATTGAATCCAAGTATTCGCGTTTGCCCGTATACAAAGAAAAAATTGACGACATCGAAGGCGTCATTTACGTCCGCGATTTGCTTTCGTATTGGGCGGCAAATAACCAGTTACAAACTGTGCTTGATCTGGCTCGTCCGACTTATTTCGTGCCTGAAAGTAAGCCTACCGATGAATTGCTGCGCGAAATGCAGAAATCAAAAATGCAGATGGCGATGGTCATTGATGAATACGGCGGCATCGCCGGATTGATTACGCTGGAAGATTTGATCGAAGAAATTGTCGGCGAAATCGAAGACGAAGACGAACCCGATCCGCACGCGACAGAAATCGAAGTCGTACAGGAATCCGAACATTCCTACAGTATTTTAGGACAAGTTGAGGTTGGAAAAATCGAACGATTGTTCGACACAGAATTAGCCGAAGACGATTTCACAACGGTGGCAGGATTGGTGATTAATCAACTCGGTCACTTGCCTGTCGTCGGTGAAATGATAGAGTATCGTGGCTTTACTTTTGAAGTGATTGAAGCCGATGAAAGACGCGTTTCAAGATTGAAAATTACGCGCATTGCCGAAGCCACTGTTAATGAACCAGCTTCTGTCAGCGCCTCTGTTGAGAATTAATTCATAACGAGATTAGCTCACTCGTTGAGGTTTGAAATTCCCGAATGACATCTATCCATAAATCAGGTTTCGCAGCTTTAATCGGTCGTCCGAATGCTGGAAAATCTACACTTTTAAATCATCTGATCGGCGAACATATCGCTGCTGTTTCGGCTAAGCCGCAGACTACGCGCAACCGTATTCAGGGTATTGTCACACGGCCCGATGCGCAAATTATTTTTGTTGATACACCTGGTATTCACAAACCCGGCTACACGCTAAATCGTCGAATGATGGGAATGGTGATGGATGCGCTGGAACAGGTTGATGTGATTTTATTGATGCGCGACGCGACCACCCAAAATGGCGCTGGTGAAAAATTCACACTCGAACTCATTAAAAATTCTACCAAGCCGGTTTTCTTATTGCTGAATAAAATTGACCTCATCAAAGATAAATCTTCGTTGCTGCCGTTGCTGGAACAATACAGCAGCGAGCATGATTTTGCTGAAATTATTCCGATCTCCGCCCGCAGCGGCAATGGCGTCACCAATCTGGTTGAATTATTGGTTAAGTATTTGCCGGAAGGCCCTGACCTATTCGATGCTGATACTTACACCGATCAATTCGAGCGCAACATCGCGGCGGAATTAGTCCGCGAAAAGATTTTGCAACTGACAGGTGAAGAGTTGCCGTATGTGACGGCGGTACGCACTGAACAGTGGAAAGAAGACACCGACGCAACGGAAATTCATTGTGTCATTTATGTCGAGCGTGAATCCCAGAAGCCTATCATTATTGGTCGCGGTGGGCAGATGCTGAAAGAAATCGGCACACGTGCGCGTCAGGATATTGAGAAATTATTGTCGCGTCACGTGCGCTTGAATTTATTCGTTCGCGTCCAAAAAGAATGGCGCAATGATCCGCGCCTTTTGGATGAACTGGGGATTCAGGCAAACGAAAAATAACCATCTTATGAAAACCTGGCACGCCCTTGAAATTGAACTCGCTCGCTCTGCCGAAAGCGCCGTCACGACCCAGCTTTGGAATGCGAACACTACTGGCATTGAAATCTCTGAAGATTCGCCCGAAAAAATCACGATGCGAGCGTACTTTGATGCGCTGCCTGATGCTGAAAAATTGCGCGCAGAAATTATCCAGACTTTGCATTATTGCGAGCTGCATGAAAATACGCTGCATTCCATCAAGCCGCTGACTATCGCCGATCAGGATTGGTTAGCCGAATGGAAAAAAGGATTTGAGCCAACTTCCATCGGCGAAAAAATTTTGATTTGCCCTTCGTGGAAACGGGATCAAGTCGGCGTAACAGATCGCCTAATTGTGCAAATTGATCCGGGGATGGCGTTCGGTACGGGGACGCACGAAACGACGCGTGGCTGCCTCGAAATGCTCGAAAAATACTGGCACGGCGGGGCGTTGCTTGATGTAGGAACCGGAACAGGAATTCTGGCGATGGCGGCAATCAGGCTTTTTCCTGAGTCACAAGTTATCGGCTTCGATAACGATCCTGAAGCTATTGAAGTAGCGGTAGAAAATGCCGAAATAAATCAATTGGAAGATTCCATTCAACTTGAAGTCAATAAACTTTCCTCTTTCCACGATCAACAATTCGATGTCGTCTTAGCGAATCTCACCGCCGATGTCATCATCCCTCTCGCGCCTGATTTTCCGCCTGCGATGAAGGCTCAGGGAACGCTCATCGTCTCCGGGATTTTACAAACGCAAGGCGATGAAGTTTTAGAGGTTTTAGCTCGTCACCATTTCGCGTGGTTGGAATCCAAGCCCGACGGTGAATGGGTAACTTTTGCTTTGAAATTTGAGAAATAATTATGCAGCGGCATCGGTTCTTCGCGCCACCAGATCAAATCAATGATTCCCTGATAACGCTTGATGCTGATGAATCTCATCACCTGTCACGGGTGCTGAGATTATCTTCGGGAGCGACCATTTTTGCCTTTGATGGACTCGGCAATGAATACCAATGTGAAGTTACTGAGGTCGCCAAAAAATCTGTTTCGTTAGCCATTATCGAACCTGTTTCCGATCCGGTAGAATCTCCGCTCAATCTGACGCTAGGACAAGCTATTCTCCAAAATGACAAGTTTGATTTAATTGTCCAAAAAGCCACCGAACTTGGCGTCACTCGCATCGTTCCGCTCGTCACTGAGTTTTGTGAATTCCGAAAAATTGCCGGGAACGAACAACGCTTATTGCGATGGAAAAAAATTGCGCTCGAAGCTACCAAACAATGCGGTCGAAGAATCCTCACAGAAATTGCCGAGCCACAAACCTTGATAGATTTTTGTCAGCTACAGCAAAGTTCTCTGCGGCTGATTTTCTCGGAACAAGGTGGAGGGAAACTGCGGAGCCTGACAGAAGCGAATTCAATCAGTGTTGTTGTCGGGCCAAAAGGTGGATGGAGTCAGGCTGAGCTTTCCATTGCAACCGAAAATGATTTCACTGCGATTTATCTTGGCAATCGAATTCTGAAAGCAGAAACAGCCGCGATCACCGCGACTGCTTTACTGCAATTACAATTTGGCGATTTGAGCTAGAGCAGATGCGTGCACTGACAGTACGGCGAGCGGTAGCGAGCTGGTCGGCTGTGGAGAGGGAACCAGCTCGCTACCGCTCACCGTACTGTACCGCTCTCACAAATGCCTTAAAGCTTCCAGGGCAAAATAGGTCAGTATCATATCCGCTCCGGCTCGCTTAATTGAAATCAACGATTCCATCATCACGCGCTCTTCATCAATCCAACCTAGTTTTCCGGCAGCTTTGATCTGCGCATACTCCCCTGAGACCTGATAAGCTGCCAGCGGCAAATCATATTTCTCACGCACTGCTTTAATAATATCCAGATAAGGTAAGGCTGGTTTCACCATCAGCATATCTGCTCCCTGCGCCACATCAAGCGCAGCTTCGCGTAGGGCTTCACGAGAATTGGCAGGGTCCATTTGATAGCTGCGACGATCACCGAATTGCGGAGTGCTATCCGCCGCTTCACGAAATGGCCCGTAATAGCCAGAAGCGTATTTGACCGCATAAGACATGATCGGAGTATTCTGAAATCCCTCCAAATCTAGCGCGGCTCGAATCGCCGCAATCATCCCATCCATCATTCCCGAAGGCGCAATAATATCCGCCCCGGCTCGCGCCTGGCTGACTGCAGTTTTGGCGATCAATTCCAGCGACGGATCGTTATCAACATCATTATTTTTGATGACGCCGCAGTGTCCGTGTGACGTGTATTCACAAAGGCAGGTGTCGGCGATGACAAGGATGTCGCTGATTTCATTTTTTAGCGCACGAGTCGCCTGTTGGACAATGCCATCTTCGAGGTAGGCTCCGCTCCCAATTTCGTCTTTGCTCTCTGGTAATCCAAACAATATGAAGGAGGTGATTCCTACCTGCTTAGCTCTCTCAGCTTCTTTCACAACTTCATCAACCGATAGATTAAAGACTCCAGGCATCGAACTAATTTCTTTCCTGATGCCTTCACCGGCACAAGCAAAAAATGGATAGATAAAATCTTCTGCTGCCAATCTGGTTTCACGAACTAATGTTCTAATGGATGCAGTTTGTCGCAATCGGCGGGGTCGGTGAATCATATTTTCCTTGAAATTAGTAACGCCACTTCCCTATAAGCTACAGGAAAATGGCGTTAAACTTAATACTAGATTTGCTGTTTTTGGTTATGGTCTGAACTGGCTCAAAAGTGTCGTTCCATTTGAAACAGCATTGTCACCCTGAGTGGCAGCGACGATTCCAGCAACTGCACCACCAACCCCTAACAAGATAAGAGCAGCTAAAGCTCCGCCGCTTAAAGCCATTCCAGCACCTTTTTTGGTTGCAGCCTGAGCAACACGTGCGCAACGAGCAGCATCCTGTGGCATCCCGACTGAAACCTCCTGCCCGGCAGGAACGATTTCAACGCGGCTGCCAGCGGTTACTTTGGCTTCGTTTCGCGCAGAAATAACACGAATATTGCCGCAGCTAACATCAACTGTTAGAATTGAAGCATCTTTTCCTTCAGCCGTAGCAATTCCATCAGCCGTCAGCATATTGACACTGACACCTTTTGGTGCGGTAACAGTTGCACGCCCCGCTCTCAAACTTCCACCGATCAAGTGTTGTTCCAGGCGTAATACTAATTCGCTATCGGTTCCCAGCTCAATCTGTCCTAGTTTGCCCAGATTGATGATCGCGCCACTATTGCTTCCAGTTCTGATTCGACCATCGCTAAATACTGTCGCACCATTGGCAGCACTCACACCATTTAGCAGGACACTGCCATTGACTGAAACATCACCAGCCAGTTTTGGAGCCACCTGCGCCATCGCAGCATTAGTGAGTAAGCTGCTAAAGCTGCCAACCGTCATCATTACTATCACAGTGAGTGCTTTTCTGAATCCAGTAACATTACTACGCATTTATGTTTACCTCGGTCAGGGCAGTAACCAGTTTATTTAAGATTCTTAGGGTTTGAATCCGCTAATATTTAATACAGGTGTATCATTGTTTTGTGTGATCGCGACAATAGCAGTAATAGCACCACCAATCCCGGCAATCAATAAAGCTGCCAAAGCTCCTGAGCTTAACCCGGTTCCTGCTAATACGACGGGAACTCTTTTACAAGTCGGAGCATTTTGCGCACCAACAGTTACTTCTTTCCCTGCCGCAACTACTTCAACTTTATTGCCAGCGTTTACTTTTGCTTCACTGCGAGAAGCAAGAACATGTGTATTCCCACAATTCACATCCAGCGCCAGAATTGAAGATTCATTGCCTGTAGTGGTTGCTACTCCATCAGGAGTCACAACATTAACGCTGACTCCAGCAGGAGCATTGACTACAGCGTGTCCGGCAATCAAGTTGCCACCGATTTCGCCAGCCGAGATTTTCAGAACCAATTCACTATCCGCAGCTAGTTCAATCTGCCCCAGTTTTCCTAAATTCAAAGTTGCCGCGCCATTACTTCCGGTTTTAACACGGCCAGCATCAAAAACTGTTGAGCCATTAGCAGCATTAATTCCGTTCAATGTAACTGCACCACGAACGTTGATTTCACCAGAAAATTTTGGGGCAACCTGAGCATACGCGCTGCCCATCATCATGCTATTCAAACTTCCGACTGCTACCATCACAGTAACTGTCAGTGCTTTCCTAATTCCCGTAACGTTGATCTTCATATTTTTCTTTCCTCCGGGATCAAAATAGATGTTCAAGCTAATTCAGCTTGAATTCAGCCTTTACAAATCGTTGAAATAAAATAACTTTAGTTGGCTTTCTGTTGGGGCAAACAGGCAGTCCGTGCTTGTGTGAGCCTCCTTTTCAGGAGACAGGATTAAGGCTGTAGCTTTTTACCCCAAACCACTGCTGCTGTCAACCAAAATATAAGCCATCACAGGACTTTTCGGCTTTTGCAAGCCTGCTACACTCCCGCTTTCAGGCTCAATTGTTGATACCAATCAATGGTTTTTTTCAAACCTTCTTCTACGGAAACCAGTGGTTCCCAGCCCAGAATCTCCCTGGCACGAGTAATGTCCGGCTGACGCGTCTTCGGATCGTCTTCTGGTAAAGGCTTGTATTCAATCGTGCTACTGCTTCCGGTCAATTGTAGAATCAGCTCCGCAAACTGTAATATTGTCATTTCGCGCGGATTTCCAATATTAACCGGGCGGTTGTACGCGACATCCATCAGCCGCCGCACTCCGTTCACCAAATCTGCCACATATTGAAAACTACGAGTTTGCTGCCCCTCACCAAAGACAGAAATGGCTTCACCACGCAAAGCCTGATTGATAAAGGTGGGAACTACTCGACCATCATTGACTCGGTTACGGGGGCCGTAAGTATTGAAAATTCTGATGACTCTGACATCAACCTGATGAACGCGATGGTAAGCGAAAGAAATCGCTTCGGCGTATCTTTTAGCTTCGTCATAAACACCACGTGGCCCAATCGGGTTTACATTCCCCCAATAATCTTCCGGCTGTGGATGAACCAGTGGATCGCCATACACTTCCGAAGTTGAAGCCAGAAAAAACTTTGCGCCCTTGGCTTTCGCTAAGCCGACGGCATTATGCGTGCCCAAAGCTCCGACTTTGAGCGTTTGAATCGGAAGCTGTAAATAATCAATGGGACTGGCAGGACTGGCAAAATGTAGTACCCAATCCAGATGTCCTGAGACGTGAATATGGTTACTAACATCGTGATGAATAAATTCAAATTTCGGATTAGACCGATGATGGGCAATATTGGAAAGATCACCCGTCACAAGGTTATCCATCGCCACGACTTCGTGTCCTTCACTCAGTAACCGATCGGTGAGATGGCTGCCGATAAATCCGGCTCCACCTGTAAGTAGTATTCGCATTAGCGTCCGATCCCTCGATAATTAAAATTCGCGGCGCGCACAGTTTGTTGATCTAACACATTACGCCCGTCAATAATGACATTTCCGTTCATTACTTCTTTTAGTTTCTGCAAATCAAGATGCTTAAATTCTTCCCATTCTGTCACCAGAACTAAAGCATCGCAATCCCTGGCAAGACTCTCAACATTCTCAGCATACTCAATGTTGATGTCAGGGTATTGCTGCTGACAATGCTCATTGGCAATCGGATCGTAAGCCTTCACCTTGGCTCCCATTTCTAACAATCGCCGCGCAATCGTTAGCGCCGGAGCGTCTCTTAAATCATCGGTGTTTGGCTTGAATGCCAAACCTAATAACCCAATGGTTTTAC
>JAYVRW010000078.1:0-7344 GCA_043775925.1 Blastocatellia bacterium
TCGATTTTATTTGTCTGGCATTGCGGCGAAGAAAAAGGTTTATGGGGATCAGAATATTTCACCAAATTTCCCACTATAGATTTGAAGCAAGTCATTGCCCAGCTCAACATTGATATGATCGGTCGTTCTAAACTGGAAGGTGACACGAATCCAAAAAATAATGAGCTTTCCGGTCCAAACGAAATTTACGTCATTGGATCAAAAATGATGAGCAGCGAATTGGGCGCACTCAGCGAACGTGTGAATAATGCGTTTTTGAAGGTAAATTTCAATTACAGATACGATGACCCGAAAGACACGAATCGTTTCTTTTTTCGCAGCGATCATTTCAACTACGCGCAAAAAGGAGTCCCGATTATTTTCTACTTTGATGGCGTTCATCAGGATTATCATGGAGCCGGCGATCAACCTGAAAAGATTGATTACCAGAAAATGGAAAAGGTCGTGCGGACAGTTTTTGCGACCGCGTGGGAGCTGAGTAACAATACACCGACGCGTCCGAAAATTGACAAGCAATTGCCACCTGAATTAGTGCAGCACTAATCTCAACGCAAGAGATCAAAGGGACAAGGGGTCAAGGAGGCAAAGATTACATATCTGTAATTTCTTTGTAGCTTTGACCCCTTGTTCCTTTGCGTTAAAAATCCTATATGGACAAAATTTTACTCCGCAACGGCTCTATCATTGACGGCGCAGGCTCCGCAGCCTTCACCGGAAACGTGCTCATCGAAGGAAACAAAATTTCCGCTGTTTCTGCGCAGCCAATCGCATCAACTGATGCCAGAATTATTGATTGCACCGGATTAGTCATCGCCCCTGGATTCATTGACGCTCACAATCATTTAGATTTGCAGGTGCTGGAAGATTTACCCGCCCGCGCCAGACAAGGCATCACTTCTGAAGTCGTTGGAAATTGCGGGTTTTCTCCCTACCCTGCAACCAACCTGAAAAATCTTCATGACTTTGCGAATGGTATTTTATGCGGCGATGAACATTGGGGATGGCATCACGCGCACGATTATTTTGAAGCGATTGCGCACAGTAATACCACCTTGAATGTCGGCTCCTTAGTCGGACACGGATCGCTGAGAATTGCCGCCGCTGGCAACAAGCTCGGACAACTGACCGATCAGGAACAACAAACAATGGAGCAAATGCTGAGCGAAGCATTGACCAATGGCGCAGTCGGGCTTTCAACGGGATTGCAATACGCTCCCGGTTCCAGTGCTCCATTTGAAGAAATCGAACGACTTTGCCGCATCGTTGCACAGCACGACAAAATTTATACAACGCATATTCGCGGATATTTTTCCAATGTGATTGAATCGCTGGAAGAGCAGATTGAACTCGCACGACGCACAGGATGTCGCCTGCAAATTTCGCATCTGCAAGTCGTCGGCGCACAGAACTGGCATCTGCAACCGCGTGCCCTTGAGATCATCGAAGCCGCGCACGATGAAGGCATAGACATTGCCTTCGATTGCTATCCCTACATCGCCGGCAGCACCGTTCTGACGCAGGCGTTGCCACAGGAATTTCTGGAAGGAGGCATCACCACGCTAGTTGCACGATTGCAGGAGGCAAGCGAACGCCGCCGCATCGCTCAAGCCACCGAAACCGAACTGCAATGGCGCTGGAGCGACATCTATATTTCAGCCGTAGCTTCCGAAAAAAATCGCTCGACCATCAACCAAAACCTCGCTGATCTCTCCGAAGCGCGAGCACAAGCTCCGGTTGAAGTCATGCTTGATTTACTGGTCGAAGAAAATGGCGCCGTCAACATGCTCTGCTTTAATCAAAGCGAAGAAAATCTGCGGGCGACGATGACGCATCCGTTATCATTAATTATTAGCGATGGTTTTTACGTCAATGGAAAACCTCATCCCAGATTGCACGGAACCTTCCCGCATTTACTCGGTGAATTCGTCCGCGAACGCCAATGGCTCACACTGGAAAATGCCATAGCCAAAATCACGTCCCTTCCGGCTGAGCGCTTCGGATTTGAAAAACGAGGAAAATTGCAAACCGGGTATTTCGCGGATGTGACAGTTTTCGATCCGATCCAGATTAAATCCCCCGCGACCTATTCAGATTCCGAGCTGAAGCCAGAAGGAATTCGCCACCTCATTCGTTCCGGGAAGTTGATTGAGGCCTTGCAATAACTGAATTCTGAGCATTGTTGCGGGAGTGACAAATCAGGTGAATCAGCCCTCACAATTTCCGACACGCAAGCAATGGAATCTCAAGCGTTGTGACCGAAATTTAGGCTTGGATCATTCAGGTTAATTTACTTTGAGGATTTAAGCTCTGGCACAGGAATAGCTTACTGGTTGACGTGAGTTTATGAGACTTTTGACTTTTCTCGCACGAATTGCTGTTTGTGCTGAGATCGTCATCGGGTCTTAGTTTTCGCATCAACCTCCTTTCAGTTGGAGGCAGTCTTCATCGGCTGCCTCCACTTTTTTTTGCCTCCTGACTGAAGTACAAGCGTGAACGATTGCGCGTCAGTCAGACCAGAAAAGTCCCGGCAAATTTGCATCCCCTCAGAGATTGTACTATTCTTCTCAAGCTTTAACTTTAGTTTCCCTGTTGAGTTTTTAGTGGTCGCTTTACTCACCATTAACAGGTCAAATTACTTCGCTAAAATGAGTTGAATTCAACAATGAGCGCTTATTTTCCAATCTTAATTGTTTTCTTTTTTGTCCTCGGATTTGCCGTCACGAATCTGATTCTTGGACATCTGCTGGGGCGTCATCACAATACACGCGCCAAGCTGATGCCTTATGAATGCGGCATTGATCCGGTCGGTTCGGCTCACCAGCGGTTTTCAGTCCGCTTTTATCTGGTAGCGATGATGTTTATCCTCTTCGACATCGAAGCGGTGTTTCTGCTGCCGTGGGCGGTGGTGTTCAGGTCTTTATCGCAGACCCTTTCAAAGCCATTTGTTTATATGGAAATGATGGTCTTCTTTGCGGTTTTGCTGGTCGGATACGTTTACGTCTGGAAAAAAGGCGTCTTTGAATGGAATCGTTAAAGTGTACGCCCTTACTTCGTGCGGGCTTCTGCATTTTTCCTTAGTTAAGGAGCAATTTATGAAGGGCTTGGAATCAACAGTCGCCGAAGCAATGCCGGATATTCTGACTACCAAGTTGGATTGGCTGATCAATTGGGCGCGAAAATCCAGTTTGTGGCCTGCCACGTTTGGATTGGCCTGTTGCGCGATTGAAATGATGGCAGTCACCGATGCTCGAAACGATCTGGCCAGATTCGGCGCAGAAGTGTTCCGCGCCAGTCCACGACAGGCGGATGTGATGATTGTCGCGGGTCGTGTCTCTATCAAAATGGCTCCGGTTTTGCGTCGTATCTACGATCAAATGTCAGAACCGAAATGGGTCATTTCCATGGGAGCCTGTGCTTCTGCTGGTGGCGTTTTCAATAACTACGCCATCGTGCAAGGCGTAGATAAAGTTGTCCCCGTTGATGTTTTTATTCCCGGCTGTCCACCACGTCCTGAAGGATTGATTTACGCGGTGATGAAGCTTCAGGAAAAAATCGAACGCGATACAATTCTGCGTGAACGATCCGACAAACCGAGTGTTTTCTAAATCATGTCTGAAGAAACGACTACAGAAAAAATAGTGCCGATTCGTGGAGCGAATCAAACTTCAAATTATGCGGATACAACTGCATTAACGGCAAGATTCGATTATTCAATTGTCGAAATCATTGAATCAATCGGCGAAATCACGGTCATTGTCAAAGCTGACGCAATCGTCCCGCTGATGATGTATTTGCGCAGCGAGCCACTGTTTGATTTCAATTTTTTAAGTGATGTTTCAGGTTTGGATTTAGGCGAATTTGCCTCGCCAAGATTTGCCATTGTTTATCACTTGTATTCCATCAAGCTTAATCATCGGCTCCGCATTAAAGTTTTTCTGGATGAAGAAAACCCAGGCATTGAAACGATCAGCGGAGTCTGGATTTCTGCGAACTGGATGGAACGGGAAATTTACGATATGTTTGGCGTAGACTTCATCAATCATCCTGATTTGCGTAGAATTTTGATGCCGGCTGATTACGAAGGGCATCCGTTGCGCAAAGATTTTCCGGTCAGAGGCTATTAACCAAATTTATGATGAGCACGAAAGAAATCACCATTCCGACTGCTTCGGTCACGGCTTTAGGCAAACGCGATCCGCTGGGCGATCAACGCATGACGTTGTCGCTGGGGCCGCAGCATCCATCAACGCACGGCGTGTTGCGTGTTGAAGTTGAACTCGACGGCGAAATCGTGATTGGAGCCAGACCTGACATTGGCTACCTTCATACCGGAATGGAAAAGACGATGGAAACCCAGAAATGGCAACAGGTCGTCACCATCACCTGTCGGATGGATTACCTGAATTCAATGGGTAACGATCTCGGCTACGTATTAGCGGTTGAGAAATTACTTGGTGTTGAAGCGACGCCACGCACACAGGTTTTGCGAGTTTTACTGACGGAGTTAAATCGGATTTCTTCGCATCTGGTTTGGTGGGGAACGCACGCGATGGATTTGGGAGCGATGTCTCCGTTTTTCTATTCCTTCGATCAACGCGAAAAGATTTTGGATTTATTTGAATGCGTCTCCGGCGCTCGATTGCACCAAAGCTATTTCCGCATTGGCGGATTAACGGAGGATATTCCCGATACTTTTTTGCCGCTGTTGCGAGAATTTATTGACCAATTTCCGCCCTTCTTACAGATGGCAAATAAGCTGGTGACAGGCAATCGAATTTTCCAAAGCCGGACCAAAAGCATCGGAATTATTTCCGGCGAAGAGGCTTTGCAATGGGGATTATCAGGATCATCGCTACGCGGTTCAGGAATCGGCTGGGACATTCGTAAATCAGAGCCGTATTCGGGTTATGAAACATACGATTTTGACGTTCCGATTGAAAAAGACGGAGATATTTGGGCGCGGTACATGGTCAGAATGCGCGAGATGGAAGAAAGCCTGAAAATCGTCAAACAGGCAATGGATAAGCTTCCCGCTGGCCCCATTCAATCCGATCATCCGAAATTAAAATTGCCGGAACGCGACCTGATGAAGGAACACATTGATGTGATGATTCATCATTTCTTATTGGCTTCGGAAGGTTTCACCGTTCCCGTCGGCGAAGTGTACTTCCCGATTGAATCAGCGCGTGGCGAACTAGCGTACTACATCGTCAGCGATGGCAAAGAACGTCCGTGGCGGGTGCGAGCCAAAACACCTTCCTTCCTGAATTTGCAAAGTCTTGCCAAATTAGCGGAAGGACATTTGCTCGCCGATCTCATCGGCATCATCGGCAGCATTGATATTGTGCTGGGAGATATAGATCGGTGATCGGTGGTCAGTTGTCGGTGAAAACAAAAACCGACTGACCACCGACCACCGACCACTTTTTATGTACAGTCCTGAAAACGAACAACGCATTGACGAATACATTACGCATTATCCGGTGAAGCGCTCCGTAATTTTGCCAGCCTTGCATATTGCGCAGCAAGAGCATGGATACGTGACCGATGACGATGTGAAATATCTGGCGAAACGCCTGGACATGCGTGTCAACGAAGTCGAAGAAGTCGTCACATTTTATTCGATGTATTCGCGCAACCCGGTCGGGCAATATAAGCTTCAAGTGTGCCGTACAATCTCCTGCAACATTGCCGGATGTGAGAAAATTTCTGCCCACATTACTGAAAAGTTGGGAATTAAAGTTAATGAAACGACGCCTGACGGAAAGTTCACTTTGCAGGAAGTTGAATGCCTGGGCTATTGCGACTTAGCGCCTGTGTTGCAAGTCAACTTTGATTATCACGAACAAATTACCCTTGCACGGACCGACGAAATTATTGACACCCTGAAGTAATTTAGCTGCCGAACTGTTATGACTAAAGTCCTGACCTCCAGATTCGATCTCAAAGGTGAAGCCTGCGACATAGACGTCTATCTCAAAACAGGCGGCTATCAAGCGCTGACCAAAGTAATCAAAGAATTCACGCCCGATCAGGTGATTGATGAAGTAAAAAAATCTTCTTTGCGTGGTCGTGGTGGCGCTGGTTTCCCAACGGGAATGAAATGGAGCTTCGTTCCTAAACAATCGAATCGCCCGAAATATGTCGTGTGCAATGCTGACGAGTCTGAACCTGGAACAGGCAAAGACCGCGACCTGATGCGCTGGGATCCGCACCTGCTGCTCGAAGGAATGGCAATTGCTTCATACGCGCTAAACGGAGCGCCGAACAATTACATTTATATTCGCGGCGAATACTGGTACATCATTGCCATTCTGGAAAAAGCGATTGTGCAGGCCAAAGAACGCGGCTACCTCGGCAAAAATATTTTAGGCACAGATTTCGAGTGCAACATTTTTGTGCATCCTGGTGCAGGCGCGTACATCTGCGGCGAAGAAACTGCGCTGCTTGAATCTCTCGAAGGCAAACGCGGCCATCCGCGCCTGAAACCGCCCTTCCCGGCTGTCGTCGGTTTGTACGGCGGCCCGACCGTCGTCAACAACGTCGAAACGCTGACCGCAGTTCCCTGGATCATCAATAATGGCGGCGACGCCTACAAAGCGTTAGGGACAGAAAAAAGCGGTGGCACAAAATTGTTCACCGTCAGCGGACACGTCAACAAGCCCGGCAATTATGAAGTCCCGATGGGCTATCCGATGCGTGATCTGATCAATAATGAATGTGGTGGTGTGCGCGACGGACATACTTTAAAAGGTGTGATTCCCGGCGGTTCCAGCATGCCGATTTTCACGCCTGAAGACGTAGACAAAGCGACAATGGACTATGAATCCATTGCCGCGCTTGGTTCGATGCTCGGTTCTGGCGGCGTAATCGTGCTGGACGAAACTGTAGATATGTTTGAAATGTGCATGAACACGATTCATTTCTACAAACACGAATCGTGCGGGTGGTGTACGCCGTGCCGTGAGGGTACGCGCTGGCTCTATAAAGTTTGCGAGCGAATGGAAAAATACGAAGGATTACCTGGCGACATAGAATTATTAGATGATCTCGCGGGAAAGATTTTAGGCAAGAGTTTCTGTGCGCTGGGAGATGCAGCGGCAATGCCTGTACAGGGAATGATTAAGAAATTCAGACCAGATTTTGAGCGGAGAATTAAGAATACTTTGGTGCAGATTACGGCGGCGGATTGAGAGTAGCGATGCCTCAAGAATTCGATTGGGACGAGGTAAAAGCAACTGCAAACCTACGAAAACACAAAGTAAGCTTTGAAGAAGCGAAAACGGTTTTCGGTGATCCATTTGCGCTGACGACAAATGACCCGGATCATTCATTTGAAGAACT
>JAYVRW010000079.1:0-7338 GCA_043775925.1 Blastocatellia bacterium
AGCCTGCAAATTCAGCGCAATGGGAAGTCTTTGAAAAATATTGCCGTGCAGGGCGTGACCGCGAATATCGTCGCGCTTTCTACCGCAAAAATTGATACGGGAAGGGAACTGACAGATTTTGATGATGAGTACCGGCGCAATGTTTGTGTGATCGGCGCTGATGTTGCCAGCGATTTATTTCCATTTGAAGAACCTGTCGGAAAGTCCATTAAAATTGGGACGGCGGAATACGATGTCGCTGGAGTCTACGCGAAAAAAGGTTCTGCCGCCGGAGCTTCGCAGGATGGTTTCGTACAAATTCCATTAGGAACATTTGGAAAAATTTTTGGCTCTCGTTCACGTTCTATTGCGATCATTGCCAAAGCGAAATCTGACTCAACTCTGCGCAGTGATGAGGTCGAAGACCTGACCCGTTTCGGGATGCGCATGCAACGTAAATTGCAACCGGGAGCGGATGATAATTTCAGTCTCCGCACGTCAAAAAGTATCGAAAAATTTGCCGGAAATATTACGAGCATTGTTGGTGTCGTCTTGTTCCCATTAACCGCCATCGCGCTAATTGTCGGCGGCATCGTAGTCATGAACATGATGTTGGCTTCTGTGACGGAGCGCACCCGCGAGATTGGCATCCGTAAAAGTTTGGGAGCGCGGCGGCGAGATATTCTGGCGCAATTTTTGCTGGAATCTACGTTGCTAACATTTTTGGGAGGAGCTGTCGGAGTTATACTCGCAGCCATCATTGCGTGGGGTGCATCGAAGCTGACAGGCTTCGCGGTAGCGTTGCCTTTGTGGGCGATAGTCGCAGCAATTGTCATGTCATGCACTGTCGGTATTGCCTTTGGCGTCTTCCCCGCAAGGAGAGCAGCGCGTCTTGATCCGATTGAGGCTTTGCGGTCTGAGTAAACATTTACTTGAAAGCTTATTTAGAATTGGTCATACTGGAAGTATGAAAACTGCAATTTCAATTCCTGATGATATTTTTATTGAGGCGGATACACTTGCTACAAAATTAGGTGTTTCGAGAAGCGAATTATTTGCAACGGCGATGGCTAAAATGCTGGCATATCACCGCGACAAGCTTATCACTGCCAAACTTAATGCGGTGTACGAGAATGAAAAATCAACACTTGACCCTGTCGTAGCAAAAATGCAGGCGTTGTCAATTGAGCCGGAGGATTGGTAATGAATCGAGGTGAAATTTGGTGGGCTACCCTACCATCTCCGACGGGTTCAGGTCCGGGTGGGAGACGTCCTGTTTTAATCATACAAGCAGATCGCTTCAATGCCAGTAAAATTAACACTGTTGTCGTGGTTATTATTACCTCAAATCTGAAACTGGCAGATTTACCAGGAAATGTTTTATTAACTCCTCAGGTGAGCGGCTTAGCCAAAGATAGCGTCGTTAATGTTTCACAAGTTGCTACTGTTGATAAATTTCTCCTAACTGAATATGTTCAGGTGCTTTCGTCAAAATCTCTGAAAAAAATTGAGAATGGTCTTAAATTAGTTCTTGACCTCTAATCATCAATGCAACGACAACTCATCAAGGACATCATTCTTTCTGTTTTCGATTCGCTTCGTTCGCACAAGCTGCGTTCGGCATTGACCTTGATTGGAGTTGTCATTGGAACCGCTGTCGTCGTCACCGTTGGCGCAGTCCTCACCGGGCTTTCGCAGCGTGTCGCGGATGTGACTGAGAAAAATTCTCCGAACGTTATTTACTTCACCAAAGAAGAAAAAATCGGGCCGTCATTTTTCCAGCCGACGGAAGAGCAACGAAAGCGCAAAGACCTCAAATACGAAGACGCGATTGCAGTCTCAAAACTTGATAAACCGCTGTACGTTTCGCCACAGAAAATTCGTGGTTCTTATGGGCCAGCGGCGGATCGTCCGAAGCTGACGGCACACGGCAGATCGGCGATCAATCCATTGATTTTAGGCGTCTGGGAAAACTATCCTGACCTGATTTCAGTGCGCGTAGAGCGTGGACGTTTTTTCACCGAAGCCGAGCGCAATGCCCGCGCACAGGTGGCGATTATCGGCTCTGGTGTAGCCGAACAAATCTTTGAAGCAACTGATCCGATTGGCGAAGAAATTCGCATTGACGGCAAGCTTTATCGCATTATCGGCGTCCTGGTCAAAGCCGCCGGCGAAGGTGTGATTGGCTCCGATGATCTTGACGGGCGGGTCGTTTATGTTCCCTTCGAGACCGCCGAAAAAAATTACCCTGAAATTGAAGCAATGCTGATTGCTGTGCGTGCTCCGCCAGGGATGGTAGATGAAGTAGTAGATCAGGTCACGTATACGCTGCGCACACGGCGCAACGTTCCCGTTGAAAAGCCGAATGATTTCGGCGTCAACAAATCCGAACAAATTTTCGATATTGTGAATCAATTGCTGGCGGGACTGGCTTCAATCATCGTACCAATTGCGCTAGCAGGATTGTTAGTCGGTGGTGTCGGAGTCATGAATATTATGCTCGTGACGGTGACGGAACGGACTTCAGAAATCGGAGTCCGCAGGGCTTTGGGCGCTCGCAAGCGGGATGTCTTAATTCAATTTTTGATTGAAGCAGCGACGTTGACCAGTGTCGGCGGAGTCATCGGAATCTTGATTGGATTTGTCTTCGCGTTTATCCTGCAATTCGTGATTAAGTTTCCAGCGGCAGTTCCATTGTGGGCGATTATCGTTGGATTTTTGACTTCTACAATGGTCGGGATTATCGCTGGAATGTGGCCTGCAATTCGTGCGGCGCGGCTTGATCCCGTAGAAGCAATTCGGGGCGTTTGAAATGTAGCGCGACCTGCGAGGTTGCGACAGCCTTGGTGCTTCGCCGAGGTTAATCTCGTGCATAGATTGAATATTTCAACGCAAGGATTCAAAGAGGCAAAGGATCAAAGAAAAGCCACAGCTCCTTGTTGCTTTGACCCCTCGATTCTTTGCGGTAAAATTGTTCTTAACTCCGACCTATACATTTATGAAAATCATTGACACACATCAACATCTCTGGGATTTAGACAAGTTTTCCTACGAATGGACGAAGGGCAATACGACCTTAAATCGTAGCTTTCGCCTGACCGATTATCGCGCCGCGACAAAGGGCTTAGAGATTGAAAAAACTGTCTTTCTCGAATGCGATGTAGACGCGCCGCATCGTGCCGCTGAAGCCAAATACCTTTGTTCACTCGCAGACGATCCCGCCAATAAAATTGGTGGTGTCGTCGCTTCGGCGCGTCCTGAAGAACCGGGCTTTGATGAATACCTGCAAACCATTCTGCATCCCAAATTGAAAGGCATTCGCCGCATCCTTCACGTCGTCCCGGATGACACGATAGACAAGTCCGGCTTCATTGATAACGTCAATAAATTGGAAGGTTTTCATCTAACGTTCGATGCCTGTTTTCTGGCGCGTCAGTTGCCGATTGCGTTGCGGCTTTTCAAGGCGTGTCCAAAAATCCAATTTGTTCTGGATCATTGCGGAAATCCGCGTATAGCCGAAAAAGAAATCTCGCCGTGGAAGGATAATATTTCGCAAATCGCCGCGCTCCCGAATGTCGCTGGAAAAGTCTCAGGAATCATCACCAACGCGACGAAGGCAAAATGGACTCCGAACGAATTGAAACCATTTGTAGATCACTACATCAATTCCTTCGGCTGGGATCGCGTCATGTTCGGCAGCGATTGGCCGGTCTGCTTATTGAATGGGAATTTAAAATCGTGGGCGGATGCGTTGAAGGTGATAACCAAAGACGCAGGCAAAGAAAAGCAGGAGAAGCTTTTCAGCAAAAATGCTGAGCGGGTTTATCGTCTTTAATTTAATAGACCACGGATTAAGCGGATCATGCGGATTTACGCTGATCTGAAAAAAATCCACGTGAACCAGCATGATCCGCCCAATCTGTGGTCTATTTTGATGACCCCTTTATCATCAAAATGTCATACATGAGGTTCTTGAATCCAACCTCTAATTCCGTTACTCTGTAGCTGCCCGCAGTTTCTCCTTGAACAGCCTGGAATGGAGTCCAGATGTACGCAGCCATTACGGTGACGGTGATTGAGGAGCCGGAAGAAGCGCAGCCACCAGTTCATCCCGAACTTGATTTGAATTTATTTGATCCTTTTCAAAAACTCGTCCAAATCCAAGTGCTCGGAAAAAAAGTGAGTGTTCCTGAAAATAATACGCTATTGCGATGCTATCAATATTTCGCCTACGAGCCGATTTCTTACGGAGGATTTTGTTGGAACGGAACCTGTCGTTTATGCGAAGTGGATTATCAGCTTGCCGATGGCAGAAAGCGGCAATGCCTGAGCTGTTGCACGAAAGTTGTCGAAGGGATGGAAATCACGAAAACTACCGAAGACCTGCGCTTTGAATAACGCGCCACCTTGCTTGAATTCATCATCATCAGTATCCTTCGTATTCATCAAAAATACGGAGGATTTTTCTTTTGACGATTCAAGAACGCATCCAGCAAATCGGCATCATTCCGGTCATCGCCATTCCTGACATCAAATACGCTTTGCCTTTGGCCGAAGCCTTGCTCGAAGGCGGCTTACCCTGCGCGGAAATTACTTTTCGCACCGCAGCGGCGGCTGAATCCATCAGCCAGATCAAGCAGAAATTCCCTGAATTGATGGTCGGAGCGGGAACGGTTTTGACCGCTGTGCAAGTGGATGCCGCGCTCAATGCCGGAGCCGAATTTATTGTTTCTCCCGGCAGCAATCCCACGACGATTGAATATTGTCAGACCAAAAAGATCACGATTTTTCCAGGCGTCTGCACACCTTCGGAAATTGAAATGAATCTGGAAAAAGGCATTGGTGTCATGAAATTTTTCCCAGCGGAACCCGCCGGCGGAGTCAAATTTCTGAAAGCGATTTGTGCGCCGTACAAGGATGTCAGATTTATCCCGACCGGTGGCATTGAGACCAAAAACATTGGCGATTATTTAGCCATCTCCAATGTCATAGCCTGTGGCGGAAGCTGGATGGTGAAGGCGGAATTAATGACGGAGAACCGTTTTGATGAAATTAAGAAATTATCAAAAGAAGCCGTGATGTTGGTTCATGGGTTTAGGAAAAAAATATAATTATTCGGGTCTTAGGTTTTTGGTCTTGGGTCTTTGCTCGTTACCAAATCCGAATTATTTTCGCCACGAACCCAAAGACCCAAGACCAAAGATCAAAGCCCAATTTCAGAAATGAACTTTGAATTAACCGAAGCACAACAAAATATTACCTCCTCCCCGATTGAATGCAAGATTTTTCTGAGTGGCAAGGCGTCGGCGGGGAAGACGACGGTCGGAGTTCATCGCCTCCGTCATTTGATTGATTCTGGCGTTTATCCGCATTCAATTTTAGTCTTAGTCCCGCAGCAGCGATTGGCGCAGCCGTATTACGCGGAGATTCGCCATCCGCAACGCGAAGCCGGAGCCGAAGTCACTGTCGCTACGCTGGGCAGTTTGTCGCATCAAATCGTCAATCTTTTCTGGCCGTTGGTAATTGATCGGCTTAATCCGAAAAATTCAAATCTCAGTCCGACCTTTCTTTCGCAGGAATTAATTCAGTACATTATGTTCAAAGTGGTCGAGCCTGAGATCGTCCGCAATGATTATTTTAATAGCGTCAAGATTGAAAAGACACGGCTTTTCAGTCAAATCACTGACAATCTGAATAAGGCTTCACTGATTGGATTTCCGCCGACTGAATTCGGGCAACGGCTGAAAACAGCGATGCCGGAAGATTTGGAACGGATTAATATCTTCGAGAATACACAGGCGTGTGCCAATCTTTTTCGGCAGTATTGCCTGGAAAATCGGCTGTTGGATTTTTCGTTGCAGGTTGCATTATTCATAGATCATTTGTGGAAGCTGGAAATCCCGCGCACGTACCTGACGAATCGCTTCACGCATTTGATTGTTGATAACACCGAAGAAGACAGTCCGGCGACGCATCGGATGCTGAGTGATTGGCTGCACACTTGTAAATCTGCTTTGGTGATGTATGACGAGCATGCCGGGTATCGGCGTTTTCTTGGAGCCGATAATCAAAGTGCATTGCTTTTACGCGAAAGCTGCGATTTAGAAGTGGCACTGGAAAAATCACAAGTGATGACGCCTCCGGTAGAAGCTTTGCTTGGCGAAGTCAGTGAAATATTAGCTGGCGCTGATACCGTCGAAATTGAGGCTTCACCGCACGCCGCCGTCGCCTATACGCCGTCTGAGCAAAGCCGATTTCATACGCAGATGCTGGATTGGGCGGCGGACTGTGTGGCGGAATTAGTGCAGGAAAAAGAAGCAACACAAGGCAATATTGTGATTCTGGCTCCATTGTTGAGCGATTCGTTGCGCTTTGCGATGGTCAGCCGATTGGAAGCGCGGGGCATTGCATCGTACACCTTACGTCCGTCGCGTCCGTTGCATGATGAACCAGCCGTCAGAGCGTTGATTACGCTGGCGAAGCTGGCGCATCCAGATTGGGTCATTGATAAAAAATATCAGGTCAAAAAATTTGATGTCGTGCAAATGCTTATCAGCGTGATCGGAGAAATGGATTTGGCGCGGGCAAATCTTTTGACGGAGATGCTGTTCAAATCGAAAACGCCGGAATTATTGCGCTTCAGCGGTGTCACAAACGCCGAAATTCGCGCACGAATTTCAGAAGTGCTCGGAACGCGATTTGAAAAATTAGCCGCGTGGATTGATGAATACAAAGCAGGACTGGTACAGCCGATTGATGTTTTTTTCAGCCGCTTATTCGGGCAGGTTCTTTCGCAAAAAGGCTTTGGATTTTATCTGACCGCGCAATCAAATTTTGATGAAGCACGGCTGATTTCCAATTTAATTGACTCCGCCAGATCATTTCGGCAAACGCTCAACCGCATCGAACCTGAACAGGAAAGCGGGCAGGAATACGTGAAAATGGTAGACGAAGGCGTGCTGGCGAATCAGTACGAACCACAGGAATGGAAGGGAAACCCTGACGCTGTGTTGATCGCTCCGGCATACACTTTTTTGTTGGGGAATCAGGCGGTGGATTATCAATTCTGGTTAAATATTGACAGCCCCGCGTGGAATCGTCGCTTGCAACAACCATTGACACAACCTTATGTTTTAAGCCTGCAATGGCCTGCTGAACAGGTCTGGACAGAACAGGATGAATTGAGGACTTCGCGTGAAATGCTGTACAACGTGATTTCAGGCTTGCTCAAACGATGCCGCAAAAAAATCTTCATCGGTCACAGTAAATTCGATGAACGCGGACAGGAACGCGAAGGCGAATTACGTGGCGTTTTTGATTTGTTATTGCGAAGTCAGGAAACTGAATAGACCACAGATG
>JAYVRW010000080.1:0-7308 GCA_043775925.1 Blastocatellia bacterium
TTTTCTCGCTTCGACAAACTGGCTCGCAATTATCTAAGCTTTGTTTATCTTGCCAGTGCTATGATTTGGCTCCGTCAACATGTCAACAGAACCTAGGCATAAAGTTGAAAAGCTTGACGTGAAATTTTCATGAGGTTTGCTCCATTGAGAGGGTTGAGAGTTGTGAGGGGAACGCAAGGATTAGGCGCTTTCACTTAATGTTAGTGCTCTTATTCTTGGTCGGTCGGCAAAAAATCGAACTGTCCAAGTAGAGTACCGCTTACTATTTTCGTACCGTTGATAATCAGAGACACCTCCGGCCAAACGGAAAAATGGCAGTCTCCAGGACTGAATTCAGAGGGGTTTATTTTCAAAGGAGGGCAGGAGTGAGAGAAATTCCCATTCACCTATATAACGCAGGAAGGCTGAAAAAAAGGGGTCACAGAAAATTTATTTATTTTCTGAGGTGGCGTGAACTTTCCAGTTTGCGCTGTCTCCACCATCAAACTCGGTATCGAAAAAATTGCAGTCGTCGAAGGTTGTAGCAGTTTCCTTGCGAATAGTGGGTGATGGAAAACGCAAACTGGAAAGTTTGCGCTACACTTGCCGAGTCCTGACAACTTGCAATTACAAATTTTTCACCACGCCTATATACGGCAAATTGCGGTAGCGTTCATCAAAATCCAAGCCATACCCAACGACGAATTCATCTGGAATATCAAAGCCTTTGTAATCCAGATCAATTTCAGCTTTGCGGCGATCAGGCTTGTTTAGAAGAGCTGCCAGCTTAATGGAAGCGGCTCCGCGCGCGCGAAAATTTTCCAGTAAATAGCTGAGCGTTAATCCGGTATCAAGAATATCTTCAACAAAAATTAAGTCGCGTCCTTCGATCGGGCCGTCGAGGTCTTTGACGATTTTCACTTCTCCGGTGGAGCGCGTTCCGGCGCCGTAGCTCGACACCGCAATAAAATCTATATTCAAATGCAAATCCGTGGCGCGCATTAAATCCGCCATAAAAACCATCGCGCCTTTCAGCACGCAAATTAATAAAGGCTTTTTGCCAGCGTAGTCTTTGGCGATTGCTGCGCCAAGTTCTGCAATTCGGGCTTGCAAAACATCCGCAGGAATGAGAATTTCAAGGCTTGTATTTTTGAACTCTGTTGGGTGCATAAAAGGTGGTCGGTGAAAAAAACTGGTGATCAGTGGTCGGTGATCGGGAATAAGTTGCCGATTAATTCCATTGATCTTTACTAAATTTTATCAACTGTGCTTTCAAGTGAAACCGCAATACTATAAGCCGACCACCGACCACTGTCCACCGACCACCTTAACTTGATCACCAACAACTGACCACCATTATCATGAATTTTAGATTTCCATTAATTGAAAAACTTCCGCCTTACGTGTTCGCTGTTACGCATCAGCTCAAAATGGAGGCGCGTTGGCGCGGCGAAGACATCATTGATTTTTCGATGGGCAACCCTGATTTGCCGACTCCCGAACCTATTGTAGACAAACTTGTCGAAGCGGCACGGAATCCGAAAAACCATCGCTATTCGCAATCCAAAGGGATTCCAAATCTCCGGCTTGAGATTTCCAAGTGGTACAAACGCCGCTTTAATGCGGATATTGATCCTGACACGGAAGCCATTGCAACACTTGGTTCAAAAGAAGGATTTTCGCATTTGGTAATGGCTCTCGTAGAACCAGGCGACCGCGTGATTGTGCCTGATCCAAGCTACCCGATTCATTCTTTTGCGGCGACGATTGCCGGATGTGAACTCATCAAAATCAACGTCCTCGAAGGCGCCGATTCGATGCTGGATCAATTGTATAAACTAGAATATCCACCGTCGCAGCAACCAAAGATTTTAGTGCTTTGCTTCCCGCACAATCCGACTACGGTATGCGTAACAAAAGATTTTTTTGTCAAAGCTGTCGCCCTTGCCAAAGATCGCGGCTGGCTCATCATTCACGATTTAGCTTACGCCGATTTGGTGTTTGATGGATATAAAGCGCCCAGCATTTTTGAAGTCGAAGGCGCCAAAGATGTCGCCGTCGAGACATTTTCGATGACGAAAAGTTATTCAATGGCGGGCTGGCGCGTCGGATTTATCTGCGGCAATGCCCAAGTCATCGCGGCCATTACACGCCTGAAAAGTTATTTGGATTACGGGATTTTTCAGCCGATTCAAATTGCTTCGATTATCGCGCTACGTGATTGTGATGCGCTCGTGCCCGAAATCGCCAGCGTTTACCAGGGCCGTCGTGATGTGCTGTGCAAAGGCTTGAACGCTGCCGGATGGGAAGTGACTCCACCGATGGCTACCATGTTCGTGTGGGCAAAAATCCCGGAAGAATATCGTAAAATGGGTTCGCTGGAATTTGCGAAACAATTAATTTCCAAAGCCAGAGTCGCCTGCGCTCCTGGCGTTGGATTTGGACAGGCCGGAGATGAATACGTCCGCTTCGCGCTGATTGAAAACGAAGAACGAACACGGCAGGCGATTCAAGGGATTAAATCGTTTTTCAATGAGTAACCATGCCAGCCAAAGACTTGAATCATGATCGTCTTAGAAATGCGCTCGTCAATGATGGATGGACGATTACAGCCGATCCACTTTAGTGCCATTTGGCTCACGGGATATGTATATTGATCTCGGTGCAGACAAATTACTGACAGCAACAAAAGGCGAGCAAAAGATCGCGGTGGAGTTGAAAAGTTTTGTTGGATCATCAACTGTGCACGACTGCATCTCGCTATTGGGCAATTCTTTGTCTACCTGATGGCTCTCAAGCGTAAAGACCCTGAGCGAGTTTTGTTGCTTGCGGTAAATGAAGAAATTTACGATGATGTTTTTGAAGAAGAGCTGGGACGTACTTTACTTGATGAGTACAAAGTACTACTCATCGTTTTTGATTCCGACAAGGAGGTCATACTCAAATGGATAATCTGGAACACGAACGCCAATTAATTCGCCAAATTCTCAAAGAATATGCCGGACATCGCTACCTGAACAGCACAATTACAAACGTCACCGTTTTTGATGAAAAAGCTGATCGTTATCTGGTTATGATGATGGGACGTGAAAATAAAAAACTTGTACACGGCTGTTTGATTCACGTAGACATTATTGATGGGAAAATCTGGGTTCAGCGTGATGGCACTGAATATGGCATCGCCAATGAATTAGTAGACGTGGGCATCCCAAAAGATAGAATTGTGCTTGGCTTCAAATCACTAGAGTTGCGTAAACAGACAGAATTTGCCGCTGCTTAAACGGTGGTCGGTGGTCGGTAAATTATAGTTACTTTCTATTGAAAGGTTGCTTGATAACGTGATGAAGATTCTCTTCGTTCTCTATTTTATTACGATTTCTGTCTCAGCTTTTCCAACTGATAAATATACCGAAATTGCAGGTCTTCCGCCTGTCCCAAGCTACAGTATCAAGACTACAAAAGAAAAAATCTCAGTTGATGGCAAGCTCACGGAAAAAGCCTGGAAACAGGCAGTTCCTGTCACGTTGATGTTTCCGTGGGAAGATCAAACTGGAAAAAAACAACGCACAACAGTAAAGCTCTTGCGTGATGAAAATTATTTGTATGTTGGCTATGAATGCGAAGACAGTGACATTACAGCAATCTTAGAAAACCGCGATGATCCCGTTTACAAAGACGATTGCGTAGAAATTTTCATTAATACCAACCCTAAAGCTGACCATTATTTTGGCTTTGAGATGAATGCCCGTGGCGTGCTTTACGATTACTTTTTTTCTTATCCTACCAAGCACGATCTAACGCCGAATCTTGAGGGAGTGTTGCTGAAAACTGAAATCAACGGAACACTCAATCAAGCTGGGGATCAGGATCGTAACTGGACATTGGAAGTAGCAATTCCCTTCAAAAGTTTGAATGCCATTCCCAAAAAAGGTGAGCAATGGAACATTCAACTCAATCGCTGGGACGGTACTGAACCCAAGCGCCAACTGAGCATGTGGAGCAATTCAGGGATGAAAAAACCGAACCCGCATAACCCTGAACGCTTCGGAAAATTATTTTTCAAGTAGAGCAATCTTTCCAGACTGCGATTTTCTATTTTGATATTTTGTCATGACATGAACAATAATTTTGATCGCGAAAAAATCAAAGCTCTCGTGCAGGAAGCGCTGCTACAAAAACAATCACCTACGCCTGAAGCTCCTGCGCTGACTGATGAATCACTCAAAGATGTCATCACCGAAGCCGAAGTAAAAAACCTGGCTTATGGCAGTAATTTATTGATTCGTGAAGACGCCATCGTTACGCCTTCTGCCAATGATTTAATTCGTGAACTTGGGCTGAGTGTCAGCTACCGAAAAAAATCAAAACAAGCTGGGAAACCTCGCATCATCGCCCTCGGAGCCGATCACGGCGGTTATGAAACCAAGGAATTGTTGAAGCGTTGGTTAAGTGAATGGGGCTATCAACACCGTGATTTCGGGACGACTTCCTCCGACCCCGTAGACTATCCCGACTTCGCACATGCTGTAGCCCGTGCCGTCGCCGATGGCGTCTGCGATCTTGGAATTATTTTGGACGGCGCAGGCATTGGTTCATGCATGACGGCGAACAAAGTGCCTGGCATCCGCGCCGCGATGTGCTACGACGAAGCCTCTGCCAAAAATTCGCGCGAACATAATTACGCGAATGTATTGACGCTCGGAGCCAAAATGCTCTCCGCCGATCAAATCAAAATCGTCGTCAAAGCCTGGTTGAATACTGATGAAGGCGAAGTGCGTCACGGCAAACGGGTAGATAAAATTATGGCGATTGAGAAGCAGTATTTACGATAAGGGCTTGGGATTTTGGTCTTGGGTCTTCGGCTCCTAATCAAGGTCGAGATGTTTATCGGATTGACCTGGGAAAGCAAAAATCAAAGACCCAAAACCAAAGCCCAAAATATAAAAAGAGCAAAAGCCGTCAACAATGCCCCGTTATCGTTGACGGCTTCTACTCTTTGTAAGTGCTTTCTTTTGACTACTACCGCGAAAGCAAGGTCAGTATACGCGAGAAAAGTTTAAATGCAATTAAAAAACGTTCAACTTGAATTCTTTTTATTAAAAATCAATCATTTCAATCATTAACGGTAGAAGATTTTATCATTTTTTGTCAGCTTTGATGTATTTCTCTCATTTCCCGGTACTCGTCTCACGAAAACAAGAGATTCTCAGCATCGGTATCCAATAAAAAAGTAGGGCAAACTTTCCAGTTTGCCATGATTACAATCCCAAACCGAATGTTTGAAATGATAAGAATGCAAACTGAAAAATTTGCCCTACGAAGACCTCACTTAATTAGAAGTACATTTTCAATCCGATTTGAAAACGTCTGGACGGCGCAGCAGCGGTGAACTGACCGAAGTTCGCCGTTCCATTAACGTTGGCAGCAGTGAATGAACCGGTCGTTCCAACACCTGTATATTGCGTGTGATTGAAGATATTGAATCCTTCCACACGGAATTGCAGGCGACGTTCTTCTGATCCGCCTAACATAAACGTCTTGAACAACGCGATGTCCCAATTATTCAGCCCTGGCCCATAAATTGGGGCTTTGGAGATTGTGCCAACACCGTTAACACAACCTGGCCCGCAATTCGTGATTCCAGCACCACCTAATAACGGTGCTTTGAAAGCGTTCGGATTAAACCGATATCCACTCAAACCGCTCAGGTCGTAGGGATCACTCACCTGAACACAACGCGTATCAATACCAGCGCCAGCAGCGCCACTCAGGTCCACACCACCTGGAGGGTTACAAGTGATGCCAATGGGCGCACCAGTTTGGAACGTCGAAACGCCTGAAAATTCCCAGCCATCCAGCGCGATTCGTGAAGCTACATTATTGCCAAAGTTCTTGCTGAAATTCGGCAGATTATAGGTGTAATTGAAAATCAGAATTTGACGACGGTCAAATCCTGCCGGACCGTAATTACGTGTCCGTGGATTTATATAGGGATTCGTTGCGCCGCTTCCTTCAGCGTCAGTGAAATCCAGGGCTTTCGACCAGGTATAACTCACATTGAAAGTCATGTTCTTGGAGAACCGTTTCGTAACCTGCATTTGTAAAGCGTTGTAATTACCAGTCGCGGCGAAATCCTTGTAGATGATGTCGCCATACCCCTGGATCGGACGCAGGAAGTTTGCTGGCAGCGTGGCACCTGACGCATCCTTGCTGGAAGCCAGGAAATTAGTACCATACGGAACCGCATTCAAATTGCGCGACACCAACAAATGTCGTTGCTGATTACCGACGTAGGCAATGTCTACGACGGTACCAAAACCGATATTTTGTTGAACGCCAATGCTGTAGTTATAAACTGCCGGTGGACGAAAATCGCGGTTAAGAAATTGCACGCCGACCGGACTCAAGCTCAGCGGAGTAGCTGCTAAAGCACTGATCGTCGTGTAATTTGCAACGGGAGAAACTACCAGTGGTGGCAGTTCTCTCGACTGCAATACATGGTCGTCAGCAAAGCGGTCATAATACATACCCGCTCCTAATCGTACAGCAGTTTTACCGTTTCCAAAAACGTCCCATGCAATACCAACACGAGGTCCAATTTGAATCGGTGGAAGTTTCAGTAATTTTTGGTCATAAACGGTCATTCCCTGATAGGGAGTACCGACTGACGAAAAAGTACCGATCTTTACTGCTGGTAATAAAAGTCCAGTTCCAGGGTCTTTGGCAATACGTCTTCCTGCGGTAGTACCGCAAACTCCCTGATTAGCAACGACAGCAATGTCGGCTGCGGTGCAGAGGTAAGGCGCGACCAATTTGGGCTGTTTGGAAGCGTCATATACGCTTGGATCAAACGCCGCTAATTTGTCGTTGGCACTGTAACTACCCTGCACAAGAATGAAGCGCACGCCAGCATCAATAGTCAGACGTGGAGCTACTTTCCAGGTATCCTGTGCATACCACTCAAACTGGTTGTAACGGGCGTGTCCATCCGGGTGTCCCGTTGCTTCGGTATAGCTGGTGACAGTCCCTAATAAAGCATTGGCATAACCGTAGGTATTATTTAGCGGATTAATCGCATCAGGCGAAAAGTTAAAGGTTCCGTTGAAGTTGGTAGAACGTGCTGCGTTACGAGCAGTATGTTCCCAGAAGATTCCGAACTTCATGTGATGATTCCCTTTGTTGTAAGAGAAATTGTCACTGGTATCCCAAACGCTATTCGTACCAAAAAATGGAAACCGACCTTCAATGGCAAGGTTCGTCGCGCTAGTCACGCCAAACGTAATGTTCGGAATCAAAGCACGAGGATTCGCTGCGGGATAAAATTCCGGC
>JAYVRW010000081.1:0-7250 GCA_043775925.1 Blastocatellia bacterium
CAGTTACCGGGAAACGTCATTTTCTTAAATCAAGCCCCAATCTCGCTGCAAACAAAAGCCTTATCAATTCGAGATTTTGAAATATCAACAGAACCTAGAACGCCACTCCTCAATTTGTTGGCGAATGGCATCAGCTCTATTCGCATTATCTACGGTGTAATATTTCCTGCCACCAATCGGAGAATAGTTTTTTGTTATAAAACCCTCTATTCCAGGTAGCTCATTGATAAAGGTCAACGGTTGTTCTATGGGAGAGCCGTTTAATGAATAATGTGCTGCAATTTCATTTCTATAAGCCCGCCGTAACCCTCTAAAATGAGGCGTTTCATTAATTTCAAGATAAGCCTTATTCAAAACGTACGCGTAATATTGCAAGTCGTTCGCAATGATTTGAAAGCCGAGTTTTTTGAAATGTCTGCCGACTGCGCCAGTTCCGGCGAAGAGGTCGCAGAAAGTTTTTTGTTCGGCATTGATGATTTCAGGGGCGACTTCGCGCACGACTTTTTCGAGGAAGGGGAGCAGCGTCAGTTTTGATCCGATATAATTCATTGTAGACAAAGATTTTGATTGCTTCGATGCCAACAGCTTACTATCATACCTGTTGTGCCCGCTCCAAATGAATGCATGTTATGAACAACCGTTTTTTTATTCTCATCTTTCTCCTCTTCAGTTTTATTTCTTCTTCCCACGCGCAAGGCATCAGCGGCTGGTGGCGGTGGCAGAATCCGCGTCCGCAGGGCAATCATCTCTACAGCATCAGCTTTCGTGATGAAAAAGTGGGTGTTGCAGTCGGGCGTGACGGCATCATTCTTTACACTAACGATGGTGGGCGTGAATGGCAAATCGGCAGTAGCAATGTACTGACTCCGATGTATGCTGTCACGAATATTAGCAAGCGTGGGAGCAGAAAACTTATCCCTGCTAATCGGGTAGATTACTGGATTGCGGTTGGATCGCGTGGCTTGATTTTGAAATCCCGGAATGGTGGCTCCACTTGGAGCGAAGTTCCGACCACGAATCGCAAACAACTAACTTCTGTCTCTTTTGTCAGTGATAAAAAAGGATGGGTGGTCGGAGCCGAAGGGACGATTTTAATGACGGAGAATAGCGGGGGAAAATGGCAGCCCCAAACTAGCGGCGTCACGAAAATGCTGACTTCGGTATCTTTTGTTGATGAACAGCATGGCGTTGCAGCAGGCGTAGAAGGGACGCTACTTTTGACCGATAACGGCGGCGTTACCTGGAGAAAAGTGGAAGCCGGAACGAATCAGAATTTGAATGGGGTGGTTCGTCCAATTCCCGAAGCGATCTGGGCGGTTGGCGCTAATGGCACGATTGTCATGAGTGATGATGCTGGCACGACGTGGAAAATCCAAGCCAGTCATACATCCCGAAATTTGCAATCCGTCGCCTTTCTTGACGGGCGCAAGGGAGCGATTGCGGCTTCTGAAGGGACGGTGCTCCGAACCAGCAATGGCGGCACTACCTGGGAAGTGCAAACAACTACGGCCTCGCAGGTTTTCAACGCTGTCGCCTACGCTGACGAGCAGCATTTGTGGGTTGCCGGTGAGGCCGGAGCGATTTATGCAAATGAGGAAGAGAAATGGGTTTCGCAAGTTCTGGGTTGGCAAACTAACCTGACAGCGCTGAATTTTATTGATGGAAAAAAAGGCTGGGCAGTTGGGGCTGGCGGTACGATTCTTGGTACTGAAAACGGTGGTAAGTTCTGGAACCTGCTGGATTCAAAGGTAGACGTTGAATTACGTGGAGTAAGTTTTGTTAATGAAAAGCGAGGTTATGTGGCGGGAGAACGCGGGATGGTGCTTCGTACGATCAACAGCGGAAACGACTGGGAAAAGCTTTCGACGAATACGGATGCGGGTTTTCACGCGATTAATTTTGTGAACGAAAAGGAAGGCTGGGTGGTCGGTGAAAGCGGAAAAATAATGATGACGGCGGACGGTGGCGAGAGCTGGAAACCGCAGGACTCGAAAACAAAAGTCTGGTTGGACTCCGTTTCATTTGCTGATCCGAAACATGGCTGGATCGTGGGCGAAGCCGGGACAATTCTGGCGACGAGTGATGGCGGTGAAAACTGGACGATGCAGGAAAGTGGCACACGGCGGAGCCTGTTCAGCGTCCATTTTGTAGATGGTAAAGAAGGCTGGGCGGTGGGCGAAGAAGGTTTGATTTTAAAAACCTCGGACGCGGGCGAAAACTGGTTAGTGCAGGTTAGCAACGTGACCGGAAATATGTTGGGAATAAGCGCCGTCAGTGGGAAGCGGGCGTGGGCTGTCGGAGCTAATGGGTTTATCGTTTTTACGGATGACGGCGGTATTACCTGGTCACGTGAATTAAGCAATACCAGTGCGCCTTTGCGAGCTGTTTACTTCAAGGGAAATGATGGCTGGGCAGTCGGTCGAAATGGAGCCATTTTGAAATATGGTGGAGCTGGCGTTGGAGATTTTCATACAGTTTTCGGAAAGAAGTAAAATCCTCGTCCTGGTGAAGGTGGCGCAACCTTGGTGGATTGCGCTATTTCCTTAATTTAATGTCACTTATCTGGTCGTCCTCGCTTTTAAAAAAATTGACAGCACTTTTTCACTGTAGTAGCCTCGCACGTTCTTGTAAGTGTGAAAAACTGTTGTATCTAAACTACGTTCGAGAGTTTTGCCGATCCTAATCCCGCCCCAGATTATCCGGCTTTCCTGACAAACAGATGAGCCGTCTCAGACGGTTTCCCCAAGGGGCTAATGATGAACGGCGAAGCTCTGCCTGAAGTGCAGCGTCAAAGCCAACTACGAGATGAGTCTACGATTGGATAATGTCATTGCGGTCGGAGTGTTGCTGGCGTTATGCGTGGCTGCGCTCGCCCATGGGACAGTTGAATTCTGGTCGGTTGCCTTGCTGCAAATTCTGGTCGCTATTCTGGTTCTGCTGTGGGGAATCAAAATGGTAGTTGATTACAAATTATCTCTGACAATCCCTCCGTTTTTCCTGCCACTGATCGGCTTTCTTCTCCTGGGAATCTCACAATCATTTAGTTTTGGAAATAAGAGTCTGTCGTCTGACCTTGAGGCTACGCGCGGGACGGTTTCAGTCTTACTCGCATTAGTTGTTTACGGATTGCTGGGCGCGAATTTTTTAGCGAACCGCGAACGATTGCGAGTGACTTCGACGTTTCTGGCGTTCTGGGGATTGGCGCTTTCGATTTTTGCTTTGCTTCAGTATTTTACGTGGAATGGTAAGTTTTATTGGGTGCGTCCGGCGCTCAGCGACATGGGGTCTCCTTTCGGGCCGTTTGTGAATCACAATCATTTTGCCGGCTATGCGGAATTGCTGATCGGGCTGCCCATCGGATTAATTGTCTCGAATGGCGTGCGCAAAGACGAAAGATTTTTTTATGGATTCGTGACCGTCGTGATTGGCGTCGCGTTGGTGATTTCGCTCTCGCGTGGAGGCCTGGTCGGATTTCTGGTCGGAGCAATTTTTATTGCTTTGCTCAGCACGAGGCTGAAAAAGGAACATCCGGCGCGACAAAGCGTGATGAATAGTGCAATGAAGGGTCTGGCTGTCTTAGCCATCATTGGAGCGATTATAGTCAGTCTGTTTTGGATTGGCGCCGATCCGGTCGTGAATCGAATTGTTGATAACAGAGAAACACTTTCTTCCAGTCGTACCTGGATTTGGAAAGATGCCTGGAACGTGTTCACGGCACATCCTTTGATTGGTTCAGGGCTTGGTTCTTTTCAAACGGTCTTCCCGCAACGCAGCCAGTACGATGGAGCGTGGGGCTATGTGGCGCAGGCGCATAACGATTATCTACAGGTTTTGGCGGATAGTGGTATAATCGGCGGAGTTCTCATGATCTGGTTCATGGCACTGGTGCTCAGAGATATTTTTTGTGGCGTCAGATCGCGTGATCCGTTGTTGGCAGGAATCGCTCTGGGCTGTGGCGGAAGCATTGTCGCACTGTTTGTTCACAGTTTAATTGATTTCAATTTGCAGTTGCCCTCGAATTCGATGTTGTTTTTGTTATTGTGTTCAATGGCTGCCTATTGTAGCCAGAAAGTCGTAGATCAGGAAACCAAAGTAGAAGTGCTGCCCCAGCCTGAACCCAATCCTCGCCGTGTAGGAGTTTAGTCAATGTTTCAATCCATTATGTTCTATTCTCAAAAATTATTTTCAAGTCGTGTTTGGATGCTATCTGCGCTGTTGATGGGTTTGTCGCTAAATTTATTGGCGCAGCAATCCGGTCAACCTTTGCCCGAAAGATATAAACCGCGTGAGCAATCAGGCAGTGAGCCAATTGCGGCTCCCAATGTGATTGTCGCGCCGAATGAGGAATACCGCATCGGAGCGGGAGATGTGCTTGACATTAGGATTGAAGACGCACCCGAACTGGCTGTCCAGAATCAGCGTGTTTCTCCGGCGGGCAGAATCCTGATGCCTTATTTGGGTTATCTTGATGTCAAAGGAAAAACTCAGGATGGACTTGGTAATCTGATTGCTGACAAGCTGCGTGGGCGTTATCTCAAAAACCCCAGCGTCGCAATTATCGTCAAGCAACCGAATAGTCAGATGTATTTTATTCAAGGCGCGGTCAAGCGTCCGGGCATGTATCAAGTGGAAGGTCGTCCAACGCTGATGCTGTTAATTAACGCCGCCGGAGGGTTAGCCGATAATCATGGCGCCAAAGCCTATATCACTCGTGATAGTAAAATTGAACCCCCTGTTGCAGTTGGCGGAGAAGGTACACCGGCTGGTCAAGCGGTTCTGCCGGAGCGGAAACTTTTGACCAGTAATATCAATCAGCTTTTTAAGGGTGGCTATGATCAGGATTTGAGATTGGAACCAAGCGATACGGTTTATGTTCCCTTGGCAGATGTCTTTTTTGTGGGTGGAGAAATCATTGCGCCAGGTGAATTTCCTTTGCGAGAAGGTACGACCTTGCGTCAGGCGATTGCGCTTTCAGGCGGCTTTTCGATGAAAGCTAAAAAGAGCAACATGGTGATTTTCCGTGAAGACGAAAAAGGTAATCGCATCGAAATTCCAGTCAATTACGATCTGGTCGAAAAGGGCAAGAGTCAGGACATTAAATTAATGGCCAATGATATTGTCGCTGTCCCACCGAGCGCCGTGAAATCGGCGTTACTCCCAATCATCCAGGCTTTCACCACTGGCGCTTCGATGGCCGTCCCCGGACGTATTGGCAGGTAGCACGTCTGAAGAAAAAGAGTTCACAAGTCCCCGCCCGTTGAAGATTAAAAGGAAGATAAATGCCTAACGAAAACGTAGAATTAGAAAAGGTTCCCTCGCAATTCAATTCCAGATTGGATGCTCGAAATCGTAATTACTATCCGCGCCAGAATTACGATTCGCTGTACGATCAATACGATGATCCGCGCAACAACAACGAGGATAATGAAAGCTCGCTGAACATGCGCGAGTTATGGCTGATGGTGCGTCGTCGCAAATGGTTAGTGCTGACGTTGATTGCTTTGATCACCACGATTGTGACGATCCAGATGTATCGTACAAAATCATATTATCAAGCTAACTCAACACTGGAAATTGGTAAGGAAAATGCAGCAATTGGGCGTGACGGGTTAGCCATCGCACAGAGCGAAGAATTTGACCCATTCTTTATGGTAAACATCAAAACCAAGATGTTATGGTTTACCAGTAAGGCTTTGCTCGAAGATGTGGTCGTCAATTTAAAGCTTAACGAAAACCAGAAATTTCTCGATACAACCGAAAAAAGCTGGTTTGGTTCTGCTGAGAAGAAAACCAATACGGATAATTTGCCAAATACTGTTCCAGCCGGAATGGAAAGTGAAATTACCCGCTCACCAGCCGAAAGCGCAAAGCTTGCGCCGTATGTGAAAGCTATCGAAGAAAATCTTAATGTTCAGCAAGTCCGCGATACACGTGCGCTGACGATTAGTTATGTTCACACCGAACCACTGCTCGCTGCACAAATTAATAACGAACTGATGCGCGTTTTTCGGCAAAAAAACTTTACAAATAAAATGGGTAGCTTGGAACAAACCGGAGATTGGTTGAAGACCTCTGAGCGCAAAGTCAAATCTGAATTAGATCAGGCGCAGACGGCATTAGCAAACTACGCACAGGCTAAGGGGATCATTAGTTTGAAAGGCGATAATCAAACAATCGTCACGGCAAAACTGGCTGAAATCCAGAGCCGTTTAGCGAAAGCAGACGCCGATTTACTTAAAGCTGACTCGTTGAACGAGGATGTTAAGAAAGGTAATGTCGCTAATCTGGCTGCCGAATATGATGATAAAAGTGGCGTGAAAATGTCCGGTCTACAAAAAGAATTAGGGGATGAGAAAAAACAATTAGAAGCTCTAAGCGTTAAGTACGGCGATGACCATCCAAGCGTCAGAGAGGTTAAAAGTAGAATTTCTGAAATTGAACGCCAAATGAAATCCGGCACAAAGTCATTAGAAGATAAAATTCGGGTTGATTATGAACGTGTAAAACGGGAACGGAATGCGATTGAGCGAGAATACTTTCAATCTAAAAATGAAGCCGTTAGTGAAAATCAATCAGATATTAAACTTCGGAATTTACAGTTGGAAGTTGAACGCAAACTGAAACTCTACAACGACCTGCAAGACAAATCGCAGCAGGCGGAATTAAAGCAGAAAGAGCAATACAACAATATTCGCATTATTGATCCGGCGCAGATTCCCAATACTCCCGCCGGGCCGCGTCGCACTCTGACAATTCTGCTGGCTTTCCTGCTCAGCACTGCTGCTGCGATTGGTTTGGCATTTTTCCTTGAATATCTCGACAACACCATCAAGACAGTTGAGGATGTCGAGCGTTATGCGAAGCTGCCTGCGCTGGGCGTGATTCCTGCAATCGCGGGAAGCACCTCGTTGAAAAGGCTTCCCGGCAGAAATGGTGAGGAGGTGTTGGACGGAAATGGCACAGCGTTAGCCTTGTCAGGCGCGTCAATCGCCACGCAATTGATGACGTTGGATAATCAGTCAACCGTCGCGGAAGCTTATCGCGCCTTGCGTACCTCAGTTTTGCTTTCATCTGCCGGACATCCACCGAAATCAATTTTGGTGACGAGTGGAAGACCAGGAGAAGGCAAAACGACGACGGCGGTGAATACAGCGATTTCTCTGGCGCAGCTTGGTGCGACGGTTTTGATTATTGATTGCGATCTGCGTCGTCCGAAAGTTCATAAGGTTTTCGGCATCACGCATACGCAC
>JAYVRW010000082.1:0-7210 GCA_043775925.1 Blastocatellia bacterium
ACAGGCGCAGTCTTTCGCGCCTATGTCTACAATCCCGGCGGTGGATTGGTGGCGCAACAGAGCTACGATCAGGCGTTTCACTGGGTGCATCAGGATCATCTGGGAAGCGGACATAAAATGACGGACAGCACGGGAGCCTTTGTCTACACGGAACGCTTTGACCCGCACGGACAAAGCGTGCTGCGCATCTCGAAGAATGGCCAGTATTACCAATCGCACAAATTCACGGGGTACGCGGGGCTACGGGACGAACACGGACAATGCGAAGGCGCTGATGAACGTCAACTAGAATTCTCCGCATTGACTCATAATAAAGTTTACTCGGTGCGACACGAAGTCGCACAAAGATGAGTGGATGCGATCTCTAACTAATTTTATTTTCAAGCTCTTACAGAATTTTACATATTTATTATCTAAAAATACAGTTGATTTTACGAATTCGTAAAAAGTAAGGCAGTTATTTTACATATTTATTATCTAAAAATACAGTCGCCCTACCTAAAATCAACAACTTACAGGGGGTAAATTTTACTTATTTATTATCCCTGAACACTAAAATGATAATTAGAAATGAAGGCAAAGTATGACCTTTGAACAATTGAAAGCTGTGCGGGAAGCTTGTCTGCAAAATGCTACGACGTTAGTTGAATCAGCTAAAACTCTCCTTCATACAAACGCCTATCACGTTTGCTATCACTTAGCAGCTTTGGCCTTGGAAGAAATAGGAAAAATCTCGTTGGTGACATCAAAGTATCACAGAGAGGCCTTCGTATCTTCAGATGAGCCTTATGACCCTGATACTGAAGATCACGTAAAAAAGTTATTCTGGGCTATCTGGGGAATGGCTATTGCAAAAGGAAGAGTGACAACCAGTGAAGCTGAGTTCTCGAAAGGATTGGCCAAAACTATCCACGAGAACAGGCTAAAATCTCTTTATGTTGACCCTGAAAATTTGCACCCTCTCAACAATATTTTAACCCAAGAAAAAACCGAACAGCTTATCGGGCTGGTTGAGAACAGGCTTGGCTACGAAAAATGCTTTCACCTTGAAGAGCCAGGTAATCCAATGGAGGAGCATATTAAATGGCTCCTTAATGCCAGTGAAGATGCCGAGCGAAGGCCATTTGTTTTTAGTCCAGAGTCATTAAGTAAATTCGCAGAACTTGAAGGGACAACGGCTTGGGTTCAATGGCTTCGTAAAGAAGAAGAAAAATTAAAAAAAGAAGCAACTACGTTTCTTGAAAAAGAAGTTACTCGTGTGCCGCCAATATTAGAAGGAATAGGAGAACCAAAGTGGCGGATTAAAGTCCGTATTCGTAGTGAATCGCATAGCATAAGAAATAGTTTCATTAAATATTGGAATCAGTGTCAAGAAAGCATTCAGTTAAGCAAAGGGAATAGTAACGATGTTCTAATATGCCAATTTCTATTACCCAGTGCTATTTCGGTGAAAGATGTATACGACAAAGGATGGTGGTACGCAAAAATATTCGTCACAGCCTTAAATATTGGCGCGGGTGGATTTTTCTGGTGGCATGTTCCCAAGGACACGGATACTTATTTTGATGAAATCATTGATGTAGAGACTAAAAGAAAACTGAAGTTTGAGCGTCATGAGAAATTAAAAGTTGATTGGGAGCCTCAAGCATTAAAAGAAGATAAATTACTTGGTATATGGCGTGTAATACATTATTTAGCAAGAATCAAAGACACTGATGAAGAGGCTGCTTTAGATTCGTATTTTACGGGGTTATCTTTAATCGGTAAGACTGATATTCACTTACAATTTGAGGTCAATGCTTATGAACGCTTTTATATTGCCCTTCTACAGGCAATGTTTGTAAATAAAGATTGGGATGGAAAAGAGGGTTTGCATTCCGCAATACAGAGATTTTTTGACAATCAACAGCTCACTCTTAATGAATCTGACTCTGAAAATATGCGGCAGCAAATCGCGCTTGGCGAGTCAATAGTAAATAGAGAGTTTAGCGATTTAAAAGTTACACTTGAGGATGTAATTAATATGAAGACGCTTGCCAGCATGTATTTCATGTTGCGAACTGTAAAAGTGATAGTTTTTCCCTCAGACACTCAAGACAATAAGACAACTTGATTGCGCCTTCAATAGTTCCAAATTCGCGGCTCTGCCGCCTGATGTGCGGTTGGGCTGTTGCCCAACCGTAGGCTTTATTTTTTGGTTTGGGCTATGCCCGTAGCTTACAAACGGGCATAGCCCTGATTGGTGGATGGACGCTCGGAAAGGCACACCCTTTCCGCACATCGGGGCGGCAGAGCCGCGAAGAAAAATCAAAATTTCGAGCTACTGAGGTTATATTGCTCGTCGCCGTTGGCGACAATAAACACGCGCTCAGAGTTGTAGACTCAATCATAAAATCGTAGAGTGTCCTGAAATTAAATCTTTTCAGGACATTTTTTATTTGCGAATCAAGGAGATAGTTCATGAGTCCAATCTTTTGTCAGGCGCTGTGGGCGACACTTTCTGTGACGGCCATTATTGCAAGTGTGATGCTGACTGCGCCTGTGCAGGCGGCTACGTTTGTTTATGTCGGAAATTCCGATAGCAACGATATTTATGTTTTGCAGCTTAATCGGAAAAACGGTGAATTGACACTGGTCGAAACGGTTATGATTCCTGGCGTCATAAAATCGGGTGGTTCGACACCGATGGCGGTTAGCCCTGATCGTCGCTTCCTCTTTGTTGGGACACGCGGAGAGCCGCAGATGGTCGCTACTTTTTCAATTGATGCGACGAATGGCAAGCTGAAATATCTTGGTAATGGGCCGCTGGTTGACAGCATGGCGTACATCTCGACTGACCGCACGGGGCGTTTTTTGTTTGCGGCTTCCTATCCCGGTCACAAGCTGACTATCAGCCCGATTAATCCGCAGGGAATTGTGCAGCCGACACAACAGATTTTGCCGAATCATACGAATTCGCATTCGATCCGTACCGATGCGAAAAACAAGTATGTGATCGCGGCGACGCTCGGCAATGATCTGGTGAATGTGTTCAAGTTTGATGCGGCAACCGGAAAGCTGGAGCCGAATACGCCGCCGTCCGTTGCAGTAAAAGCAAAGACCGGCCCTCGTCATTTCGTGTTTCATCCGAATGGCAAGCTCGTTTATGTCCTCGGCGAACTCGATTCGACAGTTCACGTTTTTGATTATGATTCCGGCAAAGGACAACTCAAAGAGAAACAATCTGTCAGCGGCTTGCCGCCGGGTGTCACGGGCAGGATCGCCGCTGCTGATTTGCACATCACGCCCAACGGAAAATTTCTTTACAGTTCAGAGCGCACCTCAAATACGCTGACGGCTTACAAAATCAATCCGAAGGACGGAACCTTAACTGTGCTCGAAAGCATACCGACTGAGACCATGCCGCGCAGTTTTAGTATTGATTCTTCGGGAAACTATTTGTTTATTGTGGGGATGAAATCCAACCGCATGACGGGTTACAAGATCGCTCCTGACACTGGAAGGCTAACCAAGCTCAAGGAATACCCAATGGGCAAAATTCCCAATTGGGTCGAGATGGTGGATTTGCCCTGAGACCTTAAGCTGTTTCAGGCGGCTCCACATATTTTTCGCGGATCTGTTGTCGCCACGATTGTGCATAGCGGCCTTCTCGTTCTAATAATTCGCGGTGGGTTCCCGATTCTACGACTTGTCCTTCGGACATCACATGGATGATGTCTGCCTGCATGGCTGTCGTAAATCGGTGCGTAATAATAAGGGCTGTCCGATTTGTCACTAACGAACGAAAGCGCGCCATCCAATCAGCTTCAGCCCAGGAATCCATCGCGCTGGTAGGCTCATCAAGAATAATAATCGGAGCCTTCCGCAAAAAGGCGCGAGCCAAAGCAATGCGTTGCCATTCGCCCCCGCTCAATTCTGAACCTCCGAACCACTTTCCTAAGGTTGTTTCATATTTTTGAGGTAGGCGCTCGATGATTGAGGTTGCGCCTGCCGCCTGGGCGGCGCTTTCGATGTGTTCCGCAGTTGGCTGACTGGCTAAATCTCCGAGGCTGATATTATCTCCGACAGTGCCGTAATAATTCACCGGCTGCTGAAAAAGTACGGTGATTTGTTCGCGCAATTTCTCCGGCGTAATCTTTCGTAAATCAATATCATCAACCATTACTACGCCATCTTCCGGGTCATAAAATCGGCATAATAACTTAATCAGCGTGCTTTTCCCAGCTCCGTTTTCTCCTACAATAGCTGCAATCTGTCCCGCTGGAATAGTTAGATTGAAGTTACTCAAAGCTAACCGCTCACTACCGGGGTAACGAAAAGTCACCTGCTCAAAAGTAACTCCTTTTTGTAGATTTTCCGGCATTGGTGCGGGGACATCTGGCGTTATTAACTGTGGTTTCAGTTGAAGGAATTCAAAGAGATTTTCGAGAAAAAGAATGTTGCTGTAAATTTGTGCGACGCTGCCCAGCAACGTATGCATCAGGCGTTGCCCCTGGCTGAAAGCCTGATAAAACAGCGCGAGATTACCCAGTGAAATTAACCCTGCACCAGCCTGTAAAACCATCCATCCCATCACTCCGCCAGTAATGACCAAAGCTAATCCGCTGGCAATTAATTCGGCTATTGCCTGCTTGCGCAAAAGGGTGAAACGTTCGTTGCGTAAACGAGAGCGAATGGTTTGATACGCTTGTCGAAAATGATCTCCCAACGAAAAAAGCCGCAGCTCTGCCGCAGCTTCCTGATCAATCAACAACCAATCGTAGTATCGGGCGCTGCGCTGCGCCGTCGTATTGCGTTGCCGCCACTCATATTCTCGCAACGTCGAATGCACCACCACCACCAACGCCGGCAAAACACCTCCGATCAGAATCACCGGAACCCACCAGCCAAAGGCGAATAACACGCCCGCCATCGCAACAAAAGTTAATCCGCTCTGGAGTAAATCTCCAATATTTTCCAGTACAGCGACAGGGCGACTTGAGGCATCATTTTGCGCACGATACAGTCGGTCGTAATAATCAGGCAGGTCAAAAAACGCTAAATCCAGTGTCACGGCTTTGGCATGAATCAGGCCACTGATGTGATCCTGTACACGCTCTGCCTGCGCGCTGCGCACCCATTTCGCCAGACTATTCAGTACTTCACTAAGCAGAAAAACAAGCGCCAGAGCAATTACTACTCCCAGAGTTTTGCTTGACTCCCAGTTGGTATTTCCTTTGACGACACCGCTTAATTGGTCTACCACATCACGCATTAAATACACTGAGGCGACGGGTAAAAACCCTTGGACAAACAAAATACCGACCCAGGCAATCGTCCATTGCCGCGCCGCTGTCCAAATTAACTGCCACGCTTGCGGCACGTAAGGCAACTGCTGCTTGAGTCGTTGAAGTTTAGAGCTGACAGAAGAAAAAGTATGGTCGTTCACTGAGAATTATTGTCTGGCAACCAACCGGGCTGCGTATGCACTACATATTTCCGACGGCGGTTGTAATCGCCTCCTGCACAGCAGGCAACATCGTCAAATCTCGCGGGTAGCTCAGGCGATAAAACATTCCTGTCTCGGCGAGACGACTAAATAAATTTGAATTATTGGTCAACGTCGAGCGATCTTTAATGTCCAATTGAAACGTATGCTGCACCAATTCCATAAACGCTTCCCGCGCACTCAACTTAGTCAGCTTGATTTCGCTCAGTCCTTCTTCCGGTTCTTCAATGACAAAAATTCTGGTCAGCGGAAGTCGCGCAGAATCCAGTGAAAATGAGTTTGGAGCCAACACTAATCTTTTCTTTCCGGTGTAATGTGCGACTTCGGCGATCTCAACAGATTCGGTGAAAAGGGCGTTCAAATTTTCATCCCACAACCTGATGCCGGGATAGCTGGGGATACCATAAAAGCGGCCTTCCCGTTCACTCAACAATAAACAATCATCGGTCAGCACCTGATAGCCCTGCGCATAAAAACTGGCTGTCAACGTAGATTTTCCACGACCACTCAAACCAAGAAAGGCAACGACATTTTGTTGGAGGACAACTGCGCCCGCGTGCAAGACGACGTGTCCCTGCTGATTCAAGACCATCGGGATGACCGAATCAATCAACAGGTGACGGATGCTTTCCAGTGGAATATCCGGCTGCGGATAGCAACGAATTATATTGTCAGTCAGAGAAACGAAATAATCACCAATCTCATAAAAGCGTAAAATATATTCTGCATCTTTTTTAGCGTAAGAAATCCAGCGCAGCCCATCAGGCATCTCCAAGTGATGAAACCATTCGTAGTTTGGAAAGCTGTAATCAGTGTCGGCTAAATATTCAAATGAGTATTTAGCCACCCGGCTTTCGGAGGGGATCAATTCGGGAAAGGGAATATTGCTTTGCAACCCCATCTCACAGAGCTGGTAATTTTCCATAAATAGCACGAGATAATCGCAACAGAATGATGACGGTAATTCGTTCCCGTACTAACTTCTGCGGGTGCTATTTACCCCAATGTAGTAGAGAAAATCAAGCGTGGCTAAAAGTGTGTACCTGGTTACTTCCTAAAAAACTGTCACTCCGAAGTTAGGACTTTGGCATTATGCAAAAAAATGATAACCTTGCTTGCGTTAAGAAACGTTCCTTGGAACAGGCAATAAGTAAGGCAGGGTGTTCGGAAAGTTCCATAATCTTTTCCTGCTGATGACATGTTGGGGATATGTCTATTTTGTCTCATATAGAAAATTTAGATGAGGAATTGAGTTTAGCATGGCGAAATGCACAGCTTGCAAAAGTAAACGGATTTATCGGGGGTATCGCCGCGCACCCCTGATCCTTCAAATACTGCGTATTCATGAATTTTTATGCGAAGACTGCAACTTACAGTTTAGAGCTTTTTCAATTCTTGGTCCGCGGACCCGCAAGCGGAAAAAACACAAAAAGGATGAAACTGAAAACAATGGATTTTCAGTTGAATATAAAGCCCCGAAATCAGTTGCTGAAACAATTGTCCGAACTACGGTGAATCAGCCGCTGACCATTCAATCAACCACTTCAACCACGCCCTCACCAATGACAGCAAAACCAGAACTACCGAAACCTTCTTCGACCATCAAAGCTCAATGGGAAATGCCAGCCGACGCTTTGAAAGAGCACGAGGAGAAACAAAAATCCAAACGATCAGCACGTTCGCATCAGGTCTGCCCGCAATGTGGCTCTTCTGATACTGAGC
>JAYVRW010000083.1:0-7157 GCA_043775925.1 Blastocatellia bacterium
TTTCTTGAAGTTAGTCCGCTTGAGCTGATTAAAGAAAATGCAAAAAACAAATGAATTACATTGGTTCAAAATTCAAATTATCTAAGTTAATTAAGTCCGAAATCAAAAATGTTGTTGGCGAGATGAAAGACAAAGTATTTTGTGATTTGTTCGCGGGCACAGGTGCAATCGGACGAGCATTTAAGCGGGAAACGAAAAAGATCATTGCCAATGACTTAGAATTTTATAGTTATGTTTTAAATAAAAATTATATTGGAAACCATGTAAAATTAGATTATCAGGACTATATTTACGAATTCAATAAGCTCGAAGGTATTGATGGGTTCATTTATCAGAATTACTGTAGCGGAAGCGGAAGTGGGCGTCAGTATTTCAGTGATGAAAACGGGAGAAGAATTGACGGAATTCGGCAAAGAATAGAGGACTGGAAAGCTAGTGGAGAGATTAATGACAACCTGTATTATTTTCTATTAACCAGTCTGCTTGAAAATGCTGATGCGGTTGCTAATACAGCCAGTGTTTATGGCGCATTCCTGAAGCACCTCAAGAAATCTGCGCAAAAATACCTTGTTGTTAAACCTGCGTTATTTGAAATAAACGATAACGAACACGAAGTTTTTAACTCCGATGCTAATGTACTAATCAATCAAATAAGCGGAGATGTTTTGTACCTTGACCCTCCCTATAATGCCCGTCAATATGGTTCTAATTATCACCTTCTGAATACAATAGCGAAATATGACTCGTTTACTCCGAACGGGAAAACAGGGTTGCGAAGCTATGAACGATCTCAATATTGTCAGAAAAACGAAGTTACAGTTTCTTTCGCAAATCTAATCAAAAATGCCAACTTTAAATATATTTTTCTTAGTTATAATAACGAAGGGTTAATGTCGAAAGAAACTGTTGAGAAAACGATGAAACAGTTTGGAAAGTATGATCTTATTACAACTAAGTATCAGAGGTTCAAGGCTGACAAAACCGAAAATCGAATACACAAGGCGACCGATACTTTGGAGTATCTACATATTTTAGAAAAAATCTATTAGAGTAGAGCAAGTTTGAGTTACCCAATTAGGAGATTAGAAATCATACTTTGGTCTTTGTTGAAACAGCCTCATACCACGATCCACGACCTTTTCCATGCCGTTGCAATAATCCGCGTCTGACTAATTCTGCCAAACGAATTTTTACTGTCGGACGTGGCGCAGCGGTCAATCTTTCCGCCTCACCCGTAGTTATGTGACCTACGCGACGCGCTTCCATCAGAATTTTCAGAGCAATTGCATGCAGACCTTCGATAGGGACATCGTGCTCTAATTTTTCGGCTAAGCGATCCTTCTGTTTTTTGAGTGAGCGCAGAAAAAATAACAGCCACGGTTCGAAATCAGGTGCGTCTTGCGCCAGTGTTCCCTGCGTTCGCCGTAGCCCAAGATAATAAGCCTCTTTGTTCGATTCAATTACACTTTCCAATGAACTATAAGGAACGTATCCATAGCCAGCCTGCAACAAGAGCAATGTTGTCAAGGCGCGTGAAAGCCGTCCGTTGCCATCCTGAAAAGGGTGAATTTCTAAAAATACGACAATGAATAATCCAATGACCAGTAAAGGATGCCACGCTCTATCCGTCAATGCCTCGCGAGTCCAAACGACTAATTCCTGCATTTTCAAGGGCGTTTCAAATGGCGTGGCGGTTTGAACGATGACGCCCAAGCTACGACCTTCGGCATCAAATGCCTCGACGTTATTTGGATTTTTTTTGTATTCGCCACGATGCCTTTCATCTTTCGTCGTATGCCGAAATAACATAGCGTGAAGTTGTTTGAGATAATTTTCCGTGAGCGGGATTTCCGACCACGAACTAAAAATTGTATCCATCACGTCTGCATAGCCTGCCACTTCCTGTTCGTCTCGACTGATAAAGGTTTGACGTTCTAATCGCCCTAATATTTGCTCAACCTCAGAATCGGTGAGCCTGGCTCCTTCGATGCGCGTAGATGACCCAATACTTTCAATGGTTGCGACGCGTTTCAAGATGACTAATCGTTCTGGAGCTAAGGCGCTCATCAACCGCCAACTACCTTTGAATTCGTCAATTTCTGCAATCAGCCGCAGCATCTCCGGCGAAATTTTTAGAGAAGAAGTCTTCATAAAATATCCATTTATCTATCCAATGAAAGCCATAATTGTCCATAAATATCCATTTAAGCAAGAGCATTAGTAGGGTTTATTCAAAGTCGGGTTTTACTTCTTGTCATCGAAGATGACGAACAATATAGCCCAGCGAGAATCGCTGGGAAAAATCGAATTAAATTCTCGCTCGCTGAAAGCGAGCAACAATGGCTGTTGAATTGTTCGTCGCCTTCAGCGACGGAATCATTTGCGCATCTGACCCGGCGATTCTCGCTGGGCTATAATGTTGGTCGCCGTTGGCGACTTTGAACAAGACCTGGGTAAGCTGCGAAATCTTTCCATTCAGCTTGAAAACGCTGTAAACTATTTCTACTTAGTTTTATGAAGAGGAAGATACATTTTTACGCTGGTGCGATGTGAATGGAGAATTACTTTTGACGGGGAATGAACGTGCGCAAAAAGAATCTGCACGTGCGGAAAGAATGGCGGCGAAGTTACGCGAGCTTGGCATTGAACCGGAGCAGTTATAAAATTTTTGAGGACGATATGAACTCAGCTAAAAATCAAATTCAAGACATCACGCGGCGTCATTTTTTTCAGCAGGCAGGCTTTGGGATTGGCTCTGCTGCGCTGGCAGCGTTGATGAATGATGAGCTTTTTGCGCAGCAGATTCAGCAGCGTGCGCCAAAGGCGAAACACCTTATTTATTTATTCATGGCCGGCGCTCCGTCGCAGTTAGAATTGTTCGATTACAAGCCGGCGCTCCAAAAATACGATGGACAGGATTGTCCGGCGGAGTATTTGAAAGGCGAACGATTTGCCTTCACGAAAGGCGTACCGAAATTATTAGGCACGCCCTTTGAATTTAAGCCGCGTGGAAAATCGGGCCAGATGATTTCCAGCTTGCTCCCACATTTAAGCCGGCACGCCGATGACATTGCGATTATTCGTTCGATGTTCACGACACAATTTAATCACGCTCCGGCGCAGATTTTCATGAATACCGGACATCAAATTGTCGGGCGTCCGAGCATAGGTTCGTGGCTGAGTTACGGCTTGGGAACTGAAAACAAAGACCTGCCTGGATTTGTCGTTTTGCTGTCCGGCGATAATCAACCCGACGGCGGAAAATCCTGCTGGGGCAGCGGCTTCGTGCCGACCGTGCATCAGGGCGTAGAATTTCGCTCGAAAGGTGATCCGGTCTTGTTCGTGTCGAATCCTGATGGAGTCACGTCCGATGTGCGCCGGCAAACGCTGGACGCGATTCGTGACCTGAATCAAACGCATCAACAGAAGGTGCTTGATCCAGAAATTTCGACGCGGATTGCGGCGTATGAACTCGCCTACAAAATGCAAAGCAGCGTGCCGGAATTAACCGATATTGCAAAAGAAAAACCGGAAACGCACGAGGCGTATGGAACGCAACCCGGACAAGCTTCGTTTGCCAATAATTGTTTGTTGGCTCGTCGCTTAGTCGAACGCGGAGTCCGTTTCGTTCAGCTTTATCATTGGGGTTGGGATCATCACGGCAACGGCGTCAGCACTGATATTGTTTCTGCTTTGCCGCGCACTACGAGGTTAGTTGACAAGCCCATCGGAGCCTTATTGACTGACCTGAAACAACGTGGACTGCTGGATGAAACGCTGGTCATCTGGGGCGGAGAATTCGGACGAACGCCGGTCAACGAGGCGCGTGCCGGATCAAAATTATTTGGCAGAGATCATCATCCCAGAGCTTTTTCGATGTGGATGGCGGGCGGCGGCGTCAAGGGTGGAACGTCTTACGGCGAGACCGACGAATTAGGCTACAACATTGCGAAAGACCCTGTAGACGTTCACGATTTACACGCCACGATTTTGCATCTGATGGGGATTGATCATCTGAAGTTGACCTACAAATTTCAGGGACGAGATTTTAGGCTGACAGATGTGAGCGGGAATGTAGTGAAGGCTATCGTTTAGTCTCGCGTTTCGGGGAAATCAGTTTCGAGTCTTGAGTTTCGGGTTTAGAGAAAACCAGATTACTCGGTTTCCTCGAAACGCAAAACCCGCAACCCGCAACTTATTTAAGCGGTAAATTCACCGCCTTCCCACTCGCCGCAGATTGTTTCGCAGCCTCAACAATTTGCATCACATTCACATTGAAGTCTCCGCTGATGACGCCTTCGACTTGTTTTTTATTTCTGATGCAATCGACAAAATAACGAATGGGTTCAGCGTGCAAAGAGTCCAAAGTGCCTAATTCCAGGGGCTTTTTCTCAGTTCCAACGATTAGCTCTAATGTTTTTGGATATTTCATGGCGACGCTGCCTTTGTCTCCGAAAACTTCTACGTCATAAAACGAACGTGGTAAATCCCACGAACCTTCGGTGATGGCGACTTTATTTTCGCCGTATGACATCAGCACGGTCGCGTTCGTATTCGATGGGTAAATGTCAGGTCGCGTGTGCGTCGTGACAGCGTACACGGTTTTCGGCAAGCCCAGATACCAGAGCGCCCATTTTGCGCCGTAGCAGGTGAAGTCAATCAACGCTCCGCCGCCGCGACTTTCATCTCTGAGCCATTTCAAAAAATATTTTTGCTTAATGCTACCGGGTTCAAAATTGCCGGGGCCACCGTGACCAATCACAGAGCGCACACGCCAGACTTTGCCGATGTCTCCGCGCACGGCTACGTCGTGCGCGGTATAATTTTCAGGCCACCATGCCATCTGGTAATTCACCATTAATTGAATGCCCGCCTGTTTCGCAATCGCCTGCATTTGCCTGGCTTGATCGTAGGTCGCCGCCATCGGCTTCTCGAACATGACGTGAATTTTGCGAGTTGCGCAGGCTTTGGTGACTTCGAGGTGACGATCATTTTCGACGAATGACCAGACGACTTCGGGCTTGGTCTCATCCAGCATTTTAGCGTAATTGTCATAGACGGCAACGCCGGGAACCTGCGTTTTGATGTAGTCGCGCAATTCCTGATTATCATCAGAAATCCCAACAATTTCGATCAAATCCTGATTCTGATGCATCAGATTGAGCTTGGTCACGAAGCCCCAGCAATGCGAATGGACTAAGCCGACGATGGCAATTTTGGTGCGTTTTGGTGGCTGAGAATTTTCAGCCGAAATGGTTGACGTTAAGCATACGAGTAGTGCAAGAGCAGTGAAAAATTTGATGGATAGTTTCAAGTAGAGCCTCCGTGAAATAGTAGTTGATTGGTGGTAATTACAACATACTAATCCATTGATAGGAAGCTCCACCGGGAGCGCACGCGGCTCGCGTGCGCAGCGACGAGCGAAGCCACGTCGCTGAGGAGTACACCAGAAATATCGTTCGCTGCACCTAATATTTTGTACAAACCTCACAGCGGCGCTTCGCTTGCTGCGCACGCGAGCCGCGTGCGCTCCCAGATAGGGAATTATTGCGTCGGCATTTTGATCAGAACCGTCCTTCCATCCAGCATTAACAGCGTATCGCTGCCTAGCGCTAGAATTCCTTGCCGTCCTTCTTTGACGAGTTGCGCGACGAATTTATCAAAGGCAGCGGAGCCGAATTCGATTTCGGAATCTGCTTTGATTGCTTTGTCGCTGCTCATCAATTGCGCATCAACCCATTGATTATTACGGCGGAAAAATGTGCGATCTGCAATTTGCTGGACGTTCGTGATGGCGACACGATTCATCTTTTGATCGTAGAAACTATTCGAGCGATTCATTGTGACTTGTTTATCCTGCGCAGCAATATTCACGGATTGCGACACGCCACCAACTCCGCTGCGCACGTCCATAGCTTTGGCTTCAAGGTTGCGCTTGGCTGTTTCCCTGATGGCTTCCGGGCGTGGTAATTGACTTTGCGCCATTTCGCTTTCCGTAGCTAAAAATGCAGTATATTCGGTCAAAATTCCAAACTTCGTCGAGAGTCGCACGATCTCATCCACTAATTCTTTGAAACGTGGTTCGTTGGCGGAGCGCGTGCTTTGATCCGCGCCCATTTGTCGAATCTGGTCAATCAGATAAGCAATTTTACGATTCGCCCACAAGCGCGGTACATAAGCAGTGCGCGTCGAAGCCGTGTCCACATTGAACTTAAATTCAAAGCTGCGCGGCGTACCCAGATAATTTCCATTGATCTTAAACCGCAACGGAGCTTCGCCCTGATATTGTCCCAGCAACACTAATTGGTCGCCTTCAAATAAATCGTTGAGTTCGTTGGGCAGCAAATCTTTGACGGCTCGCGTAGTCACTTCGCCTTTGGCATCAAGCATTGCCAGCTTTGGATCGGACAGCACCGGCCCCGACAAACGACGAAAAACTTGTGAGACTTTAGACTCAACATCTTCTTTCGGTAAGACGAAAGTACTGGCTCCGCGTGATTCATTGGCCATCGCATTCAGCAGCGGCGCGTTCACATCAAAGCCCACGCCGAATGAAAAAATGCGGCGATTGAATTTGTTGGCTTGTTTGACGGCTTCACGAATTCCGGTTTCAGATCGTTCGCCAACGGTTGGCAAGCCATCCGTCAAAAATAAAACTAACGGCAAAGTTTTGGCGGTCGGTTGTGGACGCAAAGCCTCAACTACTGCATCACGAATGTTCGTGCCTCCGGCAGCATTGATGCGGCGAATGTAAGCGCGGGCGTCCTCAATACTTTGCGAATTTTTCACGACGGCTTTTTCGGCAAACGAGGCTACGGAATCAGAATAATCAATGATATTGAATGATTCACCGTCTTCGAGTCCGTTGACAACCTGCAACGCCGCAGCCCGTACCTGTTGGATTTTTTCGCCCTGCATACTGCCCGAACGATCAATCACCAGCGTAACTTCGCGCTTGATGCTGACAGATTTTTCCGGTCGTGTCGCGGGAACGCCAGCCAGCAATAAGAAATATCCACCGCCAATTGTCGCATCAGGATAAGCCAGTAAAGTTGCGGTCAAACCATTCTTTTCGGTTAGGTACGACAAGCGAAATGATCCGGGTTCAAGCTTCGTGTTATCGCCCAAACTAATTCTGGCGCGATCTTTGCCGATGC
>JAYVRW010000084.1:0-7154 GCA_043775925.1 Blastocatellia bacterium
GATATTCAAGACGAGCGTGATGATGAGGACGCGCTGCACGCCGCGTTTGTAGTCTTGATTGGTAAGCTTGATTTCCATTTATTTATGATCTCGTACCCATTGCCGAAAGGCTTTCGTCATTTTGATAATATCTCTCAGTTTACCAGGCTGGAGAAATGAGTTTAGGGTTTGTGGAGTTAGAAATGGAAACAGATCGCTGGAGGTAATTTCTTTATACTCTCCATCGGTTAATAAATAGAAGCGCATCGCTTTCCCATCAAATCGCCAGAGTTCTGTTACATCGAGACTTGCATAAATCGGCATTTTATTAAAAGACGGATGCGATAAGTCTACTTCGATAACTAAATCTGGCCCCGGATCGGTAGTTAAATCAATCGTCTCATTTCCTTCAATCATTGCCGCACGTCGAATATAAAAGCAGTCGTCCGGCTCAGTCCCACGCGCCACATCGGGCAATTTAAAAGTAGTGGAGCCGAGTCCGATGAATCCTAGTTCCAGCTCATCTGTTAGCACCAATAATAAATGTGAGAATAATACTTTCAGGCTTTCGTGCTGCGGCGATAGCGTCATGATTTCCAGTTCCCCCTGATCGTAAGTTAATCGCACCTGACTACTATCTGTAATTTCTCCAAGCAAATATTCATAATCTGTCCACGGGACGTTCGAGAAAAATATTCGCGTACCCGCCGGCAAACTGGTAATAAATTGCACGTGATCAACCGTTAATAAATGTTTCGAAGTCAAAACGCTCATTACAAATTACCCTTCTTCGATTCTTCCACAATAAATTCACACGCCCGCGCCGTAATCGCCATCATTGTCAGGGTTGGATTCTGGCAGCCCTGTGACACAAAACAGGCACCGTCCGTGACAAAAACATTTTTTGCCTCGTGCAATTGATTGTGTTTGTTGAGGACAGATTTTTTGGGATCGTTGCCCATCCGTGCTGTCCCGACTTCGTGAATGCAGAGTCCGGGATTCGCCAACTTTTCATTTTTCGATTGCGGTACCCATCCAGCGGCTGTCACCATTTCTTCGATGGAAGCAATTTGATCTTTGGCCATCGCAAATTCGTTTTCAGAATGCTGACAATCAATGTGCGCGACGGGAATTCCCCACGCATCTTTTTTATTTTTGTTGATGGTCACGCGATTGGTTGCGCGTGGGAGCATTTCGCCAAATGCTCCAATCCAGAAGGGAGCCTCGTCCGGCGTTTCACGCACCATTCGTTTTAACTCTGCTCCAAAGCCAGTTGAATTATGAAGGTGCGTCGGAAGCATCCCTTTTTGTGCTTGTCCCTGAATTCCGTAACCGCGCAGGAAATCTTTGCTTTTATCTTTGACGTTGCGGAAGCGTGGAATATAGACACCGTTATTACGCCCGTCATCATTGCGATAAGGAAATTGCGTGGAGGCGGGTACCGTTCCGTTCATTGAAATCGTGTACGTGTGATCCATCAAATATCGTCCGAGCGTCCCCGAAGAATTGCCGTAGCCTTCGGAGTGCTGGCGCGTGTTTGAATTCAACAGCAACCGCGTAGATTCAATTGTCGAAGCGCAGAGCATGACAACTTTGGCAAAAACTTCCTGCGCCTTTTTAGTGTTCTGATCTATGAACGCGACGCCTTTAGCATTACCCGTATTTGTATCAATGATGAGATGAGAAGCGACTGAATTTGGGCGCAGTGTCAGGCGTCCAGTCTTTTCCGCCGCAGGCAACGTTGAACCGGGTGAGCTGAAATAGGAATGCGTCTCGCAGCCTCGTTCGCAATGACCGCAATAATGACAGGCAGCGCGACCGTTATGGAATTTTGTCAGCATCGCGACCCGACCAATGATGACGCGGCGATCATGCCAATTTTTCTCGACGGCTTGTCTGAGCATGTTCTCAGAGCAGGTCATTGCCATCCCCGGCAGGAACACTGAATCGGGCAAAACGTCAATGTTTTCAGTCGTGCCGCTGATGCCGACGAATTTTTCTACGTGTTCGTAGTAAGGCTTCATTTCGTCGTAGCTGATCGGCCAGTCTTCGCCGAAACCATCGCGGCTCGCGGCTTTGAAATCGTAATCAGAGAAGCGATAGGTTTGCCGTCCCCATTGCAAAGTGCGTCCACCAACCTGCCGCCCGCGAATCCAGTCGAAGCCTTTGCCCGCCGCCGTCGTGTACGGATTATCAATATCGTCCACAAAAAATTGGTGCGAGAATTCACCGCACGCGTAGCATTTGGACTGAATTGGCTGACGCGCTTTATAAATTTCCTGCTGATCTTTGAGTCCACGATATTTCACTTCGTAAGGCTCTTTGAGCATCGTGTAATCTTTGGCGGGATCAAGCTTGCGCCCTGCTTCCAGTACGATGACACGCATGCCGCGTTCAGTGAGTTCTTTTGCCGCCCAGCCGCCGGTGGCGCCAGAGCCGACTACGATTGCGTCATAGACATTACTTTTTGTTTGTGCCATTTTTCTTTGCCTTTGGTTGTTTGCTGGTTTCTACGAGTTGGGAAATTTGCTGTAATAATGCCTTTGAGCTTTTGATCGTGCTGACCTGTAAACATAACTGTTCCAGCGCCTCAGCGTTTTTTATGTGGTCAAGTTCAGATCCGATTGACAGGTTGGGAAATCGTTGCGCGGCTAGTTTCCTAAGTAATTCTGCAAAAGCGGCGGCTCGTCCCTCGGCTCTCCCTTCGGCAAGCCCTTTGGCAAGTCCTTCGGAACGTCCTTGCCCTCTGGCCTCTTGCTTTACGTCTTTGACCATCGCTCTAAAAGTCGAAGACTGTTTAGCTAACTCATAAGTGATTGGAATCATATTGGCACTCCCTAAAAATTCAAGAAATTCGTGTTGAGTATAACGCAAGCCGCTCAGGATGACGAAATGCAAATCCAGTTCGCGCTGGCGCTGATCGTCGTCAATATTTTCAATCGCACGGGCAATATCAGCAATGGCGAGATGTCCATCTTTCATCAGCGGAATGAAAGGCAGTAAGTCTAATTTATTCAGAGCCATTGCTTTCCGCGCAGAAATTTCCCAGAGTGAAATCACCTGATAATGCAGACGAACGTCAAGACTTCTGGCTACGAGTTGAAATTTATCCGGGATTTTATGCGGGACTTTGCGCGGCGTCAGCAGCAACAAATAACTCTCCACTGCCAAGCTATATTTGATCCATAAGCGCAGCGCGTAATCGGTCATGCGGCACGGCATTGTAGGGTCATATTGAGTCTGCGCTTCGATATGGACGATTCGTGGCGGCTCATTCTCAGTCGTCACCAAATACACGGAATCCGGCAACTTTGCCGATACGGTTACTTCGTTTGGTAAGAGTTCGACGGTTGCTTTCTGTTTTAGCTTTAAAGCGCCCAATAAAATCAACAACGCTGTAGGGTCTTGTTCAGCCAGATACTTGAAAGCCTGATCGTAGGGTTTGGGCTTTTTCATTACTGAAATTTAAGCTTTGACTGCCAGTATTGATAGGGAAGCAGCACCGTCTGTGAATTGTGTTTATCGCCAAAGACTGCCTTGAAAATTCTGCGTGATCTTTCCGATTCGACTGATTTGTCATCGTCAGAATTATCTGGAAGCCAAGCGACATGATGTGCGCCATAGCGAGCAACAAGGTATTTCTCTAACAGGATGATTTGATCTTCAGGTAGGTTCCAGCTTGGAGTAGTTTTACCAAAAAAGTCGAGTATAGCTAACCTTCCATGTGCATTGATCGCGTTAATTCTATCATCGAGTAATTTGAAGAAGTTGGGGTTGATGCGAATTTTCTTATCGCCAGTAAATGCGATTTCATTTTCTGCGTTTCCGGGAGTGATGAGTTGTGAAGTAGTTGTAAGCCGAATTACCGTGAACGTTTTTGAATAATAAATAGGAGAATATTCTCTACGAATGTTTGGATTTTTACCTTCCATCCTTAATGTAGTAATCGGCGTTACTTCACCCACTGACACAAAATCAGATCCGTCTACATGTTTTAGATTTTCCCCGTCTCTTGTAACCTTGACCGCCCCGTGAAGCGCAAACCGATTTCCGCCATTCACTTTCCTACAGGTAAAACTTCCACGCTGTGCGTTCAACCCCGCGTAATCAGGATACGCAATCGTGCGAAAGCGCCATTTCCCAGGTTCATCAGGCATAAATCGCACGCGCCAGATTTTTCCTCCATCCCAGAAAGCGGAGACTTTATGAATTTTTCCGTGTGGGGAGGTCAGCCTGACGATCAATCCAATCGTCGGATCGGGGTCAGTTTTCGGCTTGGCTTCAAAGCTCTTTTCCCAGCGCCCCCATTGCGGAACGGGTTGAGCGGAGGCAAGGGAAGTGAAGGCTAAAAAAACTATGCTTAGCCCAAGGGCGTGAAATCTCATGAGTGAACTCCTGCATAAAATAATGGGCAGGTTCCTCACCTGCCCAAGCTCTTCGATTAGCGATGGCGTCTTCGATATTGCCGTTTTTTGTGGAGGTGATATGCCGTTCCTCCACCGGCTCCCGCACCCGCTCCAATCAGCGCACCTTTTCGTCCGCCAATCAGCCCGCCGACACCTGCGCCAATGGCAGCTCCTAGGCCGATGCGTTTGGCCGCTTTTTTCTTACCAGCCTCCCGATTTCGTCTTTGCGGGGTCGGATTCGCCTGAGCCACTGGAATTACGCTCAGCGTCAAAAAACAAACCAGCAGCAAGGTTGCGATTAGTTTGTACGCTCTCAAAAGTTGCATACGATATTCTCCTTTTACAAAATGATAAGCTGGGGAAGCGCAGTTCTTACTATAACTGTAAGGCGCGAATTACCCAAATGACACGATTACCGATGGTACAGTACGGTGAGCGGTAGCGAGCTGGTTCCCTCCCACAGCCGACCACCTCGCTACCGCTCGCCGTACTGTACCGCTGGCGCTTCACGGGTCGCATCCACAACCGCTATAAATCAAAAAAAGGACAGCCCCTAGGACTGCCCAAATACTCACAAATTAATCTTTTCAGTTAGACTTTTTCAGGCACAACATACGGAGCGCGATATGTGCGCTTCATCATTGCCTGCGCTTCCTTGTCTCCGATGATTTCCTCTTTGACGGGATCGAAATTAATGGTTCGTCCAGTGCGATAAGCAATGTTTGAAAGATGAAGCAGGGCACACGAATAATGACCTTCTTCAATTGGTGCATTTTGCTTGGATTTATCACGGCTGCGGACGACATCAATGAAGTTCTGCCAGTTGTTTCCGCCTTCTTTTTTGGCTGGCCCAGCTTCCTGATTTTTGCCGAGGTAGCTGTCGTATTTCGTGTAGCCTTCAATGGCTAAGTAGCCTTTTGCGCCGTAGAAAATGTTGCCGATGGTATTGCCGCCACGACCTCCACCAGCGCCCATTTTTAGTTCAGGACTGTCGCTGATTCCGGCTTCATTGTTGGTCATCCAATGACGAACTTCGATCACCATCATGACTTTCTTGCCACCTTTATCGAATTCCAGCATCGAAAGCTGCGTATTGGCAGTATTCTGATCGTCATCGAACATGAAATGTCCGCCCATCGAACTGACTTTGGTCGGGAGCGTGACGCCTAAGCCCCAGCGCGAAATATCAATTTCGTGGATGCCCTGATTGCCGATGTCACCGTTGCCGTATTCGTAATTCCAATGCCAGTTGTAATGGAAGCGATTTTCATTAAAGGCGTGTTTCGCCGCAGGGCCGCACCACATGTCGTAATCAACTCCGGCTGGTACGGGGCCGTCCGGCTTCTTGCCAATCGTATCGCGCCATTTGTAACAAAGTGCGCGTGAGTAATAGACATCACCCAGTAAGTTTTCATGCTGCATTTTGTGGACAGCTTCCTGAACGGCTGCGCCAGAGCGTGAATTCGTCCCGTGCTGAATGATTTGCTTATTGTATTTCTTTGCCGCCGCGACAACCTGTTTACCTTCCCAATACGATTGCGAAACAGGTTTTTCGCAATACACATCTTTGCCCGCCTGAAGCGCCCAAATCGCCATGAGCGAATGCCAGTGATTTGGGGTCGCAATCGAAATTGCGTCAATGGATTTATCTTCGAGGACTTTGCGAATATCTTTAAAAATCTTCGGCGCAGGCTTGCCAGCAGCTTCAATTTGTTTTTGATGTTTCGCAAATTGCGCATCGTCAATATCGCAGAGGGCAGCGATTTCGACGTTGGGCATTTTTAAGTAACTGCTGGTGTGCGATCCCCCTTGTCCGCGCAATCCGATGACGGCGACACGCACGCGGTCACTTGGCGCACCGCCAAATGCAGCTTTATTTATTCCCAGCGTACCTGCCGCAGCCGCCCCGGCAGATGATTTTACAAAATCTCGACGATTGACAGAACTCATAATTCCTCCTGAAGTTTCTGATACTTGTTTGATTTGAAGATGACGGGAACCCGATGCAACCAAGAAAGAGTCGCATCCAGTATCTTACCTTGTGAAGTAAAAATATATTCTAGCGCATCTCCCTTAAACTACAAGACGTAGCGGTAGGATAATTAAGCCGGAGGGGTAGTTTTGCGTTTCGAGAGGGGAGGTTTCGCGTTTCGGGTTTTGTGTTTCGAGGGCAAACTAATGATGTGGTTTCCTCGAAACCTGAAACTAGAAACCCTCTTTAGTTTCAATTCCTCTCAGGTTCGATAAGCACTGCAAGTAGCCACCTCTGTAAATATCACAATTCAAACTGTTTACAAAGCCATTTTGGCACATCTATTTTTTAAACAACCAAAAGTAGTGGGCACATCGTTGGCAGAACAGGTTAAGTTGTTGCAAATATTAAAGATCATATCGGTCATTTTTTATAATACTCGAAATAGCATTTAACTTCTTTATTTTCCCATACTTCACCTTTTGTGTCACAATTTGAGTCAGGCATTTACCCACTACGCCCTTAATGAGAATAAAGGAGTTAGCGATTTATCTGCCTTGGTAAGTCGTTTTCGTGTTTTCTGCATCGGTACAGGACGAGGAGCGGTAGCGACTTGCTTTGTCGGGAAACCAGCTCGCTACGGCTCGCCGTACTGTACCGGTCGCACTCATTCGCAAACTGCTATAAGTGAAACGGTGACAGGCAAAATGCACGATAAAAAGTTAGCCGACCAGAGTAAAATCAGCTATCCGAACAATGCCAGTTTGACGCAGGATACCGGCTTTCAAGGCTATCAC
>JAYVRW010000085.1:0-27498 GCA_043775925.1 Blastocatellia bacterium
GCATCAGGGCACGGAGCTTCGCCGCACTTCGCTCGGCGGTTGCTTCGGCTCCACGCACCAAGGCCGTGGCGTTGATGAACATTGGCTGCGTCAACATGACATCATCAATTCCTCCGTCGTTGCCTACTGAGGTAGCTGTATTCGTGTTTCCTATCCGTAAAATAAGGCTCGAACCAATTGGTTTGTAAGTGAAAGATTTAGTCAGCCAGTTATTAAATGGAGTTGCTAGAAAAGTTGCTCCCCCAAACTGAGTCCACGCAGTTCGGCCATTTTCTGAGACGCAGGCTCCCCACACAGACTGGTTCCCCGCACTAGAAGATCGATATTTAAAACTAAACGTAGACTGAACACCCGGCACCACGGTAATAGGATCAGTCACAAATAAATAGGGGAGATCCGTTGAAGGAAGCGCAGAGGTCAGCCACAGATGGTTGTTCTGTGGAGCGCCAAAAAAGGCATAGACGCCAGCGGGAGAGTTGTTAAGACTGCCCGAATTAGCGCTATTGCTGGTATACCAATTGTCAGCTGCTGCCGAACTGGTGGGCATCAGTGGTGTTCCGACATAACTATCAAAGTTCTGCGAATAGACTACTTTTTGCCCTAAAGCGGGAACGGTTGTAAAAGCAAAAAGTAACAAGCCAAGATAAAAATGTACGATCTGGGGAGTCTTAAATTTTAGATTCATAATGGTACCGTGAAGCGGGGACTGAGGAGATTAACGGGTGGCGCACAGAGGTAACTTCGGCTGTCTAGGCAAAGGACACAGCATGGCTGAGCCTCGGCACTAACAGAGACGAAGCTTACTGATGATAACAAACAAGGAAGCCATCACTGCGGCAAAGCCGAAGAGTGCTAGCTGCGCTCATTTTGCGCATCCACTCCGTAAAAAAACAGAGTTGAAATCTAACGATGAATTATCCGAAAATAGTGAGTTGGAAAAAGTAAAGGGATTAAATTGTTTGGTCAGCTAAGTTTTCAGGCTGGCACCCGAAAAATATTAGTGACTGCTGACATATTAGACCACTATCAAAAAATATCGTTTGAAAGAAACTAAGAAACAGGGTGGATTGTCAGCAACAACCGCATAAATCACGGTTATTTTAGTCAAAATGAAAGAGATTGCAAGAAGAATTTTAAATTTTAAAAATGATTGTAACTTTTTTACAGGACTGGAAGACCAGCAGGGGGACGCTTGCATTCCAGTCATCGTCATCGAATCTTCACCGCCAATGAAATACCCCGGCATTACTCGGCGCCACGTAAAAATGGAGGAAGTAAGTTTTTTTGCCTCCTCCATTCTATGACCGAATGATCTGATTTATTAACTATCGTTACCTGATTTTGACAGTGAACGTGACATCGCCGGGAGTCCCAGCGCTCAGATTTCCCGCTGACGCCCGCCATCTAATATTCGTCACATTACGATCATAGTTAGCGGCGGCGCCACCGCCTCCACTGGTCGGCGTATACGTCCAGATTGTCCCACCATTGTTTGAATATTCAATGACAACAGTTAATCCAGTACTGCCAACGTTGACGGCAGCTCCAGGGCTGACTTGATAATCGGTTGAGGTTGGAATCGGATCAGTTATTTGTAAACTTTGTGCTGCGACACCACCACTGTTAGAAAAAGTAATTTTGTAACTCAAGTCCGTACCGGGTATCTGTTGGGCAGTTTCACAGGTGGCGGGAGCCGTACAGGTTTTGACCAGAGCAATAGAGGGGATACTTGAAATAATGACATTTTCGGTGGTCGCGCCACTCGCCGTTCCATCGTAATTTGAACCGCCGACGCTGCCTGCAAAACTTCCGGTTTCATAGCTGGTATTGGTGGTATAAGCCGTTCCGCCATTGGCCGTACTCGTAGTCGCATTGGTGAATGGCTTGAGCACGCGAGCGGCAGTTGATCGGGTCGGGTCGGAATATGCGACTGCCGCCGGATTATGATACGTTCCATCGGCTGTTCCGGCAGTGATGTTGACGGTAAAGGTGATACTAACCGTTCCTCCGGCTGGAATATCAAGCGAATCCCAATTCAATGATGTATTCCCAACCGCAGGTTTCGTCGCCAGCGCTGCCAGTGTGGCTGCCGTGGTTGTTCCAGTGAGGTAAACTCCGGTACTTGCCGTAAAAGCTCCTGCCGAAGCAAAAGTGAAACCGGAAGGTAAGCGCAAATCTGAAATACGAACAGCCTTCGTCGTTCCTGCTGTTGCAGCATTCGCTACTTGAATAGTGTAGGTGGCGGTTCCGCCGGAAGGGAAGGGGCCAGGTGTCGAAGTAGATTTTGTGACTGTCAAAGCAGGTAAGCAGCTTGCGCCTGTGCCTGTGCCTGTCGTCGTAACAGAGGAAGTTGTGACGCCATCAGTGCCATTAGTCGCTCCGTAATTTTTAGGGGTCGTACTTCGATCCAAACCAGCAATACCTTTCGTCACGCTAGTCGAAACGCCACCATTAGCAGCAATAAATCCGCCGCCGCCGCCGCCGCCGGGACCGTGTTCAAAATATCCTGAACGACCACCATTGCCGCCTTTCGCATTGGCAGTGAGTCCACTGGTTCCATTCACCGAAGAGATTACGATACTGCCGCCTGCGCCGCCGCCGCCGCCTGAATCAGTTTGGCCTGAAGCGGGTAAGTCTAAAGCAGCGTTACCATTCGCATTAATAGTTCCGCTTCCCGTGATGGAGCCAGCTCTGATGAGTACAATACCCCCGCCATTGGCACCACTAAGTAGATATTCATTCATTGTTGTACTATTGTTCCCGTCACCCGCTCCACCACCACCACCCATCACGATTTGAGAGCTTGTAGCGAGAAAAACTGATCCACCTAGTCCGCCCTGAGCGAATCCATTCGGCGGATTATTGGCAGCTATATTGTTATGCCAGTTATTGCCACCCACTCCGCCTGTACCACCATTAGAACCGCCGCCGCCGCCAGCATTCAGTCCATTGTCAACGTCTGGAGCATAATCGTTGGAACCACCACCCGCATTGCCCGGTGCGCCTCGTCCAATGCTGCTTGGAAGAGTGGTTCCAGGATAATTATCAGCACCTGTCGTCGCAGAAGTTCCACCGTTGACTTTATAAGGTGTTCCTGCGATTCCTTCGCCCTTCATTCCACTGAAGGTGAGAGTTGATTCATAAAAATAATCCCCGGTCGCGTACGTAGTGGCAGTTAGATCGCCTGTTTTTTGTAGTCCTGCTCCACCACGAAAGCCCTGTCCTGAGACATCAATTGTGCCGGAGAAGGTTAAAGTTCCCGTGGTATCCAAGGCGACTACGCCACCTGTTGTACCGTTCCACGCGGCAGCGGTGACAGTTCCGCTAACCGTGGCAGAGGAGTACTGTGGGACACGAACAATTTGATAGGTTTGTCGGCTGGACACGCTCTGCGTGTAGGTATAGGTCAGCGAAGCCGCGAGCGTTAAGGTCGAACCAGAGACGGTTTTGACTGTCGCGTATTCATATCTGCCTGCGGCTGCATCTACGCCGCTGCCATACGAAGCCGAATTTGAGAAGCTGACGCCATTGCCGCTTTGCATTTGCATCAGGATAATCAGATCGCCGACGGCAATCGCAGGTTTTGCCGCATCACGAATGGTTCCGAGAGTGACGCTGGTTCCTGATGCCGTACCGGTTCCGGCGTAGTAAGTATTGACGACGCTGGACACCGTAGTGTTGATTCCATCTTTGCCGGGAAACGCGCAAACCTGTGCGATGACCGGAGTGGCCAGGATCACTAAGAACATTCCCGCCGCAGCGAGAGCCTTGAATTTATTCCACATGTTGTGACCTGTTTGAACCTCGGCTTGAGCGAAGAAGGGAAGTAGCCGGACTCAGGATTAGTTTTGCAGCCGTTATGTGACTTCAGTTGAACGCTGGAAGTCGCGCTGCAAAGAACGCAAATTAGCTATCGAAGGATGTGAGGCTGGAGGAGGAGCTACATCAGGTTCGATGTGGGAACGCAGCGATTGATCAGAAGAGTCTGATCGTCAGAACGCAAAAAACGCTGCCGTGAACGCAGAAAACACACAAACTCGACGCGAACAAAATTCGAATCGAGTGAAGAACTGTTGTAAGAGAAAGAACGAACCATCAAAGAGCAGGAAGTGTTCAGAGTTCACGCTTCAGCGTGTTTATTTTGGCACGCTGAAGCGTGAACTCTGAACGTTACTTGTTTTCAGGAGCTGGTGTCGTCGCTGGTGTTGTTGCTGCCGGATTCACGGCTTCGTTACCAACCAGTCCCTCCCGCGAAGTTCCGAACAGATTGAACATATTCGAGAGCTTCGAGGACACAACGAAGTAGAAACCCTTGCGAGTATTCACTCCGCGCGAATCAAAGCCGCCAAAGTAGCCAGCATTTTCAGTCATTCTCGTGAAGTTATAACCACCCGCCAGGCGTAAATCAGATAAAGCCCAGAAGCCTACTTCTGTTCCGGCGGAGAAGCGTCGTGATGAAACTCCGCTCAGCCACAGTGAGCGAACTTCACCCGCGACATCAAAGAATTTGGCAATCCGTAATTCGGCGCGTCCCTGCAACAACATTGTCATGGTTGAAGCGAGCGGCAAATTGTCTCTGCCATTGGAGCTGAACTTCATCGCATAACGTCCGTACAATTCCAGACGACGTAAAGGTTGATAGAGTCCGTCTGCCGCTAAGATGTCATCACGATCACGTGCCGGAGAGAAGCCTGTGACGGCGCTCTGATTAATGGAACGATGCGTATAGCTGAGCAACATTGCGCCGCGATCCGAATCCAGCGGTCTCCACGAAGCGGCAAGTTGTCCGTTCATCATTTCGTTATTCTGGTTTTGGAAAGCCGTGCGCGAATACTGGAAACGACCAAGAGTAGAGAAGCTCTCCGATAATTTCCCCGCCGCTCCGACGGTGAAAATATTGCCGAAGCCATTCAGGTCGCGCAGCTCATAACGTGCTGCTGAGCGGAAATTATCAGTCGGATTGTAGCTGACGCCGAACATTGCGTTATTGAAGCTTTGACCATTACCTTTCAAATGCATCCCGCGTTCGTATCCGGCATCCAGTGAAAAAGTCTTGCTCAGCGGGAAGCGATTCATCAATCCAACGACGGCGAAGCTATCAGTTCCATTGATGCTGTTATTGATTTGATAGCGTCCACTCATCGTTGTGTATTTGCTGAGTGGAGATTCAACGCCGATGGCAGTTTCATGACGGGAAGCAGTTTGTGCGAATCCGGTGGAGCTTAAATCGCTGATAGCGCTGATGGCTTGTGAGGCTAATCGTTGGGTGAAGAAAATCTTCGCTAACGAACTCACCTGATAGCTGGCAGCGACGGTCGTTTGATCGGGATAGGAAGGATCGGCAGTTCCGACGTTTTGCTCGCGCTTGACAGAAATTTGTAATTTACTGGTCGGGCGATACTCCGCTCCGGCGGTGACTAAATTGGAGGTCACACTACGCCCCGCAAAAGAATTTGCCGTGGCGACCGGTGTCGTGGTGGCAGTGCCATTGGTGTCAGCATTCGTGTTGGCCTGATTCGCCAGTACGCTGCCAGATGAATCGGTAAAGGTGCGGTAGTCGTAGCCCAGGCTGATGCGCAGTTTATCTCCGAAAGATTTAATCAAACCAACTGAACCCGTTTGACGAGTGTTATTAAAGGTAGTGGTTTTGTTGCGTTCGTCGGTGAAGCCTAAACGCATTTGCATTGACGGACGCGGTTTGAAATCCAGTGCGACAGTTCCGCGTTGTGAGCCGGGGGACACGGTTGATCCGAACGGATTGAAGAAAGCCTGATCTGATTTACCGAAGCTGGCTTGTAATTGCGCTTCAGCAAATTTCAATGGTTGCCGATATTCCGCGCGGAAGGCGTTGCCGTTGTGTTCACCGTTGCCGCTATTCAGGCTTGAAGATAACCCGTCATACCCGAAGTAGCTGCCGGTGGAAGCGACCCGACCATTGCTCATCCCCCATTCAAATTGGAGGGTCCCGCTCTTACCAATTTTCTTCTCAACGTCTACGCCGCCGAGGAAAAATGAGCCGTAAGTTTCCTGCCGTTGATCTACAAATGAAGTTCCGAGACGTAAGCCCAGGCTATTGAAATTCTTTGAGCCACGCGCAGTGTAAACTGCCGAGTTCATTCCCACTGAACGATATTCGTAAGTCGTCACGACCTGGACCAGATTCAGGGCAGCATCAAAAGCTGACAGCGGACGCATAAAGTAGATCGAACCGAGATATGGATCCAGATTGTAATCCACTGAACGAACAAGGACTTCACGTTGCAGGATGATGTCGGGATTGCGACGGTCACGGACTTCGCGCATCACAGTTTCTGTTCCCTGAAGTACATCCGTATGGGAAAGGCGAATCAGCCCGAAGGTGCTGCCAGGGAAAACATCACGCGCAAAAGCTGTATCAGGACGAGCGCCCGTGACAGTGACAGAGCTGCCGCCTTCACTTTCAACGTGGACTTTAATTCCGGTAAGGCGACGACTGTAACCGGTTAATTGCGGGCCTTGTGAAGCGAACACAGGGACTGAATTATAGTTACTGATGAGTGAATTGCCGATGCCTGAGCTGGCTAAATTCTCCGCAAGATTGGTCATGGGGGTCGGGGTGTAGCCGTTGTTAATGTACTCCTGTTGGTTCGCATCGAAATCGCCGAACATCGCGTAAGAACGACCTTTGTCAATGCGGGCGTACAGCTTGGAGTTTGATTGCGCATCTTCAAAGCGAGTTGAAGAGTCTCCGAAAATTGGATAGACACGTTCCAGCGGATCAAGAAAGAAGGTGCGGTCACGTCCGGCGGTGCGGGTCAGGGCGCGGAAGCTGTTATATGCTAACGTGAGTTGTGCCTGCTTCATGAGTGGGCTGCGATAGAAAAATTCTACGTGATGATTGTAATTCTTATCGCCACCGCGCAGGGCTACTTCAGGTGCGGCTTTACCGAAAGATGCCTCGGCTAATCCGACGAGGATTTGCGGACGCATTTCAGGCGTGAACCGAATATCGCGCTGGACTTTTAAATCACCGGAGAAGGCGCGGATTTCTGCATTTCCCGGCTGGCCTTCACCCACCAATTCGATTAATGCCTCACCGTTTTCGATGGAAACAATTTGTTGACGGTTGGTGGCGTTGACCTGTTCAGACGAGAATCCATTGATGGCTTCACTGCCTGCTCCAAGTAGTGGAGAGCGAAGTTTTTCAACTTCATCGTGGCTTAATCCACGCAATTTTGCCAGTGCCGTCACGCAATCATCCTCTTCCTGCTTGGTCGCAAAACTACCGCGTTCGCAACGTTGACCGGAGAGCGATGCTGGCGCTTCTGCCACTGGGTTGCCTTCGGCATCTTTAGCGGGTTCTTTGATAGCAATGGGTGAACTATTGGAATTATTCAGGCGCAGCAGGCGTCCCGCTGAGACCTGGATTCCAACTTGTCCGCTGGCGGCAGGATTGCCCCATTGATCGAAAGCTTTGATGCGAACAATGGTTGAATCACGCCCACCTGATTGAACTTCTTTTTTATCGGTGACAATTTCCAGACGGGTAACCGGGCCACGTCCCATCACGGTTAAATTCTGTGATTGAGCCGGAACGCCGTTTTGATCAACAGCAGTCACTTTAATTTCGTTCGGCCCCGGTTTCAGGCTGATACCGACATAGACGAAAGTCGCAATTTTATTTTTCCGGTCAACTTCTTTGACGCCGACGTTAGTCTCAGGAATACGCTCTCCGTTGACATCCAGCGCGACGACGTAGTCCATGTGGACACGCGCTTCAACACGAAGCGCATTTTCCATAATGACTTCTTTGGCTTCAGGCGAGAGAACTTTAATTTCTCCGGCGGCGACAGGTTCAATGTTATCAGTGGAAATGTCCGTGTACGTGCCAGGCGCACGATAACCTCCCTTACCAACATTGATGGCTGCTAATCCGGCACGTGTTTTAGGCCCACGCGCTCTGCTTAAAACTCCATCTAATGCTCCGCCCGAAGCAATGTCATTTTTTGAGCTGGCATTTTTACGTGCTTTATTTTGACGTGAACCAGCTTTGCCTTTGATCTTACCTTCGTCTGATTTTGCGGCTTCGGCTGATTCTGTGGTTGGCTTGGCAGGTGCGCCTGCGACAGGTTTCGCCGGAGCCGCCGGTGCGCCAGCAATACCAGGTGCGCCGGGAACGCCCGCTGCAAGTCCGGCAAAGACTCCGGTTTCAACGCCGCCTTCAACATCGGTCACGGCTTCTGTGAGGGGGTTGCGGGTTTTTTCCAACACAAAGTTTTGACGGTTCAATCCGCCGCCACCGAGAGGAGTGCGAACTAACCGAGTCCAACTGCGATGTGCTTTCAGTTTGCTATCCAGTAATCCATAACCACGCGGTACGGTGAATGGATCAAGTGTCAGGGAAGTCGCGCCTTCTTCAACGGAGGGGAAGTTGTACATTCCCTTTGAATCAGTGATGACTGAAGTGCCGTTATTGAGGTAGACGCGCACACCTGCCACCGGACGATCACATTTCTCAAATAAGCCGTTACCATTGGTGTCTTCAAAGACACGTCCGATGATAATCTGGCGCATTGAGAACTGACCCATTCCAACTAAGACGGGAGCTTTAACGACGGGGGTCGTGATGGGATCACCGTTGGGATAGACGCCGGTGGCGACGACCGCGTTGACTTGTTCGCCTTGTTTGGCATTCGCCCCGACCCGCAAACGATAAGTGACTGTGACTCTGCCGCCGCCAGCTAAATCTCCAATGGTGAAGACCATCTGATTGTTGGAAATAGTCGGTTCAATAGCGAAGGCCGGAGTTCCATCCACCTGCACGCGAGCCGTGCCGGGAACATAAGTGAATGACAGCGGGAGGGTATCGCGTAATTGAACAGCCGTGAATTTTTGCGCGGTCGAATTTTGAGCTTCCAGGCGATATGAAATCATTTCACCAATTTCGACACGTTGCTTATCCGCAACTTTTGTCAATTGGAGTGTGGTGGTCTCAAACATTGGAACATTCAAAACTACAGCGGCAATATCCACCAGTGAAACGTTCGTATTCGTCAGTTGGAAGCTACCCGCTTGCGAGAGCGGCTGACCATCGGCTGAAATCACCACCACCGTATAAAGATCAGGATTAGCCGGGTTGGGTTGGATTTGAATTTGAAGGATGCGCGGACGATAACCCTGCGCTGCGACGTTGACGTAGTAAGTGACAGGAGCGCCGGGCGCACCGAGTTGATTCGCTCCCAGCGTAAAGCTGAAGTGACCCTGCGCATCGGTCGAGAAAGGATTGCTGTTGGTTGGATTCGGATCGAATCCGCCCGTTGGAACAGGTACTAAATTCAGCCCGTCTTTGTCTGTAGCCAAAGTAACCGTAGCATTGGAGATCGGGACTGAACCGTTGCTGTATCCGGCATATACTGTCCCTATCGGATTGATGACAACTTTGGTTTTGGAAGTCTTGATGGCGGTTCCGATATTGTCGCCAGAGACCTGTGCCGTATTAATGATTCCAACGCCGGCAATGACGTTATCATTCAGCTTCGCCTGAAAAGTTACTAAAATGATTTGATCCGGGTCAACTTTGGCTAATTTGATTTCAAGGCGACGCCCATTAATGACCTGACCTTCGTCGGCATCACTAATGTCAGTCAGCGAATTTGTTCCTAACTTGAGAGTCCCTGGTACATAATCAATTTGCGCCGGAAGGTCATCCGACAATAAAACATTAATCGCTGGAACCTGACCACGATTTCTAAAACTCATCGAATAATTAACGACGCTGCCCGCCGTAGAAGTGAATTGATCTTTGTTTTCGACTAATTTAATGGGAGGTAGCGAAGGGTTGGTCGGGTCGGTAATTCTCGCTGGTTCTCCGGTTTTGCTGATGCTGGTTCCATCGTCTTTTTGTGGGCCGTTGTTGCTTGGTGCATTGGTTTTGACAGTAATACCAGTGGTGACCAGATCATCTTTGGCAACATTGCCAGTGTCAATAACGGCTAAAATCCCAATACATTCACTTGGAGGAATGGTCGGGCTGGCCGTTTGATTCAAGGTAATTTGAATATCCGGTGCAGTGACTGTCCCGCTGCCGTCAATGTCCCAGTACATGGCGACGAGTGAAGACGGCGCCGAGATCGTACTGCGAGTTAATGTGAAGGTATCGGGCGTGTTGCCAATATTACAGGCACGGAAAACGCGGGTAATTTGTTCATTCGCTAAAACGACGCCGGTGGATTGTGGATCATCCGGTGTGACGACGATTCCCGTGATTGCCACCACTGTAATTGAAACAATTGGGGAGGAGACCACAAAATCTTTGCCGGTCGGGTCTTGATAACTGGCGCGTGCCTGATTTTTGATGGTAACTCCGGCGGAGATGCCACCCGTGACGGGAGTTGCTTCCTTTTGTGCGATGGCTGAGGTCGCGCAGGTTGCAATCAAGACCGCAAAGATGAGGTAGGTGTTGATAAGTCTAAACATATAAGTGTGCCGAACCCTTCTTCTCTAGTTTGTAAATCAATCGTCAGTCAATATTTTCAGAGCAATGAATTTTGGGACCAGAATTCAGGGTTACTGAAACAAACGCTTCAAAGTGACGCGGTGAATCGCAATCGTATGGCTAAGTTACGTTGCTGTGAGCGTGCGCGTTCAAGCGAGAGTTTCAATTTAAGTTTTCAAGCAAGAGCAGGCTGGCTCAGGCGAGTCAGCCTGCTCTTCAAGTAATGATCAAAACTAAGGTTTGATCTTACGGGTGAAAGTCAGAGTTCCGACTTGTGTAGCATTCAACGTGCCGATACTGGCCACGTATTTGGCTTGTGCTACTGCACCTGTGCTGGCGCTAACGACTGGCGTGACTGCCGTTCCGTTATTGTTCGCAGCTTCACCTGCCACGTAGTTCGTAGTGCCTGCCCAGTTATTAGCTCCGGCATCACCATCTTCGGTGATGACGACTAATTGCGCTGGCAGGTCAACGCTGCCTGATCCCGTTGGAGCAGCCGAAACGTTGGTCGCGGTCACGGTGTACTGAATGTCCGCGCCTGGAACTGGATCAGTCGCTGCGCCAACGCCCGTGGCATTGACGACGACAGCCGTTTTCAAGAGCCTCAGATAGCCAGGGAACAGACGATCAATCGTATTGTTTGTGACCAATGGATTCATCACGGAACAAACGGTGATGACCGTGTCATAACCAGCTTCGGTGACGACTCCGGTCGGCAGCGTGACACGAACTTTATAGTTCAGCGTTGCTCCCGCTGCGACTGCTGCGGTCGTGACCATTGGGGTTGCGGTTGGCGCCCCAGCCGTCACCACTGTCGTATAAGTCGCACCACCATCAAGGCTGATTTCAACGGTTGATCCCGCTGGATAGGTACCTGCGCCGACGGCAGGTTTGATCGTGAATGTTTCCGGGCCGTTGCCAGTGTTCTTCAACGTGTTATCGAAGATCGTTGGCGTGGTCGGAGCATTTGGATCAACTGCTTTATTAGTGTAATCCGTGTTCAAATTGGCAGGTGCTGCACCAGGTCCAGTAGCGTTTGGTTGACCATTCGGACCATTCTGAACCATTGGAACGTTGCTGACATTAAGGACTACCGCACCTTTGGCTTCTTTTTCAGGGCCGGTGATTGTAATAGCACCTGGCGCACTGGTCGAAACTTCGTGAATTGAAGAATCTTTGGTCTGGTTATCAAATCCAGTCCCAGTGGTTGTATCACCGAGTGAAACCGTGACGGCTGCACCGGCAATGGCGGCTATGTCAATGGTGACAGTGACAACGACTTTCTTGGTTGCACCCTGTGCAATCAATTGATCAACTGCGGCAGCATTACCTTTGATGTCAATGTCGCCAGCGCCAAAAACGCCATTGCCGTCGTTATCAATAAAGGCTGTGGCAATCGTACCAGGCCCAGTGATCTGAATACTGGCACCACTTGCCAGGAAGTGAACGTTGTTACTAAAGTTACCCAGATTGTTCACATCGAACGTATAGGTTGCCGTTGAACCTGGCGCTGGTGTCGGCGCACCGGTAGCAGGCGCTGTTTCATCTGGTGTGATAGATAAGCCGGCTACATAAGCGACGGTAGTGATGACTTCGTTAGAGGTCGTAGTGTATTTGGTCGGGGTTCCCGGATCGTCAGTGTATGAAGCTGACGCTTTGTTTTTGATCTGAGTACCACCAGCAGTTGCGGTTGATTGTGCAAGTGCGGAAGTAGCCAGCGATGCGAGGACGACAGCGCCGATCAGCACCTTCCCCCCAATGTTAATTTTGCTCTTCATCTTTACTCCTGATTGAGTTCTGAAGTTGATATTTATAGCTGGGCGGATTTTTGATAATCCGCCAGCCTCTTACGGCGAGAAAAGGCACTATCCATAGGGGATGCGCCAAAGTAGCGTTGAGCGAACAACTGCCACTGATTAGGCTTCAGCTCACATCAATTACTTGACGCGAACTTTGTATGAAGCCGAAAATTGTTTACCTTCAGTTAGCGGGTCGTTCCATTCGTAGCGAATCTGGGTATACATCGAGACTGGGGCTGCTACTTTTTTGGTGGTGCCGTCTGGTTGTTTCTGATCAATCAGGGGCTTTTCATCGAAGGTTTTGCCGTCATCAATACTGTAGACAATTTTGACATTACCTTCAGCTTTGGCGCTGCTGGCAACATAGGCTGTGCCGGTCGGAATTTCACCGATGGTTTTGTAGTTTTGAGCCGGAGCTGATCCGGCATTCATCGAAGTGATGGTCCAGTTCAGGATTTCACCAGGATTTAGATTGCCGGCTTTTTCAACATCTACAGGTTTATTTTCGCGGGTCACTGTTCCGATTAAGGAAATTTTGACATCTGGACGAATAATGGCGGTGAGAGCGTTAGCAATAGAATGGCGTTGTGCAAAAGCACTGCCGGCGATAATGATTACTGCGAGCAAGGTGATCGCAGACAACTGTATTTTAAGGTTTTTCATGGGCTTACATCCTTTAGGGTTGAGTTTTAATTTTTCATCGGCGCATCCGCGTTGGACTTGCCAGGCTAGGCTGGGGGAGGGGGCAGCTCAGAGTCTGTGCAAAATCAGCACAATGGCTCATCACAAGTCTTACAACTTCTGTGCCATACTTTTGAGATCGTCGGCGCAGCGTCTAACTTGCGAAATGAATGAATTTGCAGGATTTGAGACAAAACAGGTCAAATTGCGGAAGTGACGGAATTCGGCAAAAAGTGCTGACAGGAATTGTTGAAGTCCGAATTAGGAGAAGGGAAATGCTCGCCTTTAAGGAGGCTTACCCTTATAATTATTCGTTCATCCGAACTTGAAATAACTGGTGTTTTATTCCACATGAGTTTTCTTCTTACTTCTTTTATTTGCCTATGTTTTTCTCTGTTTTCTTATTCTTCAGAACTTCAAGAACTGATCCAGAACCTCCAGCATAAATACGCCAGGCTGACCACCCTCAGTGCGGATTTTACGCAAAGCTATAGCGCTCCCAATGTCCGTTCGCGCCGTGAAACTGGTCGGCTCCAGCTCAAAAAACCGGGGAAAATGCGCTGGGATTATGTCGCGCCCGAAGCGAAGCAATATTTTTCTGATGGGAAATTTGTCTATGAATATCTTCCGGCGGATCGGATCGCCACGCGGACTTCCGCGAACAATCTGAATGATTGGCGAACACCATTTTTATTCTTGCTGGGGCGTGGAAATCTACGACGTGATTTTTCCCGTGTTGAATTTTCGAGTGAAGCTCCGGTTCAGGCAGGTCATCAGGTTTTGCGTCTGATTCCCAAACGAAGCTCGGATATTCTTGAAGTCCTGATCGAAATCGAACCTCGAAGTCTACAATTATCGCGCCTTTCTTTTCTAAAATCTGGTCACGCCAGAATAGATTTTTTGCTGAGCAATGTGCAGGAAAATATTGCTATCCCCGATGCAACTTTTGCTTTCAAAATTCCGAGCGGCGTGACCTTGAGACAGTACTGATTTTGTCTGTGATGAGGGATTTGGGCTTTGATTTTTGGTCTTTGAAAAAAACAAACCAATTACGCTAATTTTCCAAAGACCAAAAATCAAAGCCCAAATCCCTGTATAATTTCCTTCTATGATTTCAAACCAAAAACTCCATATTTTTTCCGACTTTGATGGAACGATTACCAATACAGATTCGCTGGTTTTTCTCACCCGAACTTTAGGTGCCGGAGAAGCTGCAATTCTCGAAATCGGTCAACAGCTTCGGGCGAATACGATGACCTTGCGTGAAGGCATCAGCGCCGAAATGGGCAGTATTAACGCCTCTTTCGACGAAGCCAGAGACTTACTGTTGAAGCAGGTCAAGGTTGACCCCGACTTCCAAACGTTTGTAGCATGGTGCGAGGCTGGGCAAATTCCCCTGACAGTTTTAAGCGCTGGTTTTCACGAATTCATTGATTTGTTTTTGACGGCGGAGGAATACCCGACACTGGAAATTCTGGCGAGCCGGATCAATCCGCAACCGACCGGATGGGAATGTATTTTTCGGGATGATTCAGATTACGGCAATGACAAAGCCGCCGCAATTTTACGAGCGAAGGCGAAGGGCTACCAGGCAATTTTCCTCGGTGACGGACTGAGTGATCGTGCTGCCGCCGAAGTCGCCGATAAGGTTTTTGCGAAACGTTCACTGGCTGAACACTGCCGCACGCATTCGATTCCCTTTACCGAATTCCAGACTTTTGGCGAGGTTCTTAAAGCGATTAGTGAAAGTGTGTCAGTACCACCTGCGGTAGCGGGGGGTAAGAGGCAGCATTGACCAATGAAATTAAGCTCAGCGGCTCTGCCGCCTGATGTGCGGTTGTGGCTCTGCCCAACCGACTAGCGAGGTATCTTTTGTTTTGGGCTACGCCCTCAGCTTAGCAGCAGCGCCAATAATTTATGGAACTAACAATCAGTGCAGAAACAGAACAAAAAGAATTAGAAGCCAAGCGTGCCGAATTACGCAAGATCGAAGATGATCTGGCAGTTCGTGAAACAGAATTATCCATTGTGCAATCCGCCGTGCGGGAATTTGAAATCACGTATCTTGAAACGATTGGTCAAAAATTTGATGATCTCGCTGCCATCGAAAAGCAAATCCAAATCGTCATGGGCGAACGCGAAACCGAAGATGATTATGCGATCAGTCAGGAACTGGAATGCGGGCAAACAAAATTTCATGCTTCGGAAAATCTGAAAAAACTCTACCGCGAAGTTGCACGGCTTTGTCATCCCGATTTAGCCGGAAATGAAGATGATCGTGAACTGCGCCATCGTTTGATGATCGCCGCGAACCAAGCTTACGAAAACGGCAGCGAAGAGCATTTGCAGGCGATGCTGAGTGCCGAAACCAGTTTTGTGGAACTCGCCCGTCAAAGCCTCCGCGCCAGTGATTATGCGCAAGTGATCCGTGCCATTCGCACGACCGAAGAGCGTCGCACCGAAGTCGAAGCGGAAATCATTCGCGTGAAAAATTCAGAACTATACCGCCTCCATCAACGCGCCCTGAGAGCCGAAGCGATAGGGCATAATTTTTTATTGGAATTAGTCGAACAAGTCGAACGTCAAATCGGCAAGGCGAAAAACAGGCTGGCCACGTTAAGCGCAGATTTGGCGACGATGCGTACTCCGTCATAACTCGCTTCCTTCGCAGCGTGTGATCTCTAAAATTCCAGGTGTGATGAGAGTAAAATCCTGTTACACTCTGTCCCCAGTCATTGAATTTAAGTAGGACAATGACGCTTGGTGCTGCCTGCTCTCATCCCATCCCCGAAGTCCTCGCATCGCACGCCGGAATCAAAATCATAAGGAAGTTGTACGGATGTCATTATTCATAGAATTGTTTGGGACGTTGTTTCTCACTGCTTACCTGATCGTAGTTTCACTGATTTATTGTTACGTTTTAAATGAGGGCGAAGAGGAATGAAAAAGGGACGAACCAGATCGTCCCTCAAACCAGGTGGAAGTACCGCAAATTTTTATGCTCGTGCTTCTTCTCCAATAAAATGCTTCACCGGTTCGCGTTTCATTAATGCCAGTGTGAAGCAAATCGGAATAGCGAGGAACGATAAGTCAATCAGCCGCTGCCACCACATCTGCCCCGCGCGCGGAAAGAGGATGCCTATCAAAAACGATAACACGACCGGTGCGATCCCGATCACTACGCCCAGTAGCATCCAATTCAATCCCCAAGCCCGCCGCTCGTTAGCGTCTGCTTTGAAATAGGTGTGGAGAATTGCCAGCAGCGAGAGCAGAAACATCCCTCCGTAGACTACTCCAAATAGCGTATTGAGTATTAGGCTTGCGCCATCAGACCAAGTGGGCAATGCGAGGTTGAGATAGGCTACATAAAGTCCCATCACCACCGGAACAGCAACGATCAAGCCGCTGAGCCATGGGCGGGCGGTCAGAATCCTTTTAGTACTTGGGAATTTGAGGCAGTACAGCAGGAGAAGCGGGACAACTAGCGCAACAATCAAGATGCTCCAGGCATAGTACCAGGTTCTCACTGTTAAGGAAGGCAGATAGGGAGCAGGTAAATTCATTGATGCAAGGCCGAACAATAGCAGGCATAGCATCGAACTTCGCTGTGTGGGGTTCCGCAAATAGACCATCAGCCCTAGAATCAAACATGCTAAGCCTATTAATATTCTAGTGCCGTCACCCAACAGCATATCACTGGTTGGTTGTTCGCCGTAGGTGATATTCAACGTTTGTTCCGCTCCGCCTCGTTGGAAGGAGATGGTACCTTTACTTCCGGCCACTTGACGAGGACGTGCTACTAAGGCAGCAATATTGTCGGTCGAAATCCCATCATATTTTGTGATGTGATCGCCGAGTTTTAGTCCTACCGCTTCCGCCGGACTTCCTGCTTTCACCGTCGTGACTACGTTATCTGGGCTAGTGAAGTAGCCGGAATAAGGTGTTTTTGCGACTTCCTGCAAGCCCGATAATCCCCACAACAGCAGAATCACCGCGATAGCCGAATAGATAATTTTGTTGGAAATGCCAAACCAGGTATGTTCCATATAAGCCTCCTATGCTTAATTGAGAGTTGACGAAAGATGCTGGGTCTTACTGCTACTCAGCACAATGATTTGCCAGATAAAGCCAACGAAAAACAGACTATAAAATTAGAGATAAAAATTGTTGTTGCTCTCGCGGAATAACAAAGCGGCTGACTGCGAGAGGTTATGAATACGCTACTCCTTAGCGCATATCGTGTCAATGGGGTGTTGTTGTGCGTTGGTCATTGGAAAGCTCATCACTTTTGACTACAATGTAGTAATAGGAGGAGTGAATTTATGAGTGCAGTCTTAACGCCATCCACCACGCCACGCAAAACTGACGAGGGGTGGATTATTGATATTCCTCATGATATGGCAGATGTGATGAGTATTGCGCATGGCTCAATGGGTGTTTTATATCCAAGCAGGAAAGGTATCAGTATTGAAATTCTCCCACCACCTTCGCCGGAATTAGTTGCGTCAGTGTTAGAAACCTGCGAAGAATTTCGAGAAGCTTTTGAGGAGATGAAAAGGCTTGGAGATTAAAGCAACGCAGTCTTAACCTGCCTGACTTTCAAGATAAATCATGAAAAATTATTTCATCGGCATTGATCTCGGCGGCACTAACATCAAGGCTGCATTAGTCAACACGCTGACCGGAGAAATCAGCGAGACGACTTCGATTCCTACTCAGTCGCGCGAAGGCTACGATGCGGTCATTGCGAACATGGGGAAATTGGTTGAGGGCATCGTTGCTGCCAGCGGCATCGCGCCGGAAAAGATTGGCGGGATCGGCATTGGCGTCCCCGGCGAAATTGATATGGTGCGCGGCGTGACCTTGTTCCTGACGAATCTGCCGGGGCAGTGGCGCAATGTGGCGTTAGCTGAAAAACTAACAGCCCTGACAGGTTTTAATGTCAGCCTTATCAATGACGCCCGTGCGATGACTTTTGCCGAGTGGAAATTCGGTGCAGGCAAAGGCGTCGAGACAGCGGCTTTTTATACGCTTGGTACAGGCATTGGTGGCGGCTTAATCATTGACAATAAATTACATCTTGGCATCGGCGGTGCAGCCGGAGAACTCGGTCATGTCATCGTAGATTTGTACGGCGATGCCTGCGGCTGTGGCAGTCGGGGTTGCGTCGAATCCTACGCTTCAGGCCCTGCCATTGCTGCCATGGGAATGAAGGCTGTCGTGCAGGGATTGACGACGAGTTTGGCGGAAATGTGCGGCGATGATCTGAATAAAATCACGCCGGAGCTGGTCTGTCAGGCGGCGCTCGCCGGAGACGCCATTGCCAAAGGTATTTATGAACGCGCCGGAAGTTACATCGGCATCGGAGTTTCCAGCATCATTACCGCCATCAATCCGCGTCGCGTAGTTTTTGGCGGAGGAGTCGCGGCGGCGGGCGATTTGATCCTTGATCCGATTCGTCGCACCGTCAAATCGCGTGTGACTTTGATTGATGTGAATGAAATTCATATCGTCCTGGCGACACTGGGAAATAATGCCGGATTAGTAGGCGCGGCAACGTGGGCCAGTCAGCAGGATTAATTTGTCCTTCCGTTCAGGCAAAGAAAAGCAGCGCAGATTTTTATCTCTTGCGCTGTTTTTAATGTTCCAGAGGAAAATAATTTTATTTCGTGCGAGTCGGAACCTTCAGCATTTGTCCTGCTCGTAACGGAGCCGAAGGACTGATGCGGTTCAAGGCTGCGATGTCTTTAGCTGACGAAGCATAGCGTGAAGCAATGTCGTTGATCGTTTCATTCGCCTTCGCCGTGTAGACGATGACTCGCGTATATCCACCGCCTGCCGCCGTTGCTGCAACGGAAGAGGAAGCCATCGAAGCCATCGCGCCTTTTGGAGCTACGGCTGCGACTGAGCGCACGCTGCTACCGACCGGGATAATAACTTTCTGACCGGATTTTGGTTCCACTCCACCGTTGACGGCTGAGATAGCAGATTCAGACACGCCATAACGTTTGGCAATCGCAGTGAAATCATCTCCATTTTGCGCAGTCATTAAACGCCACGAATTGCGACGATCTACCGGAATTCTGGTCAGCCACGCTTGCAGAGTTTTGCCGCGTCCTGGCGGGACACGTAAACCGTGTGTCAATCCCTGTGGCGTGACGCCACGCTTCAATTCAGGGTTTAATTCGACTAAATATTCGTAGCTGGTGTCGCAAGCTTCGGCGACCAATTTTAAATCAACTGAATTGTTGACCATCACGGTGTCGTAGGCGATTGGCGCTTCAGATTTCACGCTAAAACCGTAGCTCTGTGGATTCTTCGCAATGATGATCGTCGCTAAAATGTTCGGAACGTAATTTCTAGTTTCATTTGGCAACAATCCGCGTTGATAGATTTCCCAGAAATCAGCATAACCGGAACGCGCGATGGCACGATCCACATTGCCTTCACCGCTGTTGTAAGCCGCCATTGCCAGTTCCCAATTGCCAGCGTAACGATTGGCTAAAAACTTCAGGTAACGAGCGGAAGCGCGAGTTGCTTTTTCAAAGCTCGAACGTTCATCAATATAAAAATCCTGCCGTAATCCGAATCGCGCTGCTGTGCCTGGAATAAATTGCCAGAGACCAACCGCCGCAGCCCACGAACGAGCGTGAGGCAACCAGGCGCTTTCGACCTGACCGAGCCAGGCGATGTCTTGCGGAACACCTTCTTCGCGGAAAATTCGACGCGCCATTCCGACATATTTGCCGGAGCGTCGCAGTCCGGCTTCCATCGTTTGACGACCACGACCCTGATAATAATTGATCCAGCTTTGGACTAAAGCATTTGGGCGAAATCCGAAATCTACTTTGGCAGCGGCGAGCGCGGCTTTGGCTTCTTCTTCCGTCGCCTTGCGCTCAGCATCGGTTAAATCAACTTTGGAAAGCTCGTCAAGTGGTGAAGTCGCGCCATTTGGCAAAGTCGGCTTGGCACCTTTTTGTGCCTGATTTTTGACTTCAGCCAATTGTGCCTCGGTGAGTTCATCTTTGGCGTCGGCTGACAAGGGAGCAACGACAGGTAAATTTTTTGCGAGTAATGATTGCCGCGAATTAATTTGATCTATTAATTTTTGATAATGCGCTTTCAGGCGAGAATCGGTACGCACGTCAAAGCCGGATTCAAGAATGATGTCCAACGCACGATTAAAACTTGAACGCGCCTGGGTAAAATCACCTTTGGCAAAAAACGCTTCACCTTTTTGATAGGCGTCTTCGGAACGATCAACTACTTTTTGGATTTCCTCGCTACGCTTTTGAATTTCGACTGGAATATTCGATGTTGGTTGTTGGGCGTTAATTGAGAGTGAAGGGAAGGCGCAACAAGCCAGCAGGGCAGATGATAAAAAAGAACTATAAAATCTATTCATTATTTCGATTTCTCCTCGAATTATAATAAAGCATCCTTCGGATGGAGAGGCTCTTGATAACTTGCAATAGTATGATAGATAAGTTGCAAGCCAATAACACCAACATTGTAACTTTTACACACCTTGCCTGTCAAACCTTTCAATTTTACCTGGTGACACAATTTGTCAGTGGAAGCATAATGTGTCCACAACGGACACATTATGCTTCCAAAAAATAGCGGACATCTTATGCTTCCAGAGATTTCCCCTGAAAATCATTCCTGGCGTGACAAGCAAGGGCTGAGAAGTAACCTGCTCTCCCCCGCGAATAATGCGCAGGATGTTTTCAATGACACGATGTTGAAGTTCTTCAATGGAAGAGGTTGATTGATCGGGAAGCGAGCCTGCGGGCAGGGCTGAGATGTTTTGATTAAGCCGCAATTCATAGCCCGGATTTTCCACTTTCAATCGGCTTTCTTCAGTTCCTTGCGTTCCCGGCCAGTGCTGGCAAAACGAACAGTAACCACTTCTGCGACGGGCATCTATGGTTTTCAGTGACTTCTGACAACCGGGGCTTACGCCTTCCAATCAGGTCGGATTGACAGGTGAGGGTTAGTGATGAACAGGGAAGCCTCCTAGAAGTTGTGGAACCTAACCCCGCAGGCACACGGCGCAGTCGCTACCAATGGGTTGAAAACAAATTACAGCTACAACACACTTGGTAATTTAACGAATGTCTATCAAGGCGCACAAACCAGAACGTTCAAATATTGATGAAAAGGGAAAGTGAAAAAAACAAAAAAGCGCAAAAAACACTGGCGGCGTGAGCGGTGCGGTGCAGTCAGCAGGCACAGCTCCGCCAGGGGCACCCGCCGCCGGGTCACTTTTTTGGCGTGCCACCTTTTTTAGCCCTCTGCCGAGGCCACCTGCGTCGCCCGTTCACTTCAGCGAAAATCTCATCTGCTAATTAAGCTGCCAAAAATCACAGTCGCCGAAAAGCAGGCTGGAAAGGTTGTGCTACGTCAATGTAGGGCAAGCTTTCCAGTTTACTTCGTCCACTACGCGCTGTTTGAGAGAAAAAAAGTGTTTGGACGGAAAAGGGTGACTGATTCTCAAAAACTACAGTAGCTGAAAGGCAAACTGGAAAGTTTGCGCTACTTTGCGGGTGGTGTGTCGGTCAAAAAAGAGCCATAAAATCAACGAAATAAATAACTCTTTGAATGTTGGAGATCACTGTGATAATTTATTGGGCAGTTGCCAAGCCCTCCGCAACTACCCCTTGACGAAGTGTCAGCGGATAAATAATTCGAAAGCAATTCAAGCGACCTTGGACTTCCTGATGTGGGTTATTTTAAGTTCAGTCAACGTCGCTCCTCTCGCCCCAAAAAATTCTCGTATGTCGGAAGTAAAGCGCTCACGCTTTTCGGTTGATTGGTATGTCATCTCGACACAGCTTGTCAGGCGGCTGATGCTTGCAGTGGTCATACTTGTTGGGCTTGGAGGGGTAGGTTATTGGGCATATTCAAGTTTGAAAAATAAAGCAACGACTGCCACGACGATTGGAAGTCAGAGCGTCAGATTTATTGAGATTTCAGGTCAGGTCAGGGTAAAGAAAGAGGCTGCCACAGATTTTGTGACGGCTGACGAAAAAATGTCTCTTGAAGCAGGTGACACCATTCAAACCATGAGCAATTCAGTGGCACGAGTTCAATTTGTTGATGGAGCCAGTTATACGATCAAACCAGATACGACGCTGGTCATCAAAGATAACGAGCTGATGGCGGACAGGAGTACGAAGGTTAAAGTCAATGTGCGGGTCGGAACAATTAATCTGGCGACGAATGAGCAGGCTCCAGGTTCAACGAACGTCGTCCAAACAGCCGTCGCCTCCGCGAAGGTTGGCAGCAATACGACGGCGACGGTTGCCACTGGAGAAGTTGGCAATCAGGCCGACATCAAGGTCGAACGTGGCGACGCAGAAGTTCGGACGGAAACCGGACAGGTCTTTCAGGCACGAATTAATGAGCGGTTAGAGGTTGAAAAATCAGGCCGGGCCATCAAGACCTCTTTGTTACAGATTCCTACTTTGAAATCCCCTGACAATCAGCAAACCTTGCGATTGGAAGGAAAGGGAGTCGTCAAATTTGATTGGAGTGCGATTCCGCAAGCGAGTAATTATGCGATTGAAATTGCAACTTCCTCAACTTTTGGCGCGACGGTACTGAACACCAGAGCCGGGTTGCGGGCGCCGGGCGCAATTTTTGATAATCTCCAGGCCGGCTCTTACTACTGGCGAGTTCGAGCCGATCGGGGGCAGGAGCAGGGAAGTTATAGTGAGCCAGGTAAGTTTATCATCGTGGGTAAGAACGCGGATCGTCGAGCCATTGAAATAAAGGTTTTGAGTAAATCTCCAATGGGCGGGGCGAGTTACATGCTGGAAGGGCGGAGTGATGTTGGAGTCAAAGTCAAAGTTGGAGGCTTCCTTGCCAGAGTGGATAGTCAAGGGAATTTCAAGGCACTGGTCACTTTGAATTCCGGCTCGCGTGAAGTTTTGGTGGAGGCCGAGGACCAGGATGGGAATACAGGTCGTCAAATAGTTCGATTTTGAGTACAGCAGGCATGAAAAACAGCGAACAGATTTCAGAAGTACAATTTCAGTTTCCCGCCCAGATCGGCGTCATCGGGAGCACTGAAGCTAAGAGTCGGCTGCGTGCCGCCATTCCCGATCTTGGTCTTCAGGAACTTCTGCTGGAGTCGTCCAGGTGGGTGGGAAATCCTGCCGCTGCCAACGTAGAGCTGATTATTTGTGAAGCGAAAGAACCTTTTCTTTCTTCAGATTTTCGGGTCGGGATCGAAACGCAGTTTCCAAACGCAGTCCTGATTTCTTGTGCGTGCGATGTGGGACTGGGAGTTGAAGGTACGGGGCAACAGCTTGAAAAAGCTTCAGATCGTGCTGGTTATCTCGGACATGTTGAGATTGAACGTGTAGCTCTTCAATTGCCGCAATTTTTGCGTTATGCTGAAGAGCGACGCGATTCCATGCTTCAAGCTCAACGGCGGTCACAGTTGGAGCGTTTGCTGGAAGCTTCGACCAGAATGCATTCTTCGTTGGATCAGCAGCGGGTCGCCGCTGAGATACTGGACTCCATTAGAAGTTGGGTGGAAGCTGACAATTGGCAGTTGTATGTTCTTTCAGATGATCGGAAATTATTAGAGCTGATTGGCGCGGAAGGCGTGCGCACACGTCCCCCTTCTTTGACTTTAAGAGCAGACAGCAAAGGCCTGGTTCAGCAGACTCTTATTCAAGGCGAGTTAATTGTTTTCGGATCAGAAGACTTGCAATCATTTGCCAGCAGTGATCCAGATTTCAGGGAAGTGACTCAGGCTGACGCCAATGTTACTTCGGTGATGTGTTGCCCTTTGAAAATTGATAATCAGGTGATCGGGATCAGTCAGGCAACCAGGTGTATTAACCAGTCCGAATTTACTGAATCTGATCGGATAGTCATTCAGCAACTCTCAGTGGTGGCCGCAACGGCGCTGAATAATGCGGTCCAGTTTGCACGAGCAGAACGCTTGTATATGCAGGACGATTTAACGCAACTGCATAATAGTCGTTATTTGAGACAATACCTTGAAACTGAGTTCCGCCGCGTCCGCCGCTACGGTGGTGAAGTAGCAGTAATCTTTATTGATCTGGACGGATTTAAAGGTGTCAATGATAAGTATGGTCATCGCGTAGGCAGTGAGACCTTAAAAGAAATGGCAACTTTGTTGCTGGAATCTGTGCGTGATACTGATGTGGTGACGCGCTATGGTGGTGACGAATTTACAGTGGTCTTATCGAGTACCGGAGCAGAGCGAGCCTTGATTACGGCTGAGCGTGTCAGGCAAAAAGTTGAGACCTATGAATTTAAGGGAGGTAGTCAAAATACCTTCCATTTGACGGCAAGTTTTGGAATTGCTTCTTATCCCAAATATCCGGCTGATTCTTCGGCGGATTTATTGGAAAAAGCTGATCTTGCAATGTATGAAGCAAAAGCTGCGAATAAGAATAACGTCAAGCTTGCGAAAAACTAACCACGAATCATTGTTGGTTTGAATTGCGAAGAGCCTGCTGCCGGAAATCCCCCGGTTCACAATTCAATTCACTTGATTTTTTATAATAACAACCTTTTTTTGGAGTCGGAGCCGAAAGGGAAAAGTGAATTTTAATCAACTGCACCCCCGGACGGTCTTGAAAACGTTAGATGAACCTTCGTTCGATATTTAGTTTATTTTCCAGTGATCTGGCGATTGATTTGGGAACAGCCAATACCTTGGTTTTTGCTCGTGGCAGGGGCATCGTTGTTTCTGAGCCTTCCATTGTCGCCATTAACAAACTTACTCATAAAGTTGAAGCCGTCGGCAAAGAGGCCAAGGAGATGCTTGGTCGTACGCCCGGAAATATTGTGGCGATTCGCCCGATGAAAGACGGCGTCATCGCCGATTTTGAAGTCACTGAAAAAATGCTTCAGTACTTCATTCGCAAAGCTCATAACGGAAAGCAATGGGTCAGCCCGCGCATCGTCATCGGGATTCCCTCAGAAATTACGCAAGTCGAAAGACGCGCCGTTGAAGACAGTGCCTATCGTGCCAAAGCTGCGGAAGTTTATTTGGTAGAAGAAGCCATGGCTGCTGCTATCGGAGCCGGACTCCCCATTACGGAGCCGCACGGAAATATGATTGTAGACATTGGCGGCGGAACCACTGATATTGCGGTCATCTCCCTTTCCGGTATCGTTTATTCACGGTCGGTTCGCGTGGCCGGTAACGAAATGGATGAAGCGATCATCCAATACATCAAACGCAAATATAATTTATTGATTGGTGAACGCACTGCCGAAGCCATTAAGATTGAACTCGGCTCGGCGGCTCCCCTGGATGAGGAGCTAACGATGGAAATTAAGGGGCGCAATTTGATCGAAGGAATCCCCAAAACAATTGTCGTCACAGATGAAGAGATTCGTGAATCTCTCGCCGACTCAGTGGCAACAATTGTCAATGCTGTTCGTGTTGCTCTGGAGCGGACGCCGCCTGAATTATCCGCTGATATTGTAGATCGTGGCATCGTGCTGACTGGTGGCGGGGCGATGCTCAAAAAATTAGATGCGCGATTGATGCAGGAAACCGGATTGCCAGTCGCCTGTTCTGAAGACCCCCTGTCTTCGGTGGTACTCGGAGCTGGAACCATGCTGTCCGATTTTAACCTCTTGCGCCGTGTTCGCTGGGATAGTTCAACTTTACCAGCCTAGTGGACTTTTGACTGAAGTTGGAAGCTGTCTTCCAGCTTCAGTCTTAGCATCAACATCAATTTTGTACGTCTTGTTTTGTGGACATCCGAACTAGCCTAAAAAATAATCCTCCCTTTTTATTAGTGGTGCTTCTCGCTGTGCATTTGCTGGTGGTTTTATTTAACCCCATGCCTGGGCGGGTCGGGCGAACCTTTGGAGCACAAGTGATGATGACCTTGTTTCAACCGTTCCAGACATTGCTGACGATGACTGGTTCAGGTGTCGGAGGCATTAAGGATTCCTACATTATTCTTAAAGACGCTCGTGCCGAAAATAAAGTGCTTCAGGAAAAGAACGCCACGCTTGAATCCGAGTATGCCAGGTTGTCGGAGCAACTAAAAAATACCGAGCAAATTCTGAAGATTGATAGTTGGAAGCCGGAACCGCCTGCGAACGTAGTGAAGGCACAGGTTATTGCGCGTGACGCGACGCAGTGGTATCGCACGGTCACAATTGATAAGGGTTCGATTTCAGGCATCGAAAAAGATTTTCCAGTCGTGACCGAAAAAGGTCTGGTCGGACGTGTGGTGACAGTTGCCCCAACAGCTTCTCGAATTCTGCTGCTGACGGATGAGCGGCACGCGGCAGGAGCGGCGGTTGGGCAGGCGACAGAATCCAGAGTGATGGGAATTGTGCAGGGGACGAGTAATTCGTACGGCAAAAGTAATTTTAGATGCGAACTGAAACTGGTGGGCGGAACCGGAGAAAGGCCTCAGACTGGCGAATTGATCGTTACTTCCGGGCAGGATGGATTGTATCCGCGTGGGTTGATTATTGGACGTGTGGTTGAGCCATTGAATACCAGCGAAAAATCTCCTGACATCGTTCCCCTTGAGCCGTCTGCCGCGCTGGATAAAATAGATGTGGTGGGAGTCATGATTGTGGCTAAGGATAGGATTCGTGCTCAGATAGAAGAGCTGAGCAAAACTGAGCGCGATAAGGAAAAAGCCGAACAGGATAAATTGAAGCAACAACGCCTGGGCGACGCTCAACGAAAAAAACAGGCTGAAAAGCCTTAATTATTAACCCTGGAGAGTCGCAGCCGTTATTTTTTCGTAGCGGTTCACTGAGAAAAGAAATTGGAGACCGAGAAGACCAGTAAAGTGCGAGTGTGGGTCATTGCTATCTGTTTGATTGTTGCCGCTTTCGCTCAAGTTACGTTAAAAATTTTTTCCCCCTGGCTTGGATATGTTGACTGGTTATTGCTTATTACCGTTTACGTCAGTCTCCTGCGTAATCCGGTAGTAGCAATGGTGACAGCTACCTGTGCCGGAATTTTGAATGATCTGGGAAGCAATGTTCCTGTGACGGGAGTCAGTGGGATTTCTTATGTGGTCGCGGCTTATATCGGATTCTGGTCTTCTAACTCTTTTTTAGTGGATGGGTTACTGATTCGGGCTGCCATTGTCGCAGGCGCAGGCGTCGTCGCTTCGATCCTTCAACTCTCGATTTATACGTTTACCGTTGATGTCGCCATGCCACGCGAAGCGGCCTTGCAATTAATTCTTAGCCCTACCTTAAATTTAATTGTTTCGCTGGTGCTTTTTGCGGCGCTGGATCAAATCTTTGATTTTGGAAAACGTGCTAAAATGCGGCGTGCAGAAGCGTTACGAAAAATGACTCGCCGCCGTAAGTGGATGGTCAGAAATAATGACCCACGTTGGAAAATGAAGCCAAAAAGGCGACGACGGTATTGATAATCTCTCATCATTAATTTTGATATTTATGAGATCAGCTCCTAACAATCCGGCAGATTCGATTGAAGGTAAACAGCAAATGTTGCTGCGCCTTGAAATCCTTCGTTTTCTTGCGATTGCCATCATCGTC
>JAYVRW010000086.1:0-7139 GCA_043775925.1 Blastocatellia bacterium
ATCAATGCCTGCCTGATGAATTTTTTGATAGCTGATTTCCGAAGCGTTGATCTTGCCACCAGCCGCTGAAACTTTATCTTTGAAGGCGTCGAGTTCATCAGGGCTTGGTTCGGCTGCACCGCTACCAAATAATTTTTCGGCTGCTGCACCGACTTCGCCCAGCAATCCACGATTATCTTTGTATTCCTCTAACACCTCTTTCGTCGCAGAAATAAAACCATCCAGCAATAAAGCTTCGCGTTCCAGCGCGTTGCGAAACATCAATGCACGACCCAGTTTTTCAGCGTCGTCCTTCGTGTCCTGCAATTCGTCGTGTTCGTAAAATTTGCTGCTATCGCCGTGCAATTTGCCGAAATGAATAAATTCAATCGGTGGTTTCAAATTCATCGCATTCGCCGGCGTGCCGCCAGCATTGGCTCCGGCTGCGCCCTGTTGCACATCGTCCGCTGGCGCGAGTGCTCCCGCCCGCTTAAAAACAGGTTTCCCCGTAGTGCCGTCGCCACCTGCGCCGCCACCCAACAGATCATTCGCTTTATTAATTGCACCGCTGACAGATTCAAACATATTGCTTATTGATGTAATTCGCCCAGCTTCGATTTCGTCGCACCGTCGGCTTCTCCGGTGACAGGCAATTCGTGCCGGGCTTGAAATTTCTTCAGCGCTTCTCGCGTCGCATCGCCTAATTCTCCGGCATCTGAACCGCAATCAAAGCCGAGATTATTCAAGCGTTGTTGAATTCCTGAGATTTCTTCGACGGGATCAAGTTCGCCGATACGAATTGAGTATTGCTCTTTCCCATCCTTCAAAATCAGCGTCGCAGACGAAGCATCATTCGGAATAAATTCTTCCAGATTCCCGTCACCGTCGGTCGTGCCTTTAATTAATTTGCCACCCATATCCAGCATATATTTTTCGTTGGCGCGTGGTTCATCCATCATCTTCAATTGAAGTTTTAATTTGACGGGTTCGCCTTTGCGTTTGAATTTATGTGAACCGTCCGTGCCTTTCGTGACCTCTTTCAGCTTCTTTTCAGGAATAAAAACTTCATCGCCAGCTAATAAAATATTTGGGTTTTTTCGCTTTTCCTTCAGCGCCGAATTGCTGCCATGTTCCCAGATCGTTTTCCAGAAGAAGCCATAGCTCGACGCGATGCTGATGATGCTTTCGCCTTGTGAAACGGTATGTATTGGCATCGTTATTCTCCCCACGCCTCCGCGTCTAAATTCGGGAACGTAATTTTACAGCTTCCCGGATCAATCCCTGAAATTTTCGCTTTGCCTTTTTCATCAGTTGTTCCAGTCGCCAACGTCACACCGTCCGGCAACGTAATTTGATAAGTTTCTCCAGCAATGGGCTGCCCCGCTTCGTCAGTAAATTCGATTTCGATGAAATGCGTTTTGTCTTTATTTTCTTCCGACTCAGAATTATGTGTTGGCGCATCAGACGCTAAAGAATTATTCGACGAACCTTTTTTCGCCGCTGCGTCTTTCTTAAATTTATCGCTTTTTCCAGGATCAGCTTTATCCGCTTCGAGGGCTGCTATGGGATCAATCGGAGAAACGAGCATGCCGGGAATTCCGGGCAGCGCAGCCCCGCCGCTATTGATCATGACCATCGTGCCCTGAATCATCACACCTGCCGGAGAAATCGTCACGAAATTTCCTCCGACACTGAGAGTGATACCAGAGGTAGCTTCGATAACAACGGTTGAGCCTTTCAGGTGAACACTACCCGTCACTGCTTCGCTCAGATTGCCACCGATTTTATGTGCGACATTGCCTGAAACTTCGATGGATTGAGAACTGGTGACTTTGATTGCCTGCTTGCCTTTAATCGTCAAATTATGATCGCGTCCAAGTTTTTCAATGCGATCCCGATCAATGACAAGATGTTCATCACGTTCAATTTTTTCAACCTTGTCACGCTTCACAATTAAATGCTGATCGCGTCCAATGATTTCTTTTTGATCGTTTTTGACGCGAAAATCTGTATCTTTTTCCGCGTGAATAAAAACCTGTTCGCTGCCTTTTTTATCTTCAAAGCGAATTTCGTTGAAGCCGCCGCCGCCCTTTGAAGACAGCGTTTTCATCGTGCTTTTCGTCTGTTCATCGGGTAAAGCATACGGCGGCATTGATTCGGCATTATAGACACGGCCTACAATGATCGGACGATCAGGATCGCCTTCCAGAAAATCTACGATGACTTCCTGCCCGATACGCGGCAGCGAAATGAATCCCCAGTTTTTGCCTGCCCAATTGCTGGAAACACGAATCCAGCACGAAGATTTTTCATCGTACTTGCCTTCACGATCCCAGTGAAATTGCACTTTCACGCGCCCGTATTTATCCGTCCAGATTTCTTCACCACTTTTGCCGACAACCATCGCCGTTTGCGTTCCGTGAATGACGGGAACGGGCGTAGTTCGCAATGGACGAAATGGAGATGGATGCGCGATGCCTTGAAACGTATTGTTATAATCAAAGCCTGCGTCGCCGCCTTCGGTGCTATACCAACTCTCGCCCAAATCTACCGAGTGATAAATCGAAGTCAGCGTATACGCCCGATTAAAATCGCGGCGATAATGGTCGCGCAAATCAACGCGAAAACCCGAAATAAGGCTGCGACAAGTGCTGGCTCCGTTGACGATGATCTGCGGCGTATCTTCTTCCTGAATGCGGATTCCGACCAGCCGTTCGCCTTCGTCTTTGGTTTGAAATTCGCCGGGATAATCGTAAATCTCAAAATGACTGTCGCCTTTGCCGGAAAGATTCGAGGTCAGATCAAGCGACGGCTTTTCAAAGTTGAAATCACGCACGGTGTATTGACCGGGACGCACCTCGCGGCTCATCGTAAAATCAGTCACCACATCGTCTTCGCGTTCCTGTCCGACGACCGATTTATAACTCACCATATCCTGCAACGGACACGGCTTAAATTCATTCGGACTGTTCGCCAGAACCAATGTATGCTTGTCGGCTTCGTGATCGAAGAAGTAAAAAATTCCTTCCTCTTCCATCAACCGTGAGACAAAACTAAAAGCGGATTCGCGGTACTGCACACAATATTCACGCGGCGCAAAGCTCCCTTGTAAACGAAGTTTGTAATCAGAAAACCCGTAGTCCTTAAAAACTTTTTCGAGAATGTCAGGGACGCTCATTTCCTGAAAAATCCGGGAATCCCGTGTTCGCGTCAGAAACCATAACCAGGGAACCATGGTCGCGTGATAATGCGAAAATACGGTCGGCTTATCACCATCTTCGAGCATCGAAGAACCGCCCTGCGCAAACGAACTGATGACACCATTAATGTGACGCGGTTCGCCATCCGGCAACAACATCCTGATGGTGACTTTTTTGCCGACAATATCTTCAAATTTGACGCTGCGGTTTTCTGACATCATCCGCAAGTCAAATTGAAAAAGCTTCGAAATGCCTTCCTGCCCATTGAAGCCAGTCAGCAATAATTCATCCTTGCCCAGCGGCGTGATGATTTCGATGATTCTATTTTCCTGACTGAATTTACTCATTTTGAATGTGCCGTAAAAGTTTCGTGTTTGAGAAAAGTATTCAAATCACCGATCTGAAAAAACACGAGGCGAATTTCCTGAATGGTCGAATTTTGACGTAAAAATTCTGCAATCGTAGTGGACACAATTTGCGCTGCCTCGTGTCGCGGATAGCCAAAAGCCCCCGTCGAGATTGAGGGAAAGGAAATTGAAGTCAACTTATGCTCCTCTGCCAGGCACAAAGAATTTCGGTAACAGTTCGCCAGCAATTCAGAATCTTTGTCATCGTTGCGTCCATAGATCGGGCCGACGGTGTGAATCACAAATCGTGCAGATAAATTTCCTCCGGTCGTGATGACAGCTTCGCCGGTTGGCAGTCCGTTAGGAAATTTCGTGCGCCGAATTTCCTGACAAGCCGCCAAAATTTCTGCTCCGCCCCGCTTATGAATCGCCCCATCCACGCCGCCACCACCCAGCAATGTCCAATTGGCCGCGTTGACGATGGCATCCGTCTGCTGCGCAGTAATTTCATCAACATCAGCGATGACACGATTATTTAGAAATAAATGTAGCGAGTTATCCATAAAGCCTGTGAAACTAAAAAGCTCTAATTACCTACGATGATCTTTTGCGCTCATATTCGCGTCTTAGCACTGTCTCCCTTTCAAGCAACTCTGGAGGCTTGTCATAACGCGATGTCCAATGACTCCACCAGAGCATAACTTGCAAATCGCCTGCTAAATTACCACCTCCGACATCATGCCGGAATTTGCGTGCTGGCACACAGGTAAAATCTTCTTCATTTACATGTGTGCCGTTCAGGTCACGATCTAACCGCCAACGTTTTTGTTTATCTACCATCTGGAAACCAATTACTCTGCCGAAATTGGCATTTCGATTGGCTCGCATCCCCCAAAAAGGATCCGTGTCAAGACCATGTATTTGCAAATTCTGCCTGGCGTGCTGAATCGCTTCCTGAATGCTGTCATGTGCCTTGCCACAATTCTTTTCACCCATACTAATTCCTAAATTTATGCTACGTCGTATTTAAAATTCCCATCCTCACCAACAGTTACATGAGCCTTCGTAATGGATTCTCCGGTTACCATGCGTGACAAAAACTCACCGGACATGGCAGGCAACAAAGTCCCGTTCAGAATGTTGTGAACGTTGCGTGCGCCGCTGTCTACATCGGTGCAACGTTTGGCTACGGCATCTATAACCGTCTCATCATAAACAAATTCGGCTTTGTGATTTTCCAGAATTCGTTGCGCAATTTTCGATAATTGCAGCTTAATAATCATCCGCAAAATATCATCGGAAATCGGGTAGTAGGGGACAACCGTCATACGTCCCAGCAATGCAGGCTTGAAGGCTTTGACCAGTTCAGGACGGATCGCATCAATCAATCCATCCGGCTCCGGCTTCGTGTCAGGATCAGCGCAGAGCTTCATGATCGTGTCCGTCGCTACGTTGGAAGTCAGCAAAATCACGGTATTTTTGAAATCAATTTCGCGGCCTTCGCCGTCTTCCAAAACGCCTTTATCAAAAACCTGATAGAACAATTCCATCACGTCAGGATGCGCCTTTTCGACTTCATCAAGTAGTACGACGGAGTACGGTTTGCGACGCACAGCTTCCGTCAAGACGCCGCCTTCGCCGTATCCGACGTAGCCTGGAGGCGAGCCTTTCAATGATGAAACCGTATGCGCTTCCTGATACTCGCTCATGTTGATTGAGACCAGATTTCGCTCACCACCGTAGAGCGTATCCGCCAATGCCAGCGCCGTTTCAGTTTTACCAACACCGCTTGTACCTACCAGAATAAAAACACCAATCGGACGCTTTGGATCGGTCAAACCAGCACGTGAAGTTCGGATGCGTTCGGCAATTGCGGCGAGGGCGGAATCTTGTCCGACAACGCGCTGCTTCATGGTCTCTGCCAAATTTAAAATGGACTGAATTTCATCCGAAACCATTTTGCCAACCGGGATTCCCGTCCAGCCGGAAATCACTTCGGCGATGGTTTGTGAAGTGACAACAGGTTGCATCAACGGCGACTCACCTTGCGCCGTAGCCAGCTCGGTATTGAATCCCGCCAACTCGACGCGAAGTTCTGCCGCGCCTTCAGATTTTCCTTCGCTCGCCATCGCTTCCAGCTTTTCGCGCAGGTCACGAATCTTGACAATCAAGTCGCGTTCTTTGTCCCATTGTTCATTCAGCGTCGTCAGATTTGCTTCAACTTCATCGCGTGAAGTTTTGCGTTCACCGATGCGTTCATCGTGCGCTGCGCCTGTAATAGCTTCGCGTTCGAGAACGCCGATTTCGGTCGTCAGATTTGTAATGCGACGTTGTGCATCTTCAATGGCGGCAGGCGTTGCGCCCTGTCCAATCGCCACTTTCGCGCAAGCCGTGTCGAGGACGCTGACAGATTTGTCGGGCAATTGCCGACCGGAAATGTAGCGATGCGAAAGGCGCACAGAATCCTCGACGGCTTCATCAAGGATGCGAACGTTGTGATGTTTTTCCAAAGCTTTGACGATCCCGCGCATCATAATGATGCCTTTTTCTTCGTCAGGTTCTTCAACTTTCACCACCTGAAAACGACGCGCCAGCGCGGGGTCTTTCTCAAAATATTTTTTGTACTCCGCCCACGTCGTCGCTGCAATTGTTCGCAATTCTCCACGCGCTAAAGCTGGTTTCAATAAATTCGCAGCGTCATTTTGTCCGGCTTGTCCACCCGCGCCAATCATCGTATGCGCTTCGTCAATAAAGATGATAATTGGTTGCGGCGAAGCTTTGACTTCTTCGATGACGGTCTTCAAGCGATTTTCAAATTCGCCTTTGACGCCCGCGCCTGCCTGCAACAAACCTAAATCCAACGTGCGGAGCGAAACATTTTTGAGCGGCTCCGGTACGTCGCCCTGAGCAATGCGCAGCGCAAAACCTTCGACGACGGCGGTTTTTCCAACGCCTGCTTCACCCGTCAGAATCGGATTATTCTGGCGGCGGCGCGTCAGAATATCTACCAACTGGCGGACTTCAAAATCGCGTCCGAGAACAGGATCAATTTTTCCTTCACGGGCGCGCGCCGTCAGATCAACTGTGAATTGATCGAGCGCTTTCGTCTTGCCACCCGCTGCGATGCCTGGGCTGTGTGGATCGCCTGAATCTCCGACGGGCTGCGAAGTGAAGCCTTCCGCCGAGCGCGCTTCACTCGAACCATTCGTCAGTGCCGCAAAGTTTTCTTTCAATTCATCAATTTTAATTTTAGTAAAATCTTTAGAAATTTCACGCGCCAGACGGAACAAACTTTCGTTTGTTAAGATTGCCAATAGGCAATGACCGGAGCGCACTTTCGCTTCGCCGTACTCAACCGAAGCCAATAACCACGCATCCTGAAACATCTCTCCGACTTCACGTGAGATTCCTGGCGTCCGCGAATTTCCGGTCTTCAATTTATCCAAAGCAACGGTGACATCTTTGGCTAAACGCGAAGAATTCAGATCGTATTGCCGTAATATTTTTTCCAGATCAGTGTCGCTACTTTCCAGCAGTTTGAGCAGCACATGCTCTAATTCAATATCGTAATTGGTACGCGACAGACACAATCCGGCTGCCCCCTGAAGAGCAC
>JAYVRW010000087.1:0-7121 GCA_043775925.1 Blastocatellia bacterium
ATTTGGAGCTTTACCTTTATGACTGCTTCGTTGGTGGTCTTGCGTTTCAAGCGACCGGGGCCGCGTGAATGGCGCGTCCCGTTCAATCCACGTATCGGCAAAGTTGAAATTCCACTCGGCATCATCATGGTTGCGCTCGTATTGCTTTCGTTGGCTTTGACGAACTTGTTGACGAAAGAACTCGCTACAATTTCGGGTGTGGCGTTCACGGCAGTTTTCTTTATTTTGTTTACGGTTTCAGAGCGTGTTAATGCCAGACGCAAAAAAGATACATCAGGACTGGATCAATTTAATTTGGTGACTGAGCAGACAGTGACGAATAAATTAGTAGATGCGCGTCCCGGCGGAATCTTAGTGACGGCGCGTGATTACAACAATCTACATTACTTGAAAAAAGCATTGCTGGATGTGAATACCGATGAACAGGATGTCGTCGTGATGACCGTGCGAATTATCAAAGGTCCTGGCGCAGGCGAAGAGCAAATGTACGAAGACGAATTATTTACGGATTATGAACAGTTATTATTTACGCGCTCCGTGGCGGTAGCCGAAAAAATGGGCAAGGAAATTAAGTTGCTGGTAGTCCCGGCCAGCGATGCCTTCCAAGCTACTGTGATGACAGCCATCGAGCTTGAGTGCGCTACTTTGGTAGCTGGCGTCTCGGCGAAAATGACCCCGGATCAACAGGCGAAAATCATTGGCGATGTTTGGGAATCCATTCAGAACGAAAATAAACGCAAATTACGAGTGCTGAAATTAATTCATCCAGACGGGACAGAACAGGCATACGAGTTAGGCGCACATCGTCCGAACGTCACGCCTGAAGATGTAGAATTGACGCATCGCTTATGGTTAGAACTGGCGAAGGACAATAAGAACCTGCATCATAATCAGGTGGTAAGTGTCGCGCTGAAGCGCTTAGCAAAAGATTTTCAGACCGATAAACGAAATGAAATTATTCAGGAAACAAAAGATTATAAATAAGGAGTTTTAATTTATGTCAGAAGTGAAACTGTATACGACGACGTGGTGTCCCGATTGCCGTAACGCGAAAAGTTTTTTTAATGCGCGCGGGATTTCCTACACTGAAATTAATGTAGATGATGACCCTTCGGCGGCGGAGTTAGTGAAGACGATTAATGATGGCAAACGCAAGGTTCCGACTTTTGTGGTGGGCGAGGATGCTTTTCATAACAGCCCGTTTTCATTAGCTTTAATGGAAGAAAAATTTGGCAAATAATTTAGCTGATGATAGATTTCGGTCACTTTGAAAACGTTGCCGGCGAAATAACATTGGATCAATCAGCCAATTTTCAAAGTGACCGAAAGACTCTGAAACGTGCCAAATTTCGTGATTGTTTTTTATATTTTTTATGCTATTCTCCCGTTTGTTTTATGGCGTTTAAATAAAAGCTTAAACGCTGCCCCTTCTGCCCTGACATTCAACTGTTCGCCCTTAACGAAATTCAACTCAGCCAGATAACGAAGTAGTTAAGCCCACAGACAACAACCCGGAACTAAAGATTTGACAGCTCGTTTCGGACGAGTTTTGACAGACTATTGAAATTGGCAAACAACTGTGTTTGCTGACCTTATTCGGAGGATAGTTATTGTGCCAGCCGATCATACCGCGACTATTTTGATGGTCGAAGATGACAGTATGGTTCGTTATTTGGTTTCTGAATATTTTCGTCGTGTGGGCTATGAAGTGCTCGAAGCGACGGATGGAGAAACTGGCTTACGAACTGGATTGGAAAAAAAAGCAGACGTCATTATTTTAGATGTCATGATGCCGAAAATGAACGGCTTTGACGTTTGCAATCAGCTACGTCAAAACAACGTTACAACGCCAATCATCTTCCTGACCAGTAAAAGCGAAGAACAATATACCGTCGCCGGATTAGAAGGCGGCGCGGACGATTTTTTACCTAAACCTTTCAGCCCGCGCGAGCTTGAAGCCCGTGTCAAAAGCGTGATTCGTCGCAGTGGTGTCAGAATTTTTGATGAACCTGTCGCCGGAAAAATCATGCGGGGCGGATTAGTTATTGATCCTGAAGCCTACAGCGTCACGCTGAATGAAGAGGCGATTCAGGTGACTCCCATTGAATTCAAAATTCTGGAATTGCTGATGACGAATCCGGGCAAAGCCTATTCCCGCGAAGCCTTACTGGATCAGGTTTGGGGCACTTCTTATGAAGGCTACGAACGCAACATTGATCCGCACGTCATGCGCTTACGTTCCAAGATTGAACCGGATGCCGCGAAGCCAACTTATGTGCTGACGGTCTGGGGCATCGGCTACAAATTCAACGATAAAGTCTAAGCAGCAACGGCTGTCCTGACCACGTTCTTTATCAATTATCTATGTAGCAGCAGGATGAGCAACGACTCATCCTGCCTACCGAAAAAAGCAACTGAGCAGGTTACTAGAACTTGTTCCCCAGGCGTGGAAGCTCAGGGCGCAGCTATCCGCGAAGGAGAATTATCGTGTCCATTAATATCGAAAAAAGCAGACTCTCAGCCAGAGTTGTTTTCCTCCTTCTGACAATTATTGCAACACAAGCATTCGCCAATTCACGTGCTGTGAACCTCGCGGAAATGACTTCAACTGCCGGACGTATCGTTCACGGCAAAGTCATCGAAGTCCGTGAAGGACAACATCCTAAAAATGAGCAGATGGCAGTGACTTTCGTCAAAGTCGAAGTCACCGAAATGCTCAAAGGGGATGCCGCGCGAGAAGTCACCTTCATGCAATTCGGCAGCAGCCATCGGCAGTACGTGGCACATTTGCCAAAATACAGTGTCGGCGAAGAAGTCGTCCTGTTTTTGTATCCTGAAAGCAAGTTGGGCTTAACCAGTCCGGTGGGCGAAGGGCAAGGCAAATTTGTGGTACGCGATGACGTTCGCACGGGCAGGCGTGTGCTCAGAAATGAGCAGTTGAATCGTTCCTTATTTGTGCGGTTAGACACCGAAAAAGTGAACACGAAGCTGTCGTTGAATAAAGCTGAGCGCGAAACCGTGGCACAGGCCGACAATCAGGCCCACGAAGGAATGGAGTTCGCTTCGTTCCGATCCATCGTGCGTAAGATGAAGGCTGTGTCCAGCGTTAACTTGCAATAAGACTGAAATAATAAAAGCCAGAGTGAAACCGAATCGCCGTTCGATACACGCGCCTCAGAGGGGCCTGAAATTGTGCGACGTAAGATTCGAGTTCTCAGCTTTCAAGATTTGGTCAAACTACCGAAAAAGGAGCAAACATCATGCGTGTCCAATCACGAATGGCGCAGCCAGTAGCCTCACGTTTTTTCAAACAATCAATTCACTTTATCCTCAGCTTCGCGCTGATTCTGGGGGCGTTCAGATTCGAAGCCAACGTCCAGGCGGGAACTCCATTAGCGGTGACTGCCCACGGCAAAGAAGTCAGTTGGGGCGCAGGTGCGACGATTACTTATCACGTAGATCAAGGGTCACTGGGAACAACGCTTAATAATACGCAGGCAGTGGCTTTAGTGAATGAGTTATTTGGTATTTGGCAGGCCGTACCGGGGGCGAATCTGACGATTCAGAATGGAGGCACGCTGAATGTGGATGTAAATTCGACGAACTATACATCATATCGCACCAACAATGGTCAGGATGCCTATCATCCGATTATCTTCGATACAGATGGCTCAATCACAGATGCTGTTTTTGGTTTTGGCGCCAGTACTGTGACGGCTGGTTTTGCCGGGCCGGGCTGGTTGATTAGTACTGACCCCGCGCAGGATGGAAAAATTATAGATGCTTCATCAGTTTTGAATGGAAAATTTTTGACTAATAATTATGGAACGCTGACAGAATTCAAATCAATCATGTTGCATGAGTTTGGGCATTTTCTGGGAGTCGGACATTCACAGGCGAACATCGGTTTAGCTTTCGACCGCGAAATAATTTTTAATGACAATGATTCGCTCCCGATTATGTTTCCAATTTCTTTGGGAGACCGTTCCAGCATCCTGAGCGCTGATGATAAGGCGCAACTGTTGCGTTTGTATCCGGGTGGAGGCACGTCGAATGGAACGATCAGCGGCAAGATTTTATTGTCGGATGGCGCGACTCCTTTTCAAGGTGCGAACGTGATTGCACGTCGTGTAGATGACCCAAATAATATTGCCGTCAGCTCTGTTTCCGGTTTTCTTTATAAAGGAACAGGTGTCAATGCCAACAAAGGAACGACGGATGCCACGGTGCAGGGATATTACGAAATCTCAGGCCTGCCAGCTGGTAATTATACGGTCGAAGTTGAACCCATCCATCCGGGTTTCATCAGCGGTTCTTCGGTTGGGCCGCTTGATCCTCCCGTTGATCTGCCCAGTCCGGCTGAATATTACAGCGGCGCGGGCGAATCAAATAGTGATGCAAATAATTCGGCAGCCATTGTTTCTGTCAACAGCGGCCAAGCTGTTAATAACATCAATATTATTTTGAATAACACGTCACTTCCCAGTGCGGCTGAAACTGAATCAAATAACACCATCGCCACTGCGCAATCCATCGCTACACCAGTTGTTGTGAGTGGTGCGATCAATGTCAATGATTCAGGCACGATAGATCCGACTACCGGTTACGCCATGAAAGATTATTATTCATTCAGTGGAGGCTCGAATGATTGGGTGACAATTGATCTGAATTGGGGTTCTAACGCATCAGCAGATTTAAGACTGCTTCTCTACGACGCTAATGGACAGCGTATTGCGATTTCGATGGATTGTGTCTACGGCTCCGGTTGTGTCGCCAGCCGTCAAATTGGGCCAATGAAACTTCCCACGAGCGGAAGATATACCGTGGGAGTTGGCGCAGCTTCAGGCACAACCAATTACACGTTACAAGTGACCGGGCAAACCAATGGCAACGGTAATTCAACGACAGTGAATGGTGCAAGCTTCCAGTCAGGAGCCGCCATGTCACCGGATACCATCGCTTCCATGTTTGGTACGAACATGGCAACGACGACGACCAGCGCTCCGGCAGGGCAACCGCTTCCAACTTCAATGGGAGGCATCCGTGTTGAGGTCGCCGGAACCCAGGCACAGTTATTTTATGTCTCACCGTCCCAAATCAATTTCGTCATTCCATCAACAACGACAAGCGGTACAAAATTAGTTTCGGTGAAGAATTTTTCTGGTGAGGTCGCACGCGGCAGCATTGAAGTGGCTCCGGTTTCTCCGGCCTTTTTCACTGCGAATCAAAACGGTTCAGGAGTTCCTGCCGGATACGTCACACGGGTCGCCGCAGGTTCGTTCCAGCAAACCAATGAAGTAATTGCAAGCTTCAATGGAAACTCTTTCTCGCCCGTTTCCGTCGCCCGCAATGGCGATGCTTTGTATCTGATTTTATTCGGGACAGGCGTTCGTTACGCGCCAAATTCAAATACTGCCAACGATATTCCACAAGCAGGTGGAGGTTCCATTATTAATGTCGCCGAAAGTGTTGAAGTGACGATTGGTGGCAGAGTCGCACAGGTTTCTTATGCCGGGGTGCAGGGCGGATATATCGGATTGGATCAGTTGAATGTGCTGATTCCAGCGGATGCTGTCGCTAGTCCGACAACAGCCGTAATTATTAAGGTTAGAGATGCTAACAATAACATGGTGACTGCGAATCAGATGACAATCGCTTTGCAGTAAGGTGGAGGGTTACAAGAGAAGAGCGAGAGGTTTCGAGACACTACCTTTCGCTCTTTTTTCGGGGTTATTTCGGTGGTTCTTTTTCCAGAATCATTTTTACATCTGTCTCAAACATGTGGTAGTTGCGCAACTCAATCACGTTCCGCGAATATTGCCGTTCACTATCGCTGCCTAAAATCATTTCGGCAGAAATCGGCATCAGGTAACGTGTCCCGGAAATCATCACCCAATCATATTCGACTGCGCTTTCCGCCATCGTAATGGGAAAGCCTTTCTGAATGTCCTCGCTGGATTGCTCTAGGCGCAGGACACGTTTGGTTTCGGCATCAATCCACACTGTGCCGGAATAGGCGGCGGTCACAGAACGACCGCTTGTTCTGTCAGTAATCCGGTTGCTTGAAAAAGCTTTTTTCACCTTGAAATCATAAACGACGGTTTCTCGGCTCTTAAATTTTTCGTGCCTGAGTTCTTTAAATTCCGCGTGCGATTCAGCGGCGAACAAGGCCGAGAGCATTGACCCGAATTCACCTGTAGAGGTTGAGCCTCCCAGACTTTCATACGTCATTGAAGTCGGTTTTCCATTCACTTTTTGCAGCTTGAATTTCTCACCATCTTTAACCCGATAAGTAAGTTCTATTTCCAGCTTGTCATCAACCTGCCAATCTTTTTTCTCCGGCGTCTTGATTGAGCGGGTAACGATTTGCGTCGCTACAAAGTTGGGCAGTTCCTCCATAAAATCCGCCGCGTGATAACGTGCCTGCTCGATGAGGGGCAACCGTGCAATCGCCGCTGTGCGCGCTTCCGGCGATTCGTCTTCCTTTGGAGCTTCCTGTGGTTGAGGCGCTTCTTTAGCTTCTGTTACAGGAGCGGGAACGGGCGATTGTAGAGGTCTGCCAGGATTTTGTGAAGCCTGCAAAATTGCATCAATGAGAAAGGATTTAGCTCCCGCTTTTTTTAGTTCCGTCAACGTTTGATCATTAACTTTGAAGGCAATCCCGCGCTCACTAATCGCACCTGCCAGATCGCCCTGCTCAGATCGTTGACCGGGAGGTTGTTTGAGGAGGCGCAGAATTTCTTCTTTGGTGACGGGCGATTTTGCTTCCTGCCCCATCGCCGTCAGTCCGGCAGCACACAAAATCAGGAATAGCATTACAAATAATACGATTTTCTTTTTCATCAGAACGCCTCAAATTCTTTCGGTGAGATTCGGCAGGATAGCACATCCACAACTCTCAGGAAAAATAGTGAATGATGACAAAGCCAGCGAGTAAGATCAGGTTATTGCACGGTTGCCTTCCGCTCAATTTTTCCCCAGCCCATCACCGTCCCGCGAATGGCGGTAATGGTAGATTTGATCGCCACGTAATACATCAGTTGCCGATAAAAAAATCGTTGCAATAAGAGCCAGGCAAGTAAGCTCCAGTCTTCGTTTTTTTCCAGCAAAAAGGCGATGAA
>JAYVRW010000088.1:0-7118 GCA_043775925.1 Blastocatellia bacterium
TTCGTGCCACAAAGTGCTGCCCCAGTTAAATTCTCCCGCAGCACGTGCGGAAGGTGAATCCAGTGTGACGACCTGTCCGAAGCACACGCCCAACGCGCCAAGTCCCGGCAAGCCTAAAGTACGGACGGCGAAGTCTTCATGGTTTTCGTAAATCTCAACCGTGACTGGAGCGCGTGGCGTAAATTTGTATTTCGCGCTCAATGTTTTCAAGGCTTCATCAAGCAGATTTCCGGCATACGGCGTAATCGCGGGATTCTCTTTAGCGGAAGCGCGAATGATAAAATCTCCGCGTTTGACAATGGGGTATTCCGCCAAAACATCTAATAAATCTAACGTATTTTTAGCGCGAATATTGAACGGATCACCTTTGAATGATTCCTCAATCGCGGCGCGTCCTTCATCAATTTTTCCGGCTCGTGTGAGCGCAATGCCGTAGCTCAAATGCGCATCCCATAATTTGGGCGAGAGTGTAAACGCTTGTTTTGAAAACGCTGCGCCTTCCGCGTACCGTCGTGTTTGCCCAGCAAAATGTGAGAGCGTTTCGTACAATTTTCCAAACTTAGGATTAATGGCGAGAGCGGTTTTGACTTCGTTGTCGGAATCATTTTTGCGATTTTGCAGCCAGAATAACGAAGCTTTCAAAGCATGCGCGTCCAAAGAGTTTGGATTAACTTTTAAGGCACTTTCGATGTCTTTCGAGGCTTGCTCGTACTCTTCTTTTTCCAGCAAAATCCAGGCGCGAAGGTTGAAAGCCTCGACATAATTCGGGTTAATTTCTAAGGCTTTGGCGAGTGCTGCCTGCATCTCTTCGCCGCCTTCAATTTGCTTATTCGCGGCGGTGCCTAAATGGGCGTGCGCTGAATTTGGATTGATGTCCAGCGCATCTTTGAAAAAGCTGGCGGCTTCGGCGTAGTTATACTTGGTTGTGTAAAGTTCGCCGCCGACAAGTTGCGCTTCAATAAATTCGGAGTCATCGCCGGTGGCTTCGATCACGACATCGTTGGCTTCTTTGTATTTTTCAAGATAGATCAAGGCCTGCGCGATGAGCGTCAATTCTTCGGCTTTCTTTTCTTTTTCCGCCGCGTAAAGTTTCTCGAATGATTGGAAAATCGGTTGTGCTAATTCTTCTTTTCCGGTCAGCACTAAAAGCTCCGCACGGCGCAAATCGGCGCGGTGTTTGTTGTTATCTTTGGCAGTTCTTCCGATGCGCTCAAATTCTGAAATCGCTTCGTTGTAGCGTCCGGTCAGCGCGTAGACTTCGCCTAATGCAAGCTTGGCTTCGACGCTGTTGAATTTCTTCGCAGCGGTTTCGGCTTCCTGATATTTTCCGGTTTCGAGGTACGCCCGCAGCAATCCGGCTTGCGCTTTGGCTTCGTTTGGAGTTGTGGCGAGCAGCCGATTGAAATCAGCAATAGCTTCGATATATTCGCCTTTGTTCAGCTTTTCGAGAGTTTCCTCAAGTGTCGGAGCCTGCGCCGCAGCACATGCTGCGAAGATCAGGAATGAAATCGTCAACAAGGAAAATATTGAGTGTAATTTTATTGTTGTGATAAAGCTTTTGATCATTTTATTCGACCCGATTATTTTTGCTTCGCCTTAATTTTTTCGTTAAGTTCAGCCAATTGAATTAACAATTTTTCCAATTCGTTTTCGTAATCGTCCGGTTGTAGTTTGGCTTTCCGAAGTTTCAATTCTTCAACTTCGCGTTCAAGGCGCATCTTATCGGCGTACCAACCCTGCAGCTCTTTATCACTGCCGGCCAGTTGATAAAACAATGAATCGAAGTAAGTAGTTTTGGCTAAACTGCCTTCTTCGTCGGTAGCTTTTTCGCTGCCTTTGCCGTCGCCGTTATCGTCCAACATGGCGTGTTCGGTGACTAAACGATTTTGTTCTTTGAAAAACTTTTCAAGCTGTAATGTCGCGTAGTTGAAGGCTTCCAGCACCGAGATGCGATTATTTTGGTCAGCATCGGAATCTTTCGTCGTTAAGGCTTTAATGAAGTATTCAGGGAAGTGCGTCGCGTTGGTTTCCATCCCGCTTTTGGTTGCGGTAATGGTGATGTGTCCAGGCATTGAGAGCGGCTTGATAAATTCGCCGCTCGCGGTTGCCATATTAATCACGACAACCCGTTTGCTGGGCAAGGCTTTAATCAATGAAGCGTATTCTGTGACGTTGATGTCAGGCCCGACTAAATTGAATTTGGCGGTCTTGTCATCAAAGCTGCCGTGACCGATGAAGAAAATAAAGACCGTGTTATCCGGCTTGCAATTACTTCGCAACTCCGTCAAAGCTTTACGAACTTCAGCCGCCGTAGCTTTTGAAGTTGCGGACGCTTCAGTTAATAAAGTTACATTTTCCGGCGCAAATCCCAGCTTATCCACCAACGCCGAATTCAATTCCTGAGACCATTTGGCAAATCGTTTGATGTATTCCTCTTCGCCTCCAGGGCCGGAAATAATGAGCGCATATTTCGATGGATCAGGAATAGATTTGTTTGGAGCCTGAGACGGCGCAGCGGTCGAAGATGCAGTCACAGGCGCAGATACATTCTGCGCACAGGCAGCATTGACGAGGACAAAAGCGAGTATGAATGAGGCTAAGAATTGATGCATAGATAATCTCGTTATTCCTCTTTATTAGGCCAGTCCTTTGAGCTTGCGGAAAAACCATTCGGCGCTTGCCAGCCCGAGCAGGGCTAGAAAATTAATTGGCATATCCCACAAATCCAGATGCACTTTTTCTGAGTTTTTGCCTTCGAGGTAGGTCAACTCTTCGACCAAATCCTGCGCTTTGCTCAAGGGAAAATATTTGCCTCCGGTTTCGGCGGCGATGCGTTTTAATAGCTCTACATTTTGTGCGGCGTCATGGAATTCACGATTTAATTCGGTCACTAGAAAACTCGAAGTTGCCGTACCGACTACTTCTTTGCCTCGCCGTGCGGTCAGGTCTAATTTGTACAATCCCATTTCGTCAGGTTTGAATTCTGCCTGATAATCATTAGCTTCGGACGACTCCGCTGCGAAGTTGAATTGCATTGGCAAATCCATTGATTGCCCCGACGGTTTCGTGATTTTCGCGCTCACGGTTGCATCTTTAATCGCATCGAATTTCTTGTCATTGACTTCGCCGCGTAAGCGCACCGGATCGTTCGCGGCGTAGACATCACGTTCGCTCAAAACTTCCGTTTGGTTCGGCGTCGTGCTGACGACATAGCGCAACATCTGCCGCCAGAAATTTTCGTGTGACGTATTTTTGCTGTCCATTAACATCCGCCAGCGCCACGTATCGTTAGTGGTCAAAGCCAGCGAACGTCCGCGTCCGTAACGCTGTTCGACTAACAGCGGAACTGCGCGGGATTTATCTTTCGTGCTTCGAGCTTCCATTAAAACGGTTGCTCCAGGTTTGACAGCGCTGAGAACTTCAGGCAGTGAAATCGCAGGCAGTCCTTCCCATTCTTTGGCGGACTGGTCACGATTATCGGCTAAGCGCGTGATGGCGTGTTTGTAGCCGCGCTGCGTGAGCGCCGCTTTCCAGTTGGCGGTTTCCGGCACTTCGGGAGCGTCTACGCGGTCATCTAACGTTAAAGGCAATAAATCGCCAATCGGCGTCGTTGCATACTTGCCTGCATCGAAGGCGCGTGAACCGCCAATAGCGAGGAATCCACCGCCGCGTTTGGCGACAAATTGTTCGATCATGCGCAGTTGCTCGAAGCTGAAAAAATTGGCTTCGATGCTGCCGAGTACAAATCCCTGATAGCTGAATAATTCTTCCTGCGTGAGCGGAAACCCTTTTTCTAATTGCTCGCCGCTTTCGACTCCCTGCCGATAAAATTTTCCATCGGCAGAGCGCAACGAAGAAACGAGGATGACATTTTTCTCATTTTTCCCTAATGAAAACCGCATTTTTCCGTATTCCCAGCGTGGCTCGCCTTCGATGTACAAAATCTTTGGCTGCTCGCTGGTGATTTCGATTAACGTTTCCTGCGCGTTGTCTTCCGTGGTGAATTCGCCTTCCAGCGGCGCGACGGCGAACGTGTACTTATGCGTCCCTGGCGATGACGGCGTGAATTCCAACGTCACAGTTTGCGCCGAGCCGCCCTTAATATCGAAGTTTTCAGTTTTCAGCGCACGCCCATCTTCCGAAACCTGAATCGAAACTTTGCCTTGATCGTAGCCACTCAATCTGACCAAGGCGTCGGCGATGACTGTTGATCCGGTCAGAATGCGGCGCGGCGTATTGACACGTACCATTTCTGCATCCTTGAATTGTTCCGTGCTGCCAGTTCCGAGCGTGAAAACAGGGAGATTACGTGCCTTTAAATCTCTGAGCGAAGCGGCAATGTCACGGGGAGTATTGGCTCCGCCGTCTGAAATTAAAACGACTGCGGCGAGGCCTGTTCCTGAAGCGTCCTTGACGACTTGTTGCAACGTTCCGGCAATGTCAGAGCTGCTGCCTTCCGCTTTTAATTCTTCACTATCTTTCAGTCTGGTGGCGTCTGAAGAAAATTTGTAGAGGCTGGTTTTGAATTTCTCTTCGACGCCTTTTGAAAATTTACTTTGGGAATTTAGCAAGTCTTTGATGGCTTGAATGCGCGTGATTTTTCCCTCGTCATTTATTTGCATGCTGCGCGAATCATCGGCAATGACCGCCAGCGTGTTCGCTTTCGGAATGACGGAAGACACGACCAGCGTAGGCTTCATCAAGATGATAGCGAGCGCAGCGATGAGTGCAGTTCGTAAAGCGGCGAGGGACAGACGCGGGAGTGAATCGAGTTTGGTACCAGCACGAAAATAAAGAAAGTAAATCAGGGCGCACGCGAAGAGTAACAAGATCAACGCGATCATCAACGATGGACGCGAAGAAAGCTCAAGCTGACCTTTTGAGAAAATGGAAGATTTATACTTAAAGAAAAACGGAAATAGCCGATCCATGTTGTTGCCTCGTTATGAAAACAGATAACGAATATAAAAGGTCTGAAAAGAGCACCTTTATTATATCTACTCAAGACGGCTGTTGTCGCGTCAACGATACAGATTTTTCAGTTAAGACTTACGCGAAAGTCTACTGTGTCAGTAGCTCGGTCATTATCAAGGGATTATTTCACGGGAAAAGCTCATGCCCAAAAGGTTGGATGAATCTTCGTCCAGCCTTATAATTTTTCCGGTCTCGCGCCACCAATCAAAAAAGCTCCCAGACGAACCCACGTACCCGAACTCTTCGGATTTTTTTCTATGGAAATTCTAATCGTTAATTTATGTTCGCCGGGAGGTAATCCGCCTGCGATGATGCTGGTTCCGATACGATGTTCAGGCGCGTAGAGATCAATTTGCTTCAAGGGGTTCGGCGCAGGTTTATCGTCAATCAGGCATTCAATTATTCCGCTGTCCGGCCCCATTCTAAAACTCAGCCCAACGACTGTACCTTCAAAACTGGTCGTGATTTCGCTGGCGGCTTTATCGGCTGTCAATAAAATTGACGGGAGTGTTTTATCGTTGGTCGCCTCCGTTTTCCACATCACACTTCGCCCTAATTCGGCGAACGGTTTCAGTTCCCCATACGTCATTTCATCGCTCAGCAAATAACCGGGTAAAATTCTAACTAATGGCGAAGAAGTTTCTTTTACTTGCGGTTCAAGAAACGTACTGACAGAGGCTTCATCGGTGAAATTGAAAGTTGGCAAATGGTAATAATTAGCAATTTCTTCGTGCCATTTCCTGACATCAGAACTCAGCGTTTCCGATGGGTAGACCATTACGATTTCGGGCGGTTGCGAGACGGCTAATAATTGACGGATGATGCCTTCCATTGATTTTTTGATGTCGTCTTCCTTGTAGCCGGAATCGGCACTGGCGAATTCGAGAAAGACTAAATCCGGCTTTTGCTCGACGACATCGCGGCGGACGCGAATCGCGGCGTACAGCGATCCGGTTCCAGGGATGATGGAATTCAACTCATTAATTTTCGCGCCGGGAAATTGGGTGCGAAACCAGTTATTTAAAAAAGCGCGATATGAATTTTTTTCTGGTGCAGGAGTGCCGCCCAGATACGCAATATTGAGAGTTTTCCCGGCGTTTAATTTGGCGAAGACCAATCCCAGATTGCGGCGCGGAACAAATCGAGGCTTCAATGTCGGGCTGGCAGGTTGCGCAAACGTGGTCGGGATCAACAAAAATATCAATAAAAATGTAGTAATTAAGAATCGAAACCTCATATTCAATTGTCCTCTGAGAAATAATTCGGCAAACTCTACAACTCACGCTTTGACGGAAAAACGCGAAGGCGAATTCATATACTGATTAAGAAGTGAAAATTATGCAAAAGATTTTTATCACCGGAGCCAGTCGCGGCATGGGATTGGAATTCACCAGACGCTTTCTGCAACGCGGCGATCATGTTTTTGCGGCTTGTCGAAATCCGCAGGAAGCCGGATATTTGCAGGCGTTGAAAATTTCGATGCCTTCGCAGTTGACGATTTTGCGGCTGGATGTAGCAGATAAAAATTCGATCTTCGATGTCTTTGCTGCGATGCGGATGAATACCGACAGCCTGGATTTACTCATCAACAACGCTGGAATTTATTTAGGACGACGCGGCGCGCCGCCGAATAATGAAGATGACGCCGGAAGCGATGAGCTGGAAAAATTAAATTTCGAAGATGGCGTTAATTTGATGAAGGTGAATGCGATTGCTCCGATCATCATTGCGCAGCAATTTCTGAGTTTTTTGAAAAAAGGCAAGAATCCACGCATCGTCAGTATCACTTCGGGTTATGGCTCCATCAGCCACAACGATTGGGGCGAGCCATATCATTATTCCGCCAGCAAAGCCGCTTTGAATATGTACATGCGATCTTTAGCAGTAGACGTAAGCGAGTTTGGAATTACCGTTGCGGTGATTGATCCCGGTTGGGTACAAACTGAAATGGGCGGAGCCAATGCACCAGTTGAGGTAATGGATTCAGTGGATGGCATGATCGCGGTGATTGATACTTTAACGAAGCAGCAAAATGGAATGTGCTTTGACTGGGAAGGGAATGTGCAGGAATGGTAAGCGACGAATCCTGGCTCAAGCGGCTCATCAAATATTTTAAAATTGATGCTTCGCCGTTGCAGGTCTCA
>JAYVRW010000089.1:0-7113 GCA_043775925.1 Blastocatellia bacterium
ATCATCCGTCGCCGTAGTCTTCTCAAATTTCGGCAACGACTGGTCGCGGTCACCGTCGCGCTCTTCGCGGAGGCGGTGTTCGTGGGCAGCCTTGATAAAACTCACGAATAAGGGATGCGGAGCAAGTGGTTTTGATTTCAATTCAGGATGAAACTGGCAGCCTAAAAACCACGGATGATCTTTCAATTCGACGATCTCGACAAATTTTCCGTCTGGTGATTTGCCTGAAAAAGTCAGACCATTTTCTGCCAGACGATCAATGTATTTCGGATTGAATTCGTAGCGGTGACGATGCCGCTCGGAAATCATTTCTGTGCCGTAAACCTTACGTGCCAGCGAATCATTTTCCAGTTCGCAATCATACGCGCCAAGCCGCATCGTCCCGCCTAAATCTTCGACGCCCAGCAAATCGCGCAGCTTGAAAATGACCGGATCAGTCGTGTCAGGATCGAACTCCGTAGAATCTGCCGAATCAATTTCACAAACGTTACGCGCAAATTCCATCGAAGCGCATTGCATCCCCAGGCAAATTCCGAAAAACGGTTTTTTCTCACGACGTGCAAAGCTGATGGCGCGAATCATGCCGCTGACGCCGCGCTTGCCGAATCCACCCGGAACCAGAATCGCGTCCAGTTCGCGCAAACGGTCTTCCCAGCGCTCATCGGTCATCAATTCTTCGCTTTCGATCCAGCCGAATTTCACTTTGACCTGATTCGCAAAACCACCGTGATACAGGGCTTCGTTGAGGCTTTTGTAGGAATCCTCAAAGTCCACATACTTGCCAATGATCCCTATTTTTACGGTCTCGCGTGAACTTTGGATGCGATTGACCAGCGCCGCCCATTGCCGTAAATCCGTATCACCAATCGGCAGCCGTAACAGTTCTACGATTAAATGATCCAGGCCTTCACGATTAAAAACCAGCGGAACTTCATAGACCGATTTCACATCCTGCGCGGTGATAACAGCGTCTTCGCTGACGTTACAGAAGAGCGCAATTTTCGCCTTCATATCCGCTGGAATCTGGCGATCACAACGGCACAACAAAATGTCCGGCTGAATTCCAATACCTAATAATTCTTTGACCGAATGCTGGGTCGGTTTCGTCTTCAATTCGCCGGAAGCAGCAATGTAGGGCACGAGCGTCAGGTGAACAAAAATTGAATTGCTACGCCCGACTTCGTTGCTTAATTGGCGGATCGCTTCGAGGAAGGGCAGGGATTCGATGTCGCCGACTGTGCCTCCGATTTCGACAATCATCACGTCTACATCTTGCGAGACTTTTTTGATCGCATCCTTGATTTCGTTGGTGATGTGCGGGATGACTTGGATCGTTTTGCCGAGATAATCTCCGCGCCGTTCTTTCTCAATCACGGAAAGATAAATGCGCCCGGTCGTCCAGTTGTTGGACTGTGTCAACTTTGCGTGGGTGTAGCGTTCGTAATGCCCCAAATCAAGATCAGTTTCGGCTCCATCGTCGGTCACAAAAACTTCGCCATGCTGAAATGGGGACATCGTACCCGGATCAACATTGATGTACGGATCGAATTTCATGATGTTGACGGACAAGCCCCGCGCTTCGAGCAAAGCTCCGATGGAGGCGGCGGCAATGCCTTTGCCTAAGCCACTAACTACGCCACCTGTGACAAAAATATATTTCGGCATTCTTGAAATTCCTGATGTAGCGCAAACTTTCTAGTTTGCGCTATGTGGGCAATAAATTTATCAAAAATAAAATCAGCCATTAGTGACGAAATAAATTTGGTTTCAGCCAATTTTATTTCAATTCCCAAATCGCAAACTGGAAAGTTTGCGCTACATTTTTCGCCACGATTTTCATAAATAAATGATGAAAAATTACGCTCTGGAGGTAACACTAAGCTTAATCGCAGAGCCATCGAAGGTCAACGAATTGCGGGCTTCTATTTATCCTGAGTGATTGCGTAACCATGCCGCTGGCTGAGTAGAGAAACAATTTGCTGCGGTTCATCAACGATCACGGCAAACAAACTCAGAAGGTCACGTCCGAGAATACTGAAATCAAGCGCATCTTCTTTGGTAATTGCTGCATAATTCCCACGAAAAACAGGCTTGCCACCGCCGTCCCGCGTTAATCGAATTTGTGTTTCAAAATAAATGGATTCCGTGACACCGCCCAGACCTCCTAAATACTCGTGTTGCTCACTGGTATCAAACCCAAGTCTGGCAGCAATCACCCCATTAAAAACAGTTCGGTCGGCTCCTGTGTCTACAAGAAATAAAGTTTGTACCCATGTACCGTCGCTCGCAAGAACTTCGCCGAGAATAACCGGGCGCGAAACATCATCATCGAACAAGTACCACCCACCATCAATACGCATAAATCCGGGCTACCTTTTCCAAAGGGATATACTGGACAAAACTACCATTATCTTCTGGATGTGCGGCTTCACCCAATGCCCACGCTGTGGAAGCCTGATCCGCGACAAATAATTCCTGACCGGCGATGCATACACTTTTACCGCGATATTGCTGATAGATTTCCTTGACGTGTAACTGAAACCACGCGAAGTTTTGCTCAAATTTTTTCCGCTGTGCCTGCGCGTTGGCAAGATCAAGCGGGTCAGTTACTTCTTCCATTACAACTTTCAGTTTTGCGAGTGACATAACCTTCCTCTCATACTCAGCAAAGCTTAGCATGAGAGACGATCATCCGGCAAAATGTTGTTCAGAGTACCGGCTTCAGTCGGCATTACTATGATTTCGACTAAAGTCGGTAGTCTGAGCAATTACACAGGCCAGCCATTTGGATAAACTGCTACGCCAGCAATAATCAGCAGGATCATCCCAAGCGTCACGAATAAATAATTTCGCGCTCGTAGCGAAGCCGGAGAACGTTTCCATTTCGCGGAAAAATGTCCGAGGATCAGCGCCAGTGTCAAGGTAAATGCATGTTCATAATGATGCCGACTCAAACCCGTAGTCCTCGCCAGTAGGATCAATAAAATCAAGCCCATCAACCATTGCAAATCTACGCAGCCGATCAGGATGGACATTAAAGTACGATCAAGATTTCCATCATCTTTTTTGCCAAGCCAGGTGATGAGAAAAACGATCAGGGCGATGATGGCTACGAGAACGACGATCCAACGAAAATGTGCATGTGCGGTGTGCAGGAATTGATAAAGATTACTCATTTTTGCTCCAATCAAAAACTGAGAATGGGACTACTTCAGTCTTCCCAGTTGGAATTTATAGGTTGAATATTTGTAAAGTGAAATGACTTCATGGATATAACGCAGAAGCGCCTTGTACGCAAATCAGCTCAGCATTTGATTGATCTTGTGGGGCTGGGTATAGTTCTGATGACGTTGGTACAGTACAGGGAGCGGTAGCGATCTGGTTCTCTGCGAGAAGTACGTCACGTAATCACCAAGTCGCTACCGCTCCCTGTACTGTACCAATCATAGAGTTATTTTATGCCGACACTTTTACAAGAAATTATTCCGTGGGGACGCACGTTGCGCGAATACGAATTAATGTTTGCGCTGACGGAAGCCCACAGGAATTTGAAGATTCTGGGTTGCGGCGATGGCCCTGCCAGCTTCAATGCAGAATGGACGGTGTTGGGCGGAAACGTAGTTTCAGTTGATCCGGTGTATCAATTTTCCGGTGCAGAAATTCAACAGCGATTCGAAGCAGTTCGTGAGGAAATTATCGCTGGCGTCGAAGCAACTCCTGATAAATGGGCGTGGAGCTTCCACCAAAATAGTCAGGATTTACTAGCCAATCGCGTGGCTGCGCTCGACGGATTTTTAGCAGATTATGAAGCCGGAAAAGAAGCTGGTCGCTATCAAATTGGTGAATTACCGCAGTTGTCATTTTCAGACCGTGAGTTTAATCTGGCGGTCTGTTCGCACCTTTTATTTTTATATTCCAATTTACTCTCGTTCGATTTTCATTTGGCAGCCATCCTTGAATTATGCCGTGTCGCTGACGAAGTTCGTATTTTTCCGGTATTGGATTTAATCGGCAATCCTTCTCAGCATCTTGATCCGATTCGCCTTGCGCTTAAAAGCAAAGGAATTGGAACTTCGCTTGAGCAGGTTGACTACGAATTTCAAAAAGGTGGCAACCAAATGCTCCGTATCACTTATGAAAAAACTAGAAAAACTAATTGATGGAAACAAAATCTGGGCGGAGGCTTTACGCGCCAAACAGCCTGAATTTTTTGAAGACTTATCGAAGCAACAAAACCCCGAATACCTCTGGATCGGATGCTCTGACAGCCGCGTACCTTCGACGCAATTGGTCGGCATGAGTCCCGGCGAAATGTTTGTGCATCGCAATGTTGCCAATGTTGTAGTTCATACTGACTTAAATTGCTTAGCCGTCATTCAATACGCCGTAGATGTCCTGCGCGTCAAACACATCATTGTTTGCGGGCATTACGGGTGTGGCGGAGTCAAAGCCGCGATGAATGATTCCAGGTTTGGTTTAATTGATAACTGGCTGCGCCACATTCAGGATGTAGCCGAAAAATACGAATCCCTGCTTAGCAAAATCGAAGATAAAAATGCCCGCTTCGATAAGCTCTGCGAACTAAATGTCATCGAACAAACGATCCATGTTTGTCAGACTACGGTGGTGCAAACCGCTTGGGCGGAAGGGTTGGAATTTACCGTGCATGGTTTGATTTATAGTTTGCAGGATGGACTGTTGCGCGACCTGAATATTGGCATCATGAATGAAGCGGAATTGCAGGCAGCGCGACAAAAAACTATCTCTCAATCAGGTTAATTGACAGACGGTTGCCGGGATGATGTCAAAAGATGCGCTTGTCATTTCAATGGCTACGGACTATACTCCACCTGTTTTATGACATTGTTTGGATTCTACAAATTAACAAAAGGCGATACTCTACGGCGTATTGTATTCCTCTTTTTTGTCGTATTCACCCTTGCCGATTTAGCTTATCCGCAAGATTGCTGTGTCAAATCGCTGACAATCTTAGTTGCTCAAGCTGAAGTAGTTCAAGCTCAATCAGTGACCGATTTAAGTAGCCAAAGCCTTAAAGCTAAAGGGCAGAGTTCCGACCAGCCAGATTCGCAAACCGACGAAGGTCATTGCTTATGTTGCTGTTCCCATTTATTTTGCTGCTCTGCTTTTTCGCTGCACGTCTCGCTTCCTGAGTCATCGCCAATACTCTCACTGCCTGCCACTTTTACGGATTCTGCGCCATTACGTTGTTATCGTCCTCCCCGCTCTGCCTAGCTCTCTTTTTTATCAGCAATAATCATATTTGAATTCTGGACAGTCCGATTTATGCCTATTTATCGTCTGTTCATTGCCTGTCCATTAAACTGAGTCGTAATGATCCACGAAGTTTTATTCAGAATAGTGCGTAACCTGCTATGGTTATGGGGACTCCTGCTCTTCTTGCTAACAAGCTCGGTACACGCACAGAGCCTGTCCCTCACGCTCAACGAAGCAGTGACACGCATGCGTCAAAATCATCCCTTGCTCGTGGTAGCAAAACAGCGCACCGCGATGTTTGAGGGTGAATTAATCGAAGCCGATTTGCGCCCGAATCCGACGCTCACAATTAGCGGCGAAAATTTTCCACTTGATCCTCCCGAAGGCGGATTTGGCTTCAAACGCACGATTGATTGGTTTGCTTATTTTTCGCAAACATTAGAGCGCGGCAACAAACGAGAATTACGTCGCGCGAATGCTGAACGCGCCGTAAACATTGCGCAGGTCGAAGCCGAAGCGCTGGAACGCCAGCTCGTCTACGAAGTCAAAATTGCTTATCAGCATGCCGCCGTAGCGCGAGAAAAAATTGAATTTCTGCGCGAAAATATCAACCAGCTTGCGCAACTGGTCAAGCTTAACGAAGTCCGCGTCAATGCGGGTTACACTGCCGAAGGCGATCTCATCAAAACGCGCCTCGAGGTCCAGCGCGTTGAATACGCTGCGCGAAAAACGATGATTGAATATGACCGCGCCAAGATTTCTTTATTGAAGGCGATGGGCGAAATTTCATTTGAAGCGGATTTTAATTTGGCAGAACGGTTGGAATTCAAAACAGTTTCGTTGAATGCCGTAGCGTTGCAGGAAGCGGCGATGCGCAGGTCAAATATCAAAATTATCGAAGCCCGTTTGGAAAAAGCAAACTCAGGATTGCGACTGCAACAGGCGCTGGCCAAGCCTGACATCACCGCTTCGTTTGGTTATAAACGCAACGGCGTAGACAACTCTCTTTACGGCGCGGTCAGCATTCCGCTGCCACTTTACAATAAAAATCAGGGCAACATTTCACGTGCCAATTCTGAAGTAGCAATGATCGAATCGGAATTGAAATTTGAGAAAGCAATTGTATTGGCGGAACTGACTGCGGCGCGGCGAACCGTCGAGGCGAACGAAAGGCAAATCGAAGCCTTGCGTTCTGAATTTCTAAAAAATGCGGATGAATCGCAACAGGTATCGCTCGCGGCATATCGTGAAGGCGCGACCGATTTGCTGCATTTGATTGACGCGCAACGCACCCGCACACAGGCGCAGGAACTTTATCTTGAAGCACTCGAAGATTATCAACTCTCGGTACACGAACTTGAACGCGCGGCTGGAATTGAACGATTGCCAGCGCGTGAAATTGTCAAAGGCAGTCCAAAATGATGGAAGAAGAAAACGGTGTACCAACTGAAACTACACCTGTAACCAATAGTCGAAAAACGTTAGTTTCATTGGTGATCCTCGCGCTCATCACGGCTGGATTATTGTTCTGGTGGCGACGTAGTTCTGAAAATTCTGCCCAGGTAAAACCTGTCGAAAAAACCGAAGCGAAAAAAGAAACTGCTCCAACCGATGTCGTCAAACTTTCACCTGAAGCATTGAAACGCGCAGGCATCGAAACCATTGAAGTCGCTTCGCAATCGCTTGGGCAATCACTAACAGCTACCGGACATTTGGCGATGAACGAAGATGCTGCCGTGCGTGTCGGGACTTTCGTTGCCGGACGGGTTGTCCATATCTTTGCCAAAGTCGGCGACACCGTTCGCAAAGGACAAACACTGGTTCACATTCACAGCCACGAATTGACGGATGCCCGCGCCAATGTCGCTAAAGCCAAAG
>JAYVRW010000090.1:0-7089 GCA_043775925.1 Blastocatellia bacterium
TTTAATTATTCCGGTGCGGAAAAGATAATATTCGGTACAGTACGATGAGCGGTAGCGATTTGGTAACTATTGAGATTTACCAAATCGCTACCGCTCATCGTACTGTACCGCGCCGGACGGCGCGCTTATACTATTTAAATCTTATGACACAAACAAAATCTTTTGGTTCGTGGAAATCTCCCATCACATCTGACTTAATCGTAGCCGGATCAATCCGCCTCAGCGAAATTCAACTCGACGGCGAAGACGTGTACTGGATCGAAGGACGAGCCGCAGAAAAAGGGCGTAACGTGATTGTCCGTCGAACGCCGGATGGGAAAATTACGGATGCGATTCCTGAAGAATCCAATGCTCGCACACGTGTTCATGAATACGGCGGTGGAAGTTATACAGTTAAGGATGGCATTGTTTATTTCGTAAATTTCTCCGACCAACAAATTTATCAAATCATCGGTAATGAACCACCACGCGCAGTCACGGAAAATCTGACTCTTCGCTTCGCTGACATCATAATTGATTCATATAACAATTCATTAATTTGTGTTTGTGAAGATCACAGTGATATGCAGCAAGAAGCCAAAAACAAAATTGTAAAAATTGACCTCGACGAAACTACAAATATTACGATTTTAGATGAGGGCGAAGATTTTTTCTCATCTCCACGACTCAGCCCTGATGGAGAAAATCGGTCGTGGCTAACCTGGAATCACCCTAATATGCCATGGGATGAAACAACTCTCTATTCGCAAATTCTGGAAGAAGGAAAATATTTCTCACCTTACCCAATTGCTGGCGCTGAACACGAATCTATTTGTCAGCCTGAAGATTCTCCGAATGGCATTTTGCATTTTGTATCAGATCGTACAGGCTGGTGGAATTTATATCGTCACCGCGAAGGCAACACCGAAGCTCTTTGCCCAATGGAGGCAGAATTCGCAGTCCCGCATTGGGTCTTTCGTCAATCGCAATACGCCTTTATTGATGAGACGAACATCATCTGCGCCTACATCGAAAAAGGATTTTTCAAGCTAGGGATTTTAGATACTGAAACGAAACAATTAGAAAAAATCGCCACGCCGTACACGATGATTTCCAGCGTCCGCGCTACAAAAACGAAAGCATATTTCATCGCGGCTTCAGCAACAGAATCTACCGCCGTCATTGAATTCGATTTAGCCTCACGGCAATTTACGACACTCCGAAAATCAACAGATTTATCAATCAAGGCGGAGTATATTTCCGTCCCGCAAGCTATCGAATTCCCAACCACCGATCACCGAGCACCGTCCCCCGACCACCGCCCCGCCACCACCGCTCACGCCTTTTACTATCCGCCCACCAACAAAGATTTCACCGCGCCGACGGGCGAATTGCCACCACTCATCGTAGAAATTCACGGTGGCCCGACTTCGCAAACCTATCCGATTTTCAGCCTCGGTCATCAGTACTGGACTTCGCGTGGCTTTGCCGTGCTGGATGTGAATTACGGCGGCAGCACCGGCTACGGGCGCGAATACCGCGAACGCCTGCGCAACAACTGGGGCGTAGTTGATGTAGACGATTGCGTCAACGGCGCAAAATATTTGGTCGAACAAGGTCTCGCTGATCCGAAACGTTTGTGTATTACAGGCGGAAGCGCAGGCGGATACACGACGTTAGCCGCACTGACATTTCGAGATGTATTTTCCGCCGGAGCCAGTCACTACGGCGTCAGCGACCTGCAAGCCCTCGACGAAGACACGCACAAATTTGAATCGCGCTACACCTTCGGACTTGTCCCGAAGCAGCTCTACAACGAACGCTCCCCGATTCATCACACCGACAAATTGAACGCGCCCGTCATTTTCTTTCAAGGCTTAGAAGACAAAATCGTCCCGCCCAACCAGGCCGAAATGATGGTCGAAGCGTTGCGCAAAAAAGGTTTGCCAGTGGCGTATGTCACGTTCGCCGAAGAAGGTCACGGCTTCCGCCAATCCACGAATATCAAGCGTGCGCTGGATGGAGAATTTTATTTTTATTCGCGGGTGTTCGGGTTTGAATTAGCAGATGAAGTGGAGCCTGTGTTAATTGAAAATCTATGAGAGCCGAATCGGAATTTCTGTTTTAAGCCCGCACAATGCAGCGCGTTTGGCTGATTGACGAGCAGGTAATTTCTTTTGCGCTGACAGTGGATAAGGAACAATAAGGGCAAAAACAATGAAGAAAATCAGAGGCTTTGAGAAACAAGAAAGACGCATGCGAAAACACTCCTGCACCAGCGGGAAACTGAAGATATTGGCTTTGAGGGCAGGTGCATTGTAACGCATGGTGTCAGAAAACCACCACCAAAAAGTAAGCGAGCGCCTTACAAAAAATAAGGCGCTCGCTGAGGTTCGCGTAGTAATTTACTTCTTCACCGGTTTTCCTTCTGCATCCAAAACTACAATTTCTCCTAAATTCAATTCGCGGATGCCGGCTTCGATTTTTGATAGATCACCGACGAGCAATAACGTTGCGCCACCGGGCTTGGCATATTTTTGGGCGATAGCATTCACCGACGCGAGTGAAGCTTTGGTGAGTTGTTCCGGTTCGCCCTGCAAGCGTGTCAGCGGCAATTCATCCAACCATAAGCCAACAATCTTTCCGGTAATACCTCCCAACGTTTCAAAGGATTGCGCGTAGCCACGGACGCGATTAGCTTTGGCATTTTCCAACTCTTTATCAGTGAGTGGTTTTTCGCCAGCAATGCCTTTTAACTCCTTGACGAATTCGACCACTGATTCTTTGGTCTTGTTAGTTTGCACGCCACCTCCAGCGCGCCATGCTCCGGCTTTGGAAAACAAATCAGGAGACGAAAACACGCCGTAAGAATACCCTTTATCTTCACGCAAATTTAGATTCAGGCGCGTGCCGAAGCCTCCACCCCAAATCGCATCAGCCAATTTCAACGCAAAATATTCATCCGATTTACTGCCCGGTGCAGGCAGGATTTGCGAGACGGTAGTTTGCGCGGCATCCTGCCGATCAATCAAATACACCTTGCCAGCGCCAACGGGAGCGGGTGCAGGAATCGCCTTGATGGGAGCGGCTCCGCTTGCCCAACTACCAAAATTTTGTTTGGCTAACGCGACTGCCTCGTCGAGTGAAATTTGTCCGGCGAAGACCAGCACTGAGCTGCCGGGTTTCCAAAATTGACTATGGTACTGCGCAAAATCTTCGCGGGTGAGATTTTCAATCGTCGCCTTGCGTCCGCGCACAGGTCGTCCATAAGGATGATTGAAACCAAACGCCAAGCCTTGACCGACTACACTGGCGATGGAATTTGGGTCTTGTGCTTCCTGCGCTAACGCATCAATCCGGCGTTTTTTATCCCGATCAATTTCTTCCGCCGGAAACGAAGGATTGCGCACAACATCAGAAAAAATTGTCATGGCTGATCCAAGATTTTGCTTGAGGACTTCAAGACCCAGCGAAGAATTCTCAAAGTTGCCTGAACCGAAAATATCTGTCCCTAAGTCACCCATCGCATTTTCGATTTCCAGCGATTGTCTGGACTTGGTGCCGCGCCGCATCACCAGCGGCGTCATACTCGCCAAGCCTTCTTTGCCGGTCGGATCATTGACGCTCCCAGTCCGCGAAGCAAGTACGACAGAAACTTTCGGCAAATCATTGCGTTCGGCCACAAAGACTTCCAAACCATTTTCGAGCTTGGCAGATTTCACGGCTGGAACATTAAAGGTGCGGTCTGCGCCAAGTGCCGGAATCTTTGCACGATCCAGTGCAATGGCAGATTCACGACCTGATTTTTCAGTACGGAACCGTACCAACAAACGATTGCGCGTATCCAGCCATTTTGCTGCTGTCGCTTGCAAACTCGCTTTGGTCGCGTTGCGATGCCGTGCGACATCCGCTTCAAATTTATCCGGCGTGCCGAGGAAAGTATTGTATTGATTGATGCGATCTGCTTTGCCACCAAAACCGCCGATCCGTTCCAATCCCGAAACATAACCAAATTCCCATTTTGCTTTGGCGCGATTGACCTCAGCATCGGTCGGGCCGTCTTTGGCTAATTTTGCAATTTCTTCGGTAATGATTTGTTCGATTTGCTCCAGCGCTACACCGGGGCGCGCAGTCGGTTGCACGACGAAGACGCCAGTGTTTTCCAGTGCAATCGGAAACGATGTGACATTGCCGCAAAGTTGTTTGTCGTACACTAATGCCTTAGTCAAACGCGATGACAAACCATCCGTAAGAATCGAATTCAGCAAATCCATGTCGGCTTCACCTTCAGCAAAAAATGCTGGCGACACCCACGCCATGTACGTGCGATCCTGCGGCACGCGTTCGCTGACTTCGATAATTTTTTCGCCGTTGAGTTTCACCAAATCTTTCGCCGGACGATCCAGCGCAGGCCCCGCCGGAAGCGTGCCAAAATATTTTTCGATTAAGCGCCTGGCTTCGACTACCTCGAAATCACCCACTAAGGCGAGCGTCATGTTATTCGGCGTGTAGTAGGTCTTGAAAAATTCTTTGACATCGTCCTCACTCGCTGCGGTCAAATCTTCATGCGAACCGATTACATCATTTGCATAAGGGTGGCGATACGGATGAAGATTTTCCATCACCAATTTGATCCAACGCCCATAAGGTTGATTTTCCAGACTCTGCCGCCGTTCGTTTTTGACGACATCGCGCTGATTGTCGAGATTTTTCTTCGTCAGCACATCCGTCAAGGTAGCGAGCCGATCTGATTCAAGCCAGAGAATATTTTCCAGATTACTGGACGGAACTGTGGCAAAATAATTCGTGCGATCCCAGTCCGTAGTCCCGTTCACGCCCCCTTCAAATAAATTCGCGCCTGCTTTTTCGACATACGAAAAATATTCGCCTGCCGCATTTTTCGAGCCTTGAAACATCATGTGCTCAAACAAATGTGCAAAGCCTGTCCGCCCGATTTTTTCGTTCTTCGAGCCAACGTGAACCCATTCGTTGACGTGAACGACAGGCAATTTGCGATCTACGTGCAGGATGACTTGCAAGCCATTCGGCAACGTATATTTTTCAAATTCGACTTTGGGCGTATTCGTGGATTGAGCGAATGTTTGTGAGAAGAATAGAATTGTGATGAGTGATACGAACAGATAGTTGAGCTTTCGCATGTGACCTCCTAATCAGTAGCGGGCGTGAGCGAGTGACCTTACCTTGCAGTGGTCGCTGCTCACGATGAACTATTGTTGGCTTGATAAATTTTATTTACAATCTGCTTATCTAGCTCGTTACGATATGACGTGTATAGAGGTTCGCAAAAAATTCAAAAGCCAAAGATTTAATTTGCTAAAACGCACTCGCTCACGCTCGCGTACTGATACTACTTCAGATGTTTATCAGCAAAATCTAAAAATGCTTTCCAATCCTCGCCCGTCGTGGAATGCTTGCCGTTACGATAAAAATATCCGAGGCGGCTATTCACTGCATTGCCGGGTTCAGGCATCGCGGTCGCATTCAATCCTTCGACACCTAACAATTTGTAGACTTTATCCGCCGCTTGCAGCATTTCAAATTGTCCCGGCGGATTCGACCACGCATCGTCTACGGCGCAGGAAAACATCACGGGGCGCGGAGCCATCAACGCTACGAGGCAATGTTGATCGAACGGAAGATGTGATTTGTCGTCATTGAATTTTTTGAAATTATCATTGAACCAATGCGGAAAGCGGTCATTGATTGCCTTCACCGATTCGCCCGCAGTTCCACGATTGGGCGAAGTGCCTCCCATTCCGGCTTGATGTGGAAAGACTATCGCAATTCGTTCATCCATTGCCGCTGCAAACATCGCCGCTTTGCCCAGGCGCGAATGACCGAAGGCCGCAATTCGGGTTTTGTCTATGGCTTTGTCTTTCACTAAAAAATCCATCACGCGCTGAAAGCCCCACGCCCAGGCTGCGACGGCTCCCCATGAGGAATCTTTGGCTGCTTGTGCCGATTTGAAAGAGGGGAAAACTCCCTGCGTGAAATCCGGCTTGTCGGGAACAATATCGCCGCTGTAAAAAGTGGCGACGGCATAGCCACGATCTATTGCCGCTTCAACCCCCCAATCCTTATCAATCCCCTTTCCGCGAGAGGCGGCAGTGGCGTGATTATCTTCGATCCCGAAACAGTTGCTAACTGGAATCCAATTCGTATTCATCGTCACGCGAGGATCGTTGACTACAGTATGGTTTCCACAAAAATTTATCCCTAAAATTGTCGGTGAAGGTTTTGAAGCTTTATTTGACGTAATTACCATTACATTGATTTTAGGGGCTGCGGCGATGCCCAGGTCAATCGTAACTTCGCGCATTGTCGCTTTGCCACCCAGAAAATCTTTGTACGTTTTCGTGACTTTCGCTTTAACTTTGGGAGCGTCCGGCAAGTAGCCATACATATAATTTTGGAACAAGCCTTTTAATTCAGGACGGCGTTGATTGATCCATTGGTCTTTGGTTTTCACGGGAGTTCCATCGAACATTACTAACGGATCGGGCATCCCTTTTTGTTCAGGCAAAGCGGAGACTTCAGGCAGGGATTTCTTTTGCGCGAGGGTGGGAGAAAGCCAGATCAAGAGAAGCAGAATCGTCAGGGCTTTTGGTGTTTTCATAAAAGCAATTTCAAAAAAGAGAGGGTATGGGGAATCTTAGATTCAAGTAATAAGTGCAACTTTGGATAATAGTTCCAGTTCTTTGAAATAGACCTCGTGAGGCGTGCGATAGCCGAGCGTCTTGCGGGGACGGTGATTGAGTTTCTCTTGCGCCGTTTGAAGGTCCATCTCGGTAATGGTAGCGAACTCGGTGTGTTTCGGAAAGTACTGGCGAACTAAGCCGTTCGTATTTTCATTGACGCCGCGCTCCCACGAGGCATACGGATGGCAAAAAAAAAATCCGCTGGCAATTTTTTTGCGATCTCTGCGTGCTCAGAAAATTCTTTGCCATTGTCGCTCGTGATTGTCTGTACCACCGGATGTTGCAATTGTGTACAGATCGCGTCGCGCGTCAGGCTCCCGGTTTTGTGAGCAAGTTTCCTCATTCCGAGTAGTTTCGTTTTGCGCTCGACCATCGTCACGATGCTTTGTTG
>JAYVRW010000091.1:0-7043 GCA_043775925.1 Blastocatellia bacterium
ATTTGAAATTCACACAGCACGGCCCCGTGATTTATGAAGATAAAGAAAAGCATCGCGCCTTTGCTTTGCGCTGGATTGGGCAGGAGCCAGGTTCCGCAGGTTATCTCGCCTCGCTCTCAATGGATCGCGCGCAAAACTGGCAGCAATTTTACGCCGCGCTCAAACGGTGGAAAATTCCTTCGTTGAATTTTGTGTACGCTGACGTAGACGGAAATATCGGATGGATGGCAGCGGCGCAAACGCCGATTCGTAAAGGCTGGAACGGATTATTGCCCGTGCCGGGAGCGAGCGGAAAATATGAGTGGCAGGGCTTCTTACCTATCACCAAATTGCCGCAGAAATACAATCCCGCCAATCATTATGTAGCGACCGCGAATCACAACATCATGCCGAAAGATTACAAATATGAACTCGGTTATGAATGGGCTGCGCCGTTTCGTTTTCACCGCATTGATGAAGTGTTGTCATCCGCGAAAAATAAATTCACGATTGCAGATTTTCAAAAATTGCAACACGACGAAACTTCGCTGCCCGCGCGTGAGCTCACAAAAATTTTAGCCGAAGCGCAAAACGTGCCGAGCGATTTATTGCCGTTTGTTTCCCTGTTAACAAATTGGGATTGCGTACTGAGCAAAGATTCAGCAGCGGCGGCGTTGTATGAAATGTGGTTGCCAAAATTAACCCCAGCCGTTTTCAAACCGAACGTTCCCGAAAAATACTGGTCTTCATTTGCCACAAGAATTTCCCTTGAGAAAACAATTGAAGCTTTGCAATACGCTTCGCCACGCTGGTTTGGTGACAGTTCGCGTGCCGTGCGCGACAGAATTTTAATCACTACCCTGGATCAGGCAGTCACGGAGACGAAACAAAAATTAGGCAACGATTCTGCCAACTGGCGCTGGGGACAATTACATTCGACGCCGTTCACGCACGCGCTTTCGCAGGATGCCGCGACGAAAGCATTGTTTGATTTGCCTGCGCTGGAACGCGGCGGCGATGGGAATACACCAAATGCGACAGGCGGGCCAAATTTCAAACAAACGGGCGGCGCATCGTTCCGCGAAATTTTAGATGTCAGCAATTGGGATAATTCTGTCGGCACGAATACGCCCGGACAATCAGGCCAGGTCGGCAGCCCGCATTACAATGATTTATTGCCGCTGTGGGCGAATGGGAAATATTTTCCGTTGTTGTATTCACGCACAAAAATCGAAGCGGAAGCGAAAAATACATTGGTACTTGAGCCGATGAAGTGACGTGCAGTACTATTCAAAATAAAATCAATTGAAGGAACTCAATATTAATAATGCTCGAATCGCTTTCGGTAAAAAACTTTACAGTGTTCTCAGCGGCTCAGTTCGATTTCGCTCCAGGAATAAATGTCATTATTGGGGCAAATGGTTTAGGGAAAAGCCATCTACTAAAACTTGGCTATGCCTGTGCCTGGATCGGTCATTCACTGGGCAAAGGAACTAATGGCGCAGACACTAAACAGGAACTTCAAAAAAGAATTGCGGATAAACTTATCAAGACGTTTCGACCAGACAGTCTTGGTCGTTTAGCACGACGTGGGCAAGGGCGTAGCCGTGCCGAAATCAAAATCAGTTTTCGTAATCAAGCTAAGGTACAAATGTCGTTTTCATTTGCAACCAACAGTAAAAGCGAAGTGAGCCTCGGTAAACTCAAAATCTATTCCGGGGCAGCACCAGCCATCTTTTTCCCGACCAAAGAAGTCATCTCAATGTATCCTGGCTTTGCCAGTTTATATCGTGACTACCACATTGAAATGGATGAAACATATTATGACTTATGCCTGGCTTTAGAGCGACCGCTGCTTCGTGGTGCGCGCTATGAGAAAACGAAGGAGTTGCTAAAACCATTGGAAACTATTCTTGGCGGAACAGTGCGAAATGAAAATGGACGATTCATTCTGCGCTTGCCCGGCGAGGGCAATATGGAAATGCCGTTAGTCGCAGAAGGAATGCGAAAGCTGGCGAGCGTGGCGTATCTAATTGCCAATGGAAGTTTGATGGATAAGGCGACCTTGTATTGGGATGAACCGGAGACGAATCTCAATCCTTTATTGATTGCCAAGTTAGCAGAAATATTAGTCAAGATTGCACAACAGGGAACACAAGTTATCATCGCCACGCATAGTCTATTTTTGCTCAAAGAACTTGATATTCAACTAAAAGCCGCTTCACCACTTTTGCAAGAAAACTTTGCTCGTTTCTTTGCTTTAGCAGCGGATGAAAATGGTGTGACAGTGCAAGCGGGTAATTCTATCGAAGAGGTTGAGCCAATTACGGCATTGGATGCTGAGATTGAGCAGTCACACCGTTACGATGAAATTGTAATTAATGAAGCTTAGCCTGGAGCGCAGAACAATGCTTAAAATGACAGAAGGCAAACTTATCTTCGAGTTCCCGAACAATTGGCAAGCGATAAAATATCATGAAACGACTTTCTATCAAAAACATTTTCAGAAATTAGCTGAAAGTAAAGCTGTTGATTTTGTGGCTTGCGAGATTGGTGGCAATGACGAGTTATGGTTGATTGAATTAAAAGATTATCGTATTCATCGGCGAACCAAAGTAGGCGATCTGTTTCTGGAAATTGCGAGCAAAGTGCGCGACACATTAGCAAGTCTATATCTTGCACAACGAAAAGAAGAAGTTGACGTTCACAATTTTGTAAAAATGGCGGCGGCGAAGAAACGCATGCGCATAGTACTACATCTCGAACAACCACAAAGACCTTCCAAGCTTTACCCTTTGGCTGTCGAACGTAACAACGCCCAAATAAAACTTCGACAACAGGTACAAGTTGTAGATCGCCACGCCATTGTTTGTGAACTGGCTAAAATGCCGCCCCAATGCAAATGGACAGTGACAAGTAAGTAAAAAGAGGAATAAAATGACAAGGCTATTAATATCTCTCGTATTATTTTTCGGGGTCACAGCTAATGCACAGTCAGTAACGCTTGAAAAATTGCTGACTGCGCCCTTCCCTGCCGAAATTCTGGCTGCGCCGACAGGGAATAAAATTGCGTGGATTCAAACGGAACGTGGGAGGTGCAATTTATTTGTCGCCGCTGCGCCTGATTATCACGCCCGACAATTGACCAAATATAATCAGGACGACGGACAACAATTAACCTCCATCACCTGGTCAGCCGATGCGAAAACGATTGTGTACGTGCGCGGTGGCGCGGCGAATCGCAACGGTGAAATTCCGAACCCGACTAGCAACCCATCCGGCGTGGAACAAGCGGTGTGGCGCATTGCAATAGATGGCGGCGAGCCTGTCAAAATTGGCGCTGGCAATGCTCCGGCAATTTCTCCGCGTGGTGATGTAGTGGCTTTCCTGCGGCGCGGACAAATTTTTTCAGCGATGCTCAATGACACCAAAGAAGCAAAACAATTATTGCAGGCACGGGGCGCGGCTTCGTCTTTGCGCTGGTCGCCGGATGGCACAAAACTCGCCTTCGTCAGCAATCGTGGCGATCACAATTTCATTGGCGTTTATGATGTGGCAGGAAAATCCGTGCGCTTTCCTGCCCCCAGCGTAGACGAAGATTCTAATCCAGTTTGGTCGCCGGATGGTTCGCGCATCGCGTTTATTCGTCAGCCAACCACTGGCATGAAAATTTTGTTCACGCCGGAACGCACCGCCGAACCGTGGTCAATTATTGTGGTGGATTGCGCTTCGGGACAAAGCAAAACCATTTGGTGTGCAGACGAAGGGCGTGGCAGCGCGTTGCACGCCATCGTCGCCGAAAATCAATTATTATGGAGTGCCGATAATCGCATCATCTTTCCGTGGGAGCGCGATGGCTGGAGTCATTTATATGCTGTCGCAACCAGCGGTGGAAGTCCGATTTTATTGACTCCGGGAGCATTTGAAGTTGAATTCGCAACGCTCAGTCCTGACCAGCGCGAAATCATTTTCAATTCAAACCAGGACGACATTGATCGGCGTCATTTGTGGCGCGTGAAGACCAGCGGCAGCAATCCACAAGCGCTGACTTCCGGCACAGGAATCGAATGGAATCCGACCGCCACCAGCGACGGAAAAGCGATTGCGTTTTTAGCTTCGGATGCGCGACAACCTGCGCACGTGGCAATCAAAATCGGCAATGAAATTCGGGCCGTGACGAATGCTCCGGCTGATTTTCCAGCGCAGGATTTAGTCGAGCCGCAAGCCGTGATCATTGATGCAGCCGATGGCCTGAAAATTCACGCGCAATTATTTTTGCCGAAAAATAGGGGCAACGAAAAACATCCGGCGGCGATTTTCTTTCACGGTGGTTCGCGGCGACAAATGTTGCTCGGTTGGCATTACCGCGATTATTACCACAACACGTATGCGATGAATCAGTATTTAGCGAGTCGCGGATTTGTCGTGCTGTCCGTGAATTATCGCAGCGGCATCGGCTACGGTTTGGATTTTCGTGAAGCCTTAAATTATGGCGCATCGGGAGCCAGCGAATTTAATGATGTGATGGGCGCGGGGCTGTATTTACGGGGTCGCAGTGACGTAGACGGTAAACGAATGGGTGTTTATGGCGGATCGTATGGCGGATATTTGACGGCGCTTGGACTCTCCCGCGCTTCAGATTTGTTTGCCGCCGGCGTAGACATTCACGGCGTCCACGATTGGAACGTTGGCATCAAAACTTTTGTCCCAGGTTACAATCCGCTGGATTATCCCAAAGAATCAAAATTAGCGTTTGATTCATCGCCGATGTCTTCGGTGGATGGCTGGCGTTCGCCTGTGCTGGTGATTCACGGCGACGATGATCGCAATGTGAGTTTCAGCGAAACGGTGACGCTGGTCAGAGCTTTACGCACGCGCAAAGTCGAGGTCGAGCAATTAATTTTCCCTGATGAAATTCACGGATTTCTTTTGCATAAAAACTGGCTGGCAGCCTTCACTGCCGCATCAGATTTTTTTGGACGAAAGCTGCAAAAATAATTGAATCCTGAAAATATGATCAAACTTTTGCTGGTTGGTGCGGGTGGCTTCCTCGGCTCCGTAGCCCGATATTTATTGAGTAATTTTGTGCAGGAAGCTTCGCAGAGCCGCTTCCCTGTCGGAACTTTGACCGTCAACGTCCTGGGATGTTTTGTGATTGGCTTGCTTTCGCAAATCGGAGAGTCACGTGAAATATTTTCCGCCGAAACTCGCGCCTTTATTTTTATTGGAATGCTCGGTGGCTTCACGACCTATTCTTCATTTGGCAATGAAACGATCAACCTCTGGCGTCAGCACGAAAGCGGATTTGCGGCGCTGAATATTGTCTTGCAATTGCTCATCGGACTCGGTGCAGTCTGGCTGGGAAGAATTGCTGGTTCCAGATTTTAGCGCCTCAATTACATTGCCATTTTTTGTTTCCGCCTTCTGAAAAAGTTCCATACAAAAGGCGTCAAAATCAACAATGCCAGAACATCTAACGGCATCGGCAATTGCCAGTTGTCTTCGTCCACAATCGGCGCAGGTTTCACGATGGATTGATCCGCCGTGGCTGAAAAATATAATTCATCCGTGGCAGGGCGCGGCGAAGATTCATCAATAAATTCAGTCAAGCGGTTAGGAATTTGCTCAACTGATAATTTATAACTGCTGGCAATTTGCTGGCGCTGTTCAGCCGAAATCGTCTTTGACCAATCCATTTTTGCAGGCCAGTTCCCTCCCTCGCCAATCGTCGCTTTCATTCTCTGATTGCCCACAAACCAGACCCATAAAATGCGCGATTGTTTTTCGGCAGGCGTTTCCATTTTCGGCTCACGGTACGGATAAAATGGCTTGTCAGTTTTGAATGACATCCGCACCGCGCCTAACGAAGTCGAACGTGTCCCTTCATCGTTATTAATTTTGAAAGCCGTAATTTTCCAATGGGCTTTGATGTAATTCGCCAGCCAATCCGTCAGCTCCGGCGTCGAAGCGTAGTTATGTTTTTTGAGCCACGCTCCGAGCGCTGCTGCGCTATCGGCTTCAAGAACTACGGCGTCATAACCTCCCACAGTTTTTTTATCGAGGACGCGAACGGCGGATCTTGGGGCTGAACCTGTCGCGTCTGTTGATGCAGTTGGTGTGCCATCCGAGCTACCAAATAAAAAACTGGAAGTTAACGGCGTAAAATCGAAGCCATCGAAGACGCGCTTTTTAATTCGCTCGGCTTTCGTATAGTCACGCAAATAAGAAAATTCGTTAGACGTTTCGCTTAATTCCGGTACGGATGGCGTTGGAACCAAAAAGCCTAAATCCTTGCCTTCGCCTGAAAATTCAGCGCTACGAATAAAATGTTCTGTCTTTGATTTTTCATCCCAGATAATAACCGCCTGCTCCACATCTACATTGAAGGGATTTCTAACTTTTCCATCCGCTGTAGTTGGCGTGGCAATCGCACACGCCAAAAGCTGCATCGGAGTCGTCAGGAAATTCAAACTTAGAATTAATGCCAGGAGTTTGTAATGCATACTTCTCTTATTTCGTTGATGGGGCTTGGTGATTGATTCTGTGCTTAGAAAATTAGCTCCAGAGGAGCGGAATATTTATAGCTCCCATATCACCCGAAATTCCAAGCTCCGTAGGAGCGGCAGTCGCCCCTACGGAGCTTGAAAATTTATGGCTACAAATATTCCGCTCCTCTGGAGCTAAGCTCATGAACAAGCTGTCTTACTCAAACTTATACGCCTTCTTCGCTAACCGATACGCCAGATCGTGGATCATTTCTTCGGCGTCTTCCATATCAATCACGCCGCGTACCACTAAATTTGCGATCCAGTTCGCGTCCGACCTCCGCGCCAAATCGTGCCGCGCCGGAATCGAAGGGAAAGCCCGCGTATCATCATTAAAGCCCGTTGTATTGTAAACGCCTGCGGTTTCCATCACCTGATCGCGGAAGCGTTTCATGCCGTTCCAGCTATCGTGAAACCACCACGGCGGGCCGAGCTTGACCGCCGGGTAATGCCCGGCAATCGGCGCGAGTTCACGCGAATATGTCGTTTCATCCAGCGTAAACAAAATCAGCGACAAGC
>JAYVRW010000092.1:0-7023 GCA_043775925.1 Blastocatellia bacterium
GCCATTTCCGCTTTATTGTTCGTGACAGGAATTGTTGCGGAGCGTTTGGATACGGCGGTGGCGCTCAGAATTGTATCGTAACTTTGATTGCTTAGCGGACTGATTTGACGAATGTGGGCATTGCCAATCAGCCAGTTAAATTGTGTCGGTTTGCCGTCGCTATCAATCGCAACGGCGACGACGTAGCCGGTTGTGCCGGGGTCATACTCGCTCATTTTGAAAGTCGTCGTCTGTTGCGGATTCAAACAAACGGCAACATCGAACGTCTGACAATCCTGTCCATTCACAAAAAATAATCGCGCTTTCGTCGCGTCGGTCAACGAAGTATTGGTGAGGCTGATGGTCGTATCTTTGGCGTTGGGATTGCTGAGCGAAGAAGTGTAGCGATGATAAAAAAGAACGGAACCGGGTTTTTGATCGCTCTGACGATTGGCGGCCAGCGCGACCGGACGCAGTCTCGTAAAATTAATGGGCTGCGACCCTCCGGTGACCAGCGCCTGTCCGGGCGGATAAATTTCACCAGCGCTCAATGACCAGAGCAATTGAAATTGCTCTGGATTCGCCGCGAGTTCCGTTAAGTTGATGATGCCTGGCGTCAACTGTGTGCCTGGAATTGGTTCGCCGGGAGTTGGGCTGCCCGAAGAATAGAATTGCGCAATTTGCGTGGGCAGAAATGATGAGCTTTGATACGCCGCCATGAATTGCAATTTGCTGGTAGCGACGACCTGCTGACCTTTTAATAAATGAACCGAAAGTCTTGCTCCTGAAGGCACATTGATGAACGTCGTTTCCATCAACAGGCTGGAAGGCGAGCCTCCGATGGCGGTTGCGGGTTGCAGGTCGAAAACATTCGTCGTTCCAGCGAAGACTGAAGCGGTAGAAAAAAGAATGACAAAAAAGACTCCGATGAAAAGATTAAATTGCGATGTAAGAGTAGCGGAATCGTGGTGAGAAAACATTGACAGCCTCCGTGAAGAATCACCTGAATTGTAGAAAATCTGACTGGAGCGCAAGCGTCGGCTCCAAGCGTAGCGTCATATATTTTCTGAGAATCTATCCCTGTGTACTTTTTTACCCCGCTCACGCGACGTTTGCAAGCGGGGACGCCTGCGCTCCAGTCAGAGGAAAAGCCGCAATGGGCAATCTGCTACTTGAAGATTTACTCTTACGCCAAATAGAAATTTGTAAGCAGTCCGCGCTCCGTCAATATACAAATGCGCTGACTGCATTTTTGAGGCGACGGTCAGGATTTCTCCGGCTTCGAGAAATCCCCGGGTAATGGCATATTCGCGGTTCGGTTCGCGGTACAATTCTCTCACGTAAAATTGTATTCGCCTGGAATTCAACTTCATGATTTTTCCACCCGCCGATTTGATGCCCGCCGTTGAACCAGCCGGAGCGGAAACCCAAATGCCGGAGCTGCGATGTTCTTCCTGTTGAGCGCCGCGTTGAATAATGTAGCGTGTGGTCGCAGCCGGACAATCGTGTGCAATCAACACATCATTCAAAGCGAGTTCCGGTAACATTTTCCCCTCGAGTTCGACGCTGAGCCGGGCGATGGCTGATGGCTTCCAATGGTCAGAAATGATCTGAGAAAATTTAGTTTTGAAGTCGCTTCGATTGGCGTGGCAGAAATGTCCGATGCTGTCTCCGGGCGCGGAATTGACGCCGAGGAGTGCGCCATTAGTTATATAATGCGAAGTCCCCAGGGCCGTGCCATCGCCTCCCACGCTGATGACCAGATCGGCTTTATTAATGAGCTTTTTTTCAGCGGCGGAAAAATCTGTCGCGGAAATTTCAGTGAAATTTATTTTTAATTGGTTGAGTGTCTGGCGGACAGTGGCGAGAGTTCTTTGTTGTTCGGCATCAGCTTTAATCAGACGCTGGGCAGTGGCATCGCCGCTCCGTGCGAGATCAGCGGCACGACCTCCGCGTGCAAAGATTGTTTGTTTGATGGTGATGACGCAGTGATTGATTTCCATGCATTTTCTCTGATGACTGAAGAAAGCGTTCAGAGTTCAAGCTTTAGCTTGCTTCTGCCCGCCCTGTAGGGCGTAAAAAACAAGCTAAAGCTTGAACTCTGAACGCCTGATTTATCGCCCGACCCGCAGGATTCTTTCTGATTGTTCTCTCACTTGTTTGCGTAATCTTTGCCAGTCAATCGTCAATACGCGCTTATCGCGGACGACGAGCATGCCGCCAATGATGGTGTCGCGGGCCTCGGCGGTGGAATACACCAGATGCGCGTAAATGTCGTAGATCGGTAAATGTTCCAATGTTCCTGAACCTGTATCTACGATCACAATATCGGCTAATTTCCCAACTTCGATGGAACCTAATTCATCTTCTTTGCCGATGGCACTGGCTCCGCCGATGGTCGCCATGGCGAAGACCTCGCGGGCGGAGACGACATCAGCGCGTTCGTGATGAAGTTTGGCTAATCTTGCTGCCGTTGCCATTTCTTCAAATAAATTTGTAGTCGGACAGGAAGCGGCTCCGTCGGTTCCGAGAGCCAGCCGCATATTTTTATCCATCATCCTGCGGATCGGTGCTGCGCCCGAAGCGAGGTGCATATTGGAACGTGGACAATGCGCGATGCCGGCATTTTTTTCGAGCATCAGGGAAAGTTCTCCTGATTGCGGATGCACGACATGGGCGGCTAAAACTTTGGCGTCAAAAAGTCCTTCACGAGCGACGTAATGAATCGGCGTAGCGCCGTATTGCTTCAGAATTTGATCTACTTCGCCTTTGGTTTCTGACAGATGAATCAAGACTGGAGAATCGGTTTTTAAAGCTAGATCACGCGAAGCCCGAATCGTTTCCGGCGAGCAGGTGTACGGCGCATGCGGGGCTACGGCTGGCGTGATGCGGTCGTGTCCTTTCCATTCATCAATAAATTTTTCGGCATTCGCCAAGCCTTGTTTGACGCCATCGGGAGCGTCAGGTGTCGGGAAGTCCATCACGGTTTCACCGAGGACGGCACGAATCCCCAGCGTTTCCGCTTCGTGCGCAATGGCTCCTTCGTAAAAGAACATATCGGCAAAGGTAGTTGTGCCGCCGAGCAGCATTTCAATGATCGAAAGGCGTGCGCCGACTTTGACAAAATCTTCGTCTACGCAGGCTTTTTCGATGGGGAAAATGGCTTCACTCAGCCAGCGTTCCAGCGGTAATCCATCACCGACACCACGCAGCAACGAATGCGGGACGTGGGTATGGGCATTGATTAAGCCGGGAATAATGACGGCATCCGTCGCGTCAATGGTTTGCCGCGCCGTCCATCCTTCCGGTAAATCTTTCACCTGGCAGACTAGCGCGATGCGTTCGTCTTTGATGGCGACGGCAGCCTGGGCAAGAACTTCGAAATCGGCATTCATGGTGACGACGGTTCCGTTCAGGAGTACGACATCGAACTTGTTTTCTGTGCTTCTCATATTTGCAACCTTTCTATCATTCATCTATCACGCATTATAGGCTAATGTTATATTATTCGTTGAAGAGAATTTGCAGACGGGGTAGAAGGTGTATAATAAAAGTTGTAGTTTCAACCCCTTATACCAGCAACCAAGGACAGGTGATTTTAATGCGCCCCAATCTGAAATCTTTCACAGTCATCACAATTACAGCTTCTATCATCGTTTCATCATTGTTTGCGCAGGGGCATCAGCGCCCGCAAATTTGGTATAATCCATTAAATTCAAGAGTTGTCCGACCAGCGTTGAGCCAGCAAACCAAGCCGCAACCAAAACCTCCGACGGAAATTCAACCTCCGGCGAAGCAAGACCCGCCGAAGAAAAAAGAACCGCAACGACAAGGTGCTGAAGCTGACAACCAACAGGAAAAAGGCTTTGTGTTGGGGATTGACACCGATGAAGTCTTGTTGGACGTAGCTGTTTTTGATCAAACGGGCAGACCAATTGAAACTCTGAAGGAAGCTGATTTTACGATTTTTGAAGATAAGATCAAGCAGGAGATTATCAGCGCCCGCCGGACTGATGTCCCGTTGAGCTTAGGTATTGTCATTGATACTTCAGGCAGCATGCGGACGAAATTGCAGACTGTTTCTGATTCCGCGCTTGGTTTAATCAAGCAAATGAAGTCCGATGACGAAGCATTTCTTTCGCAATTTAAAGCCGAAGCTGAACTTGTCCGTGACTTCACCCGCGACAAACGTGAACTCGAAGATGGTTTGAACGATTTGTATACGGGCGGCGGAACGGCGTTGCTGGATGCAATTATTGCGACGGCTGATTATGCGCAGGAAAAAGGGAAGCAGCGCAAAAAAGCTTTAGTCATTATTACCGATGGTGTCGAGAAGAACAGCGCGGTCAAAGAAAAAGAAGTTTCCAAAGTCATTCAGGAAGACGACGTACAGCTTTATCTGGTAGGCATTCTGGACGAGACTGACGAACCTTCAGGAGTTTTCGGCAGATCAGGTGCGAAGAAAGCGAAAGACCTGTTAATTAAGCTCGCGGAAGATTCCGGCGGACGTGCTTTTTTCCCCAAAGACGCACGGGAAATTCCCGCCGTGATGGCGCAGATTGCCAAGGATTTACGTTCGCAGTACGTGGTGAGCTACTCGCCAACCAACGATAAAAAAGACGGTACGTATCGAAAAATTTTAGTAGATGTTGCGCAGAAAGAAAATCGCCGTTACATCGTGAGAACACGACAGGGCTACACTGCGAAAGCAAATCCGGCACAGGCGGCGGGTGAGACGAAGATTAAGAGTGCGAAGTAGGCATAATAATTGGGGTTTTCGTGTTTTTCCAAACAGAAATAGTTATCACTCAATTTCCATCAAGCAGCTGGTAACCACCGGATCGTTACTTCCAAAGATCGCAACGGCATTCTAAAAAATTGTCATAATACTATCCATATTGGCCATAACGTATCAGTCATTCTCACTGCCACATTATGGCCTTTTGCCTTTGTCAGCTCTTCTGTAGTAAGATTATATTGCGTAGATTAGTTGCTGGTGCAGCGTACTATATTGCAAAAAAATCACTTATCCCAATTCGAACCTGACACCTGAAAAATTAATTTTCTAGTAGAATCATTTTTGGTTTTACTTTGGGTTTAGTCCAGATAATTCAATCAGTCAGACAATTCACTCTTCATTCTGCATTCTTGTAGAGTGAGAGATCGCTTATCTTTTAAGGTGATTGAGGTAGCATCACTCTTTCGGAGAAAACCAATGATGACTATGTATCGGGCGTTCCTTATAATTTTGTGTAACATTTGGGTTGTCGGGCAGACGCCCACATTGCCGTATGTCACACCTGAGACGCCGTTTGGTACTGGTGCGTACAAGGCGATTATGGAAGTTGATCCAGGCCTGCCGACACATACTACTTACCGACCTGCCAAACTCGCAGCGATGGGCGGCAAAAAACTTCCCATCATTGCGTGGGGCAACGGCGCTTGCGTCAATGTTGGTAATCGCTTTCGACAATTTTTGACTGAGATTGCTTCGCACGGTTATCTGGTGATTGCGATTGGTTCAATCGGCCCCAAAGAAATGGAAGCCGCACCGCAACCCGCTGCGCCGCCTAAACCCGGAGAAACCGCGCCTGCGCCGCGTCCTCCTGCCGGGCCGCCGGCGACGACGGCTTCGCAATTGATTGACGCGATCAATTGGGCGATCAAGGAAAACTCGCGTCAAGGCAGTCCGTATTTCGGACGATTGGACACAAAAAATATTGGCGCGATGGGGCAATCCTGCGGCGGTGTGCAAGCCATTAAAGCTTCTGCCGATCCGCGCATTACGATGACGATTTCGTGGAATAGTGGATTATTACCGACGCCGAATCCGGGGATGGAAAATGTTAGCAAAGAAGCGCTGGTCAATCTCCATTCGCCTATCGCCTACTTCAACGGTGATCCCAGCGATATTGCGCATAACAACGGCAAAGACGATTTCGAGCGCATCAATAATCTTCCCGTACTGTTTGCGTGGCGTAATGGCGTCGGACATTCCGGCATGTATCGAGAAGCCAACGGCGGCGAATTTGGCAAGGTCGCCGTCGCGTATTTAAACTGGCGGCTCAAGGGTGATAAGAACGCTGCGAAGATGTTTAAGGGCGCGGATTGTGGGCTGTGCCGCGATGCGAACTGGAAAATCTTTAAGAAGAAAATTGATTGATCCTATGAACCAACAGCAACGAAATAAATTTCGCTTCACCTTCATCAGTATCACCATTGCGCTCGTGCTGTTCACTAACAGCACGGCAGGATTTCAGGAGTCGCCGCCTTCGTTCAGCAAATTCTGGATTGAAGCGGGTGCCGGTGGGATTCTTCCCGCCGAGATGAATCTCGAAAATTCTAATGGTAAGGTTGGGATTTTGAATACTGCTGGCTCGATTGACATGAAGGGGCATCCATTTTTTGAGGCGCTTGGCATTAATCCACGCGGCTGTGTGACCTGTCATCAACCCGCCAGCGGCATGAGCGTTTCGGTAGATGCTTTGCGTGAACGTTGGCGTGTCACCAAAGGCGAAGACCCGATTTTTGCAGCGGTAGACGGTTCCAATAATCCCAAGCTGCCGCAAGGCCTGGAGAGTTCGCATTCGTTGTTGCTTAATCGCGGACTGTTTCGCATCGGGCTGCAATGGCCTCCGAAAGATCATGACGGAAAAACCATTAAGCCGGAATTCACCATTGAAGTGGTGCGCGATCCAACGGGCGTGAATCGTGATGAAACCTACGGGCTGATGGGTGTGAATCCAACGGTTTCAGTGTTTCGTCGTCCGCGTCCGTTGGCGAACATGAAATACGTTCTATCACCGGATGATGTTTTCAATATCAAGACGGGAACGTTGATGGCGACTGATCCTGAAACGGGCCAGCCAGCCAGTATGAATATGATGGCGGATGCGCGGCATTTGACGCTCCGACAGCAGGCGTTCGGCGCCTATAAAGACCATCAGGAAGGGCGTCAGGGTGCGTTGCCCAAAGAGGAGATGGATAAAATCGTCGCCTTTGAAAATCAGATTTATATGGCGCAAAGCCACGATAAATGGGGCG
>JAYVRW010000093.1:0-7005 GCA_043775925.1 Blastocatellia bacterium
CGTTCATCACGTTTCCGGCGACGAAGTGGTCGGCGCTAAAATCGCTAAAATCGCGGCGCGTTCGGTCGAAAGCTATAATTCCGCTTTTGGCGAATATCCATACCCGCAACTGAATATTGTCGAATTGCCGCTCCCAGCCGGATTCGGTGGGATTGAATTTCCCGGCTTGGTCGCCATCGCGCAGGCGTATTGCGTAGATTTTGATTCGCCTGAAGCGGCGCGCTTGCCGGGGATGATTCGGCAACAATCCGATGTCGTGAAAAATGCGCTGGAATTCACGACGGCGCAGAGCATCGCGTTTCAATGGTGGGGCAATATTGTGGGGAGCGATTCTCAGAAAACGCCATTTATGGATGAGGCGCTTTCAAGCTTTGCGGCGACGTATTATTACGAGGCTGCTTACGGCAAAGAAATCGGCGAACAAGCCATTAATCGCCAATTAAAATCGGCGTATCAGGTCTATCGTTCGCTCGGCGGTCTGGATACGGAAGCGGCAAAACCGGCGAAAGATTTTCGGAGCTTACTGCAATTTTCAGCGATTGTGCAGGCGAAGGGAGCAATGCTTTTTCATGCGCTGCGGAAAGAGTTGGGTGATGAGCAATTTTTTGGCGTCTTAAAACAATACAGCAAAGATTATCGGTTCCGTTTTGCTTCGTACAGCGACCTGCGCGAAGCCTTTTTGGATGTAGCGAATAATCCGAATACGGTAAAGGCTCTGTTTCAGCGTTACCTCAAAGAGAAAAAAGGCGATGAAGATTTAGGTAAACCGGAAACCAGTTATTTTGGGTCAGAAGAGAAGCCGAAGGGCAAGAAAATTGGCAGAGTGTTAGGGAAGATCGGACGGGCGGCGATTTTACGATATTAATTTACATGGGGAATTTTTAGACAGGATTGACATGATTTTTTACAAGATGAACTTGATACCAAAAAGATGAAAACCTTTTGTACTTGCCAAGCCTGTAAATCCTGCATAAATCTTGTCAATCCTGTCTAAAAAAAATCACTTTAGCCCGGAGGCCAGTTCAGCGATCTGCCTCCCAGCAAATGAAGATGCAGGTGCGAGACGCTTTGACCACCATCCACGCCGGTATTAATCACCGTGCGGAATCCGTTCTCAGCAATCCCCAATTGATTTGCAATTTTAGGAACTAATCGTAGCAAGTGCCCTAATAATGCTTCATCGCTTTTTCCAGCATCATTCAGAGAGTCGAGATGTTCACGCGGAATAACCAGCACATGAATCGGAGCCTGCGGCGTCAGATCATAAAAAGCCAAAGCCTGCTCGTCCTCATAAATTTTATTGGCAGGGATTTCTCCGGTTGAGATTTTACAAAAAATACAATTTTCTTCTGACATTTTCAGTTCCTTATTTGCCTGTTACTTTCCGTAGTAATTGTTCTAGCTCGACCGCAAACGATTCTGCATCTTGGAAACTCCGTAATTGTCGGATGATTGTTCCGTCAGGCAAGACAAACCGGATGTCTGGCAAACCCTCGACGCCCAACCGTTGAGCAATGTCAGGATATTTGTCAGTGTCAATTCTGAGAAAGACAGTCTGTTCCAGTAGGGGCTTTACTTTCGGGTCTGGAAATGTAAGTCGTTCCAGTTTGCGACACGGAGCGCACCATTCAGCGTTTAAGTCGAGAACGATTGGTTTGTTTTCAGCTTTTGCTTTTACCAGTGCTTCGTCTAGTAAGGAGAATCCTCGTGGCAAAGCCGTCATCATCGTTGCAGATGATTTATTTTTGCCAGAAACGACCCGTGCCGTATAGCCAGATTTCTTAACTGTTGTGACCAACAGCTTCGTATCAGCTTTAGCAGGATTATAGGTTACGAGGAACTCGTCTCGGTCTAGTAGCATTTCGATTTTTGTGACAGCGTCAAGCCCTTCCAGGGCTTGTTTGACCGTTTCCGGTCAAGCCATTCAGACCGCGCCACTTTTACTTTTCATGAAGCCGTCAATGTGGAGTCGTGCCGTTTTCATTGTCAGTTTTTCATTGGGTATTCTTTTGTTTTTCTGTGCATAGGCGATTCCACCGAGCATTAGAATTAGTAGGAAAAGGGATATTGTTTTTGTTATCATAGCAAGCTTATTTCAATTATTATTACCCTACGGTTAACTATACTTTATAGTCGCTTCTAGTGAAAATAATTATGCCTGAATTACTATCATATCGCGAACAATTTCCAATCCTATCGCAATCAGTGTACTTGATTAATCATTCGCTCGGAGCGATGCCGCTAACCGCTCGCATACGGATGCTGGAATACGCCGACACGTGGGCGACACGCGGAGTCAGAGCCTGGGGTGAAGGTTGGTGGGAAATGCCAATCACGGTTGGCAATAAAATTGCCTCCATCATCGGAGCGAAATCCGGCTCGGTGACGATGCACCAGAATGTTTCCATCGCGCAGGCGATTATTCTTTCGTGCTTTGATCTGCCTCGCACCTGCCGCCGAAAAATCATTTACGAAGCTTTGAATTTTCCTTCGGTTATGCACGTCTACGACGCTCACGCGAAGGAAGCCGGAATCGAAATCATTCGCGTTCTAAGTGATGATGGAATTACGATTGATACACAGCGGATGATTGACGCGATTGATGAACAGACTTTGCTCGTCCCGATTTCTCATGTATTATTCCGAAGTGCTTATATTCAGGACGTGAAACCGATTATTGACAAAGCGCATTCGGTCGGCGCGTTGGTTGTTTTGGATGCCTATCAATCGGCGGGAACAGTTCCGCTGGATGTGACGGAATTGGGCGTAGATTTCGCTACGGGTGGTTCGGTGAAATGGTTATGCGGTGGGCCGGGGGCAGGATGGCTGTACGTCAATCCAGATTTAGTTGGAAAACTTGAGCCGAAAATTACGGGATGGGCGGCGCATAAATCTCCGTTTGCATTTGATCCAGAGCTTGAATACGCAGATGATACAAGCCGATTTTTGCAGGGAACTCCGCCGATTCCGGCGTTGTATGCGGCTTCGGCGGGCTACGATTTAATTAATGAAATCGGCGTCGAAAGAATCCGCGAACAATCCATTCGACAAACTTCATGGTTGATCGAAAAAGCTTTAGAGTCAGGCTGGAAAGTAAATTCTCCTTTGCCTTCAGAGCAGCGTGGAGGCTCAGTAATTATTGACGTTGCTCACGCACAGGAAATAGTGCGGGAGTTGGAAGCCCGAAATTTTATCGTAGATTTTCGACCGCAGGCAGGGATCAGAATCGGGCCACACTTTTTTAATACAGACGTTGAGCTTGACGAAATTATGGAAGAGATTGGTAAGATCGAAAAGAAATTTCAGAATTAAATTTTTTTAGACTTTTCTCGCTGGCAGTAACTCTTAGTTTCATCCCTGTAGTATCGGTAAAATCTTTGGAAATCAATTTTAACCCAAATAGTTGTTAAGCGATTAGGTTCACAACACGCAGGAGCTATTTATGCGCCTTTCAAAAGTTCTTGGAAATATACTTTCGCTGAGAAATCCACGAAATTTCAAATTGATGATTTGTTCGGTCTTTTCCGTCACTTTGATAGCCTTTGCTATTAATGAATACGGTGTTTTTGCCGCTTCCAATGAAGCGCAGGACGTAAGCGGAACGCGGAGAACTTCGCGGGAGGATTGTGTATTCCTGCAAAATCCTGAGCGTCCCAAAGATGCCATGATGCGGCATCGTGAAGAATTGGCGCAGACGATCCAACGCTACACGCCGGAAGCGAATGGCGACAGCGGGCTGGCGCTCATCGCTCCGCAGAACATCCCGCGAAAAAACTACATTGACACAATTCTCTTCGATAAAATGGGAGCCGACAGCATTCAGTCCGCGCCGATTTGTACCGATGAAGAATTTATTCGTCGCGCTTACCTTGATTTGACAGGGCGAATTCCGGCGGCAAGTGATGTCACCAGCTTTCTGGCGAATACGTCTGCGAATAAGCGCGATGCATTGGTTGATTCGCTGATTGGCTCACCAGAATACGTGGATAAATGGACGATGTTTTTTGGCGATTTGTTCAGGAATAATTACCGTTCGGTGCAGATTGCCCGCTACAGCGGAGCGCGTGATGCCTTTTATAATTACATCAAAAGTTCAGTTCAGACGAACAAAAGTTATGCGCAGATTGCCACGGAAATGATTACCGCCAACGGTGATAATTTTGTGAATGGGGAAACGAATCACATTGTCGGTGGATTTATTTCGATGGGGCCGGCGCAGGATTCGATGGACGGTCGTGCCGTCAATACTGCCAGCATGTTTTTAGGCATCAATTCTTTTGACTGCTTATATTGTCATAATGGTGCGGGTCATCTCGACAATGTGAATTTGTGGGGATCGCAAAAAACAAGAATGGATGCGTGGGGATTAGCCGCATTTTTTGCTCGCGCTAATATGGCGCGGACGGTGATTTCAACCACGCCGAATTACTACAAATACATAATTACGGAAAAGACCACTGGCGAGTATTCGCTCAATACGAATTCGGGCAACCGAACGGATCGGGTTCCCGTGAATGGTGTCTCGACTGTCGCTCCGAAATACGTCTTAACCGGACAAGCGCCAAATACCGGAGAATCCCGCCGTGTCGCTTTGGCGCGAATCATCATCGCCGACAAACAATTTGCTCGCGCTGCTGTCAATTACATCTGGGAAAAAATGATGGTCGAAGCACTGGTCTCACCGTCCAATACTTTTGATCCGGCGCGCCTTGATAAGAGCGTCCAACTGCCGAATGGTTGGAGCTTGCAGCCCGCGAATGCTGACTTGCTGGAAGCGTTAACGAATGATTTCATTGCGAATAATTATAATTTACAAAAGCTGATTGCAACGATTGCCAAATCTAATATTTATCAGCTTTCGGCGCAGTATCCCGGCAGTTGGAATCTCTCGATGATTCCTTACTACGCTCGCAAATATGCCAGACGGCTTGATGCTGAAGAGGTTCACGACGCGATCATGAAAGCTACGAGCATCGGCGTCACGTATCAGCTTAAAGATACACTTGGCGTCAATACTTTTACGGTGAATTGGGCGATGCAATTGCCTGATACGTTAGAGCCGCGCAACGGAGCCGGGAACGCTGTTTCCTTCCTGAATTCTTTTGTGCGTGGAGATCGTGACGTGAAGCCGCGTTCCTCAGAACCATCAATCCTGCAATCGCTGAATCTTATGAATAACTCGTTTGTGATGACCAGAATTCACAATGCGAATGCTGGTTCAGTGGTCGCCAAACTTCTGGCGACATCAGGCATCACGAATCAGGAAATCATCACGCAATTATATTTGAATACGCTCTCGCGCAATCCAACCAGTGACGAAATCAATGCATTGAATTCGACCTTCACGACGATGACCAAACAGCAAGCAGCGGAAGCGATTCAATGGACAGTCCTGAATAAAATGGATTTTCTTTTCAATTATTAAGTGGCACATTTTTAAGGTGAACATCAATGACAAATCATCATCAATACGGACATCTTTGTGAAGTTTGCGCTCCTGAGCGTTCAGCGAACATGTTGCTGCGCGGGCCTGATCTGGGGCGGCGGACGTTTTTCAAATTAGCGGGAGCTGGAATCACCGGAAGCTTTCTCGTTCCGACTTTATTCAAGTCTGAGGCCCAAGCTGCCGCCGATTTGCATCTGAAAGCCTCTGCGCGAAATTGCATTTTCGTGTTGCTGACAGGCGCTCCAAGCAGCGTTGATACGTTCGACTTAAAAGTCGGTTCGTGGACTCCCGCAGATTTTAACCCGACCACTTATAACGGTTATTTGTTCCCCCAGGGATTGATGCCGAAGCTGGCCGAGCAAATCAATCGCCTGGCGGTGATTCGCAATTTAAGAGCGCCAGCATTGGTGCATCCACTGCAACAAACCTGGGCGCAGATTGCGCGCAGCCCAAGTTCTGCGCTGGGAAAAGTCGCTCCGAATATCGGCAGCGTCGTCGCCAGTGAATTCGAATCACAACGAACCGCTACACAAAAATTGCCGGTTTTCGTTTCGCTGAATACAGGGGGAGGAATCGTTGGTTCCGGCTATTTTAATGGGTTGTACTCTCCTTTTGACATTACTGCCAGTGCGACCGGACTCGGTAATTTATCCAACGCTGATGGGCAAACTACGTTTGATAAGCGATATAGCATTTTGCAATCCGTAGATTCAAGATTACGAACAAATTCTCCGTTGGGTGATGACGTTTCGACCATGGCATCTTTTTATACGCGCTCGAAAGAGATGATGTACAACGCCGAGGTTGATGCTGTTTTTAAATACACTGCCGATGACCAGACGCGCTTTGGAAATACCGGATTCGGAAATTCCTGCATCGTGGCACGTAATCTCGTAAAGTCGAATCAAGGCACGCGCTACGTGCAAATTAACTTTGGAAACTGGGATCATCACGACGACATTTACGACAAAACTGATCCGACTCGCTTGCACGGAATGGCGACGGGTTTGGATGATGGGTTATCAAATCTCATGACTGATTTAGCCGCTCAACCAGGACTCAATGGTGGGACTTTATTGGATGAAACCCTGATTGTTGTCATGGGAGAATTCGGTCGAACTGTGAACGCTCCGACTGCGCAGGCCGGGCGCGATCATTACTTCCAGCATTTCGCTGTGATGACTGGCGGGGGAGTTCAAGGCGGAAAAGTGATCGGTACAACAAATTTTTCCGGGAGCGCAGTGCAAGACCCTGGCTGGTCACAAGGTCGTCCGACGCAGTACGAAGATATTGCGGCGACGATTTATTCGGCGTTGGGCATTAATTATTTTACGGTGCGCACTGATGATCCATTTGGGCGTGGCTTTGAATATGTACCCTTTGCCAAAGAAGGCGTCTGGTATCCAATCCTCGAAGTCTTCCCGACAGATCGTGCCGCACAGGGGCGGAGCAGGGACGTAAACCCGACAACCAGACGTGATCCGGTTTCACGCAGTAGGCAATAATCAGGCGTTAAGAGTTCGCACTTTAGCGTGATGAAGACACACGCTAAAGTGCGA
>JAYVRW010000094.1:0-6939 GCA_043775925.1 Blastocatellia bacterium
TGGGATGGATACCCGGTGGCATGCGTCAAGCCTTTGCTGATGGCATCAGAACAGTTTCTCCAGAAACCTGGAATCGCACTTTTGATGGTTTTAGCTGGATGATTCCCCCTAAACTTCGTTACAGTATTCCTGGCGATAAATTGCATAAACTGGCTACGGTTCTGACGGTGAAGCAGCCTGAAGAAGTGTATCGGAATTTAATTTCGAGTTGGAAAAACCCTGAAGAATTGATCCTCAATTCTCATGAAGAAGAAACGATCCTGACGGACAGTACGCGCTGGGCTGATTTGCCAGAACTCGAACAACGAATGATGTATCTGGATTTTGTGACATATTTGCCGGATGACATTTTAGTCAAGGTAGATCGGGCTGCGATGGGTGTCAGCCTTGAAACCAGAGTCCCGTTTTTAGATCATCGGGTGATTGAGTTTGCCTGGAGCCTGCCGCTCTCCATGAAAATTCGCGGCGGCAAAGGCAAATGGATTCTGCGTCAATTGCTTTATAAACACGTCCCACGGGAATTGATTGAACGCCCGAAAACAGGCTTTGCTGTGCCGATTGAGACCTGGCTGCGTGGAGATTTGCGCGATTGGGCCGAAGAGCTTATTAATGAAAAGCGATTAATTGAAGCAGGCTTCTTCAATGTTCACATGGTGCGTGAAGCCTGGGCTGAGCATTTGTCAGGACAAAGAAACTGGCAATATTACCTGTGGCCTATTTTAATGTTTCAAGCGTGGCTGGCAGAAGAACAGCGCTAAAGAATGACAATGAATGTAGCCAGCCAGCCTCCGACCTTGCCTGACTCCAAGCCCCGCATAATTTATCTGATACCTAACGATTGGTATTTCTGGACGCACCGTTTGCATCTGGCACAAGCGGCACGCGATGCTGGTTACGAAGTGACCATTGCGACGTTGCCCGGCGAATACGTTGAACGGATCAAGGCCGAGGGATTTATTTTTCATCCACTGAAATTACAACGCCTGAACGCAACGCCGTGGACGGAGCTTAAAACTATCGCCGATATTATTTCGCTTCATCGCAGGGTTCGTCCTGACATCGTTCATCAGGTGACGTTACGGGTGGTTTTATACGGCTCGATTGCAGCGAAAATAACTCGAATTCCGACCGTGAACGCCATCACCGGGTTAGGCTATTTATTTATCGCCAGCGGATGGAAAGAACGTGTGATCCGAAGCGTTTTAGCCGTGGTCTTCAGATTTTTCTTAAAAGGTCATAACGTGACGATTTTTCAAAATGAGGATGATCGAAACGCTTTTCTACAACGAAAAATCGTCAGGAAAAATCAGACAGTTTTGATTGCAGGAGCCGGAGTGAATACACAGCAGTTTTCTCCTGCGCCAGAACCTGAAGGTGTGGTAACAGTCCTGCTGACAGCACGGATGCTCAAGGATAAGGGAATCGTCGAATTAGTCGAGGCCAGCCGTATTTTGAAACAACGTGGATATACTTTTCGTGTTCTTTTAGCCGGAATGCTTGACCCCGGAAATCCAACGGCGATTACTGAGCAGGAAATTAATGAATGGCAGGCGGAAGGCTTAATCGAATGGATCGGACATCAATCCGATGTCGCACCACTCCTGGCGCAGTGTCAGATTGTGTGTTTACCTTCGTATCGTGAAGGCTTGCCGCTTTCGTTGATTGAAGCGGCAGCGGCTGGGCGTCCCATCGTGACGACCGACGTGCCAGGCTGTCGTGAGATTGTCCGTGACGGGTGGAATGGTTTTTTAGTTCCGGCAAAGGATGCGATGGCGTTGGCTGACGCCTTGCAAAAATTGATGCAAGATGCTGAACTGCGTCAACAGCTTGGATCAAATGGAAGGCAGTTGGCCTTGGAAAAATTTACGCAGGAAACTGTCATTCAGCAAACAATGAAAGTTTATCAATCATTGATGTCGGCTTGATTCAGGACGAGCTACTTTAGCGGAGCAATCGTTTTATGCGCTCTTATGTTTTCTTGTTCCTCATTTCACTAATTTCTACTTTATTACTGACGCCACTGGCTGGATGGCTGGCAATGGCTTTGGGAGCGGTAGACCTGCCCGATGATAAACGTCGGGTTCATACTAAACCTACGCCAAGAATGGGCGGCGTCGCCATCTATGCGGCTTTCCTAATGACGTTAGCACTCGTCCCATTTTTGCGGAATGATTTGGGGACGCGCTTTAACGAACACCCTCAATGGTATGTCTCGATTATTGCAGCCACGACCATTATCTTTTTGCTGGGAGTTTATGATGATTTAAGAGGTGCGAATGCCGCCTTGAAAATTTCTATCCAGATTTTAGCGGCGATTGTACTGCAATATTCAGGCTTTGGGATTGAACTGATTTCACTCCCGTTTTTAGGTGAGAACTATGCCTTACCTTTGTGGTTGAGCTTTGGATTAACGGCTGGTTGGATTGTTGGTATCACCAATGCCTTTAATCTGGTAGATGGAATTGATGGTTTGGCATCAGGAATTTCGGCGTTTGCCCTACTCTCGATTCTGATTGCTTCAGTTGCGGTCGGAAGCTTTGAAGTTGGTCTCCTCGCGGTAATTTTGCTTGGAACAGTCATTGGATTTCTCTATTACAACTTTCATCCGGCCTCTATTTTTCTGGGGGATTCGGGGAGCTTAACCTTAGGTTTTCTCGTGGCGACACTTTCAATGTTAGGCTCACAAAAAGGCACTACGACTTTAGCCGTTGCGATTCCGTTGGTTTCATTTGGATTACCGGTCGTCGAAATTTTCCTCTCATTGATTCGAAGATTTGTGGGGGGGAAACCATTGATGCAAAGTGATCGCGGTCACATCCACCATCGCTTATTGGAACACGGATTATCAGTTCGACAAGTGGCGATTCTGTTGTACGGCGTCTGTGGCGTTTTCTGCCTGTTCGGAATTCTCCTGCTCAGCCCACGACGGTCATTTGCTTCTTTGATTTATTGTGTTTTAGGAGTTCTGGTCGTCTTCGGAGTGCAACGACTTCGCTATCCTGAATTTGAAGAACTTGGCAATAAGATTCGTCAGGGCGTCGCGCGTCGTCGTCGCGAGATGGCAGCCAATATTAACTTACGGCAGCTCAATACTGAGTTCAAAAGAACGAAAACACCGGAACATTTCTTTGCGGTGTTGGGCGAATTTAGCGAACACTACTCTTTAGATGGGATACAGCTTGAGATCAGGCATCAACTGGATCAGGAAACGAAATCATTTATCAAGAGCAGCGCTGAGAAAAACGGCTGGTATGAAGTGCTCGCCAATAATTGTGAAATCAGTTTAGCCCTGACACCGGGAATTAGTAACTTGAATGATTTAGTGGCTTCGGATCGGGTCTGGTCATTGCGTCTTCCACTGGAAAACGCCACCGAGATCATCGGAGCGATGACGCTTTACCGTAATATTTTAGATAAAAATGTGACGCTGGATTTGCAAACCGTTTGCGGTGATTTTCAGCGAGAGCTGAGCCTCGCGTTGGATAATTTGATGATCCGATCTGTCTCAGTGGAAAATTTACTGAGTACTCATTCGGAATCATTTGCCGGGTAGCTCACGCAAAATTACGCGCGCCGGTCCACCATCTCCGCCTTTAATTTTCATTGGTAAGCAGATTAATTCATACTCGCCTTCTTCAACTTCACTCAAGTCTAATCCCTCGATAATCACGACGTTATTACGCAGCAAAGCCCAGTGCGTAGTCGGTTCGACAAAATTGAATTTCTCAATTGAGAGATAATCAATCCCTACCAGTTTAATTCCCATTTCGACCAAAAGCTGAGCGGCACCCGTTTCGAGGTAGACAAATTCCTCATCGAATTTGGAATACGCTTTTCCTTTCCACGTCTGTGAATTCCGTGTTTTGAACAGGACTCGCTCCACTCCAGTCAAATTTGCCAACTCAATTGTAGGGCGATCAATGGCGGGGATTTCTCCGGTATCAACGACGCGCGCTTTGCCCATCAGGACTTCAAGTGGAAGCTGATCTAATGTCATCGCACCCGCTACGAAATGCGATGGCGGGTCTACGTGCGTGCCTGTATGCGAACTGAAACTCAAATGTGAAACGGTGCAGATGTCTCCGCTTTCAAGGCTTGAGACTTGATTGATCTGCACCGCTGGATCACCCGGATATACTGGCAGGTTTGTAGAAAAAGGAACGGTAATATCGTAAATTTTCATGACTTCAACGTCTGGCTGGCGGCGGCAGATTTACGGTTCGATCTCCACCTAAACCGTGAATAATGACGCGGCGAATAGAGCGGCTTGGGTCTTCTACCGTAGTGGTAACAGTTGGATGCGATGCTACTTTTGACGATCTGCCCATCGGCGGAGTGCCTTTGATCGTGACCTCTAAAGTATCGCGATTAACCTGATTTTCAGTTTTGACCTGCCACCCGCTGGAGGTCGTCTCGGCTGTGGCGACAACCAGAATTGACCCACCTGAGACGCGCTCTGCCTGCACAAAACTGACTTTCAAGAGTTGCGATTCAAAAGTTTGCGGTGGCAACTCACTGGTCGGATTATTCGGAGTTGGGGGGGGAGTATAGACAGGAGTTGAAGGCTTATTATTTACCGGGCTACTTGGTTGAGTAGTGGTTGAGGTTGAAAGATTCCCGCGTCGGGTGACATCAAACGGCTCAAGTAGTTCCAGTCCGACTTTGGTTCCGGGTTCGACTATCGCTTCCTTGCCTTTCGAGAGGAGCACGGCAATCAATCCAGCGGCGGCTCCCACACCTGCCCCCAGCGCGGCCCCGCCAACAATGGCTCCGATGACTGCGCCAGAAGCGGCTCCACCTCCAATAAAGGCAGTATTTCTTTTGGTTCGACCTCCGCCTTCGATCACGCCTTCATCATCAATTTTTAAACGCTTACGTTCGTTGTTGTCGGCGCTGGTCAGAATTCCTTTGATGGACAACTCCCGTCCATCGGCGGTCAGCATTTTATCGAAAACAATTTCAATCACACCTGAACGCCGACGCATCTGGGCGGGAGCGACATCCGCTACATGTCCTACAAATAAAGTATTAGCGGGGATTACCATCCGGTTTTCTTCATCGGTAAGCACGTCATCAAGACGAGCATAAAAACGATCTCCAGGGCGATTTTTTCCTGAATCCAGAGGCGTTTCAAGACGTAGAACCAACACGTGCCCACGCGGCAGGATACGAACGCCGGAGGGGAGTAATTCAACCGCACCGGTGGCGCGTCTCGGACGTTGTTGTTGGGCCAGGACCGTAATGGACGGCAAGCTAAAAGTAATCGCACATAATAAGCAAAGCAGAGAACGTAATTTATTTTTCATCCTAAAACCTCTGGTAATTTTTAAGAGGGCGCAACAAGTATGATTGTCCTCAATTAAAGTGTTTTTCGCAAAGTTTTTTGAAGGCTCTTTGCAGGGGCGGAACATGCTCGCTTTTGACCGCCACGATTCCCAGCTCCCAATTATCTTTAAATCCTCGCACCGGAAGCACGACCAGGCGGCCTTCCTTAATTTCTTCACGCGCTGATGAACGGGGAATAATGCTGACACCTAACCCCGCTTCGACCATTCGTTTAATTGAAATCATGCTACCGAGTTCCATAATGACATCGGGCTTCACACCGGATTTTTCAAAAAATAAATCTATCAGGCGGCGTGTGTTGCCGCCCTGCTCACCAAGAATCAATGGTTCGCTGGCAAGTTGTTGCGGGGAGACATGACGTTGATGCGCGAAACGATGACCGGGTTGCATAATGGCGACCAAACGATCCCGTTGCAAAACTTCGGCGTGAATGTTGGCGGCTTCAACAGGCAATGAAACGATTCCGACATCAAGTTCCCCTTGCAAAATCTGAGTGACGATTTCAGCGCTGGTAGCATGTCGTACAGTGCATTGCGCTTTCGGGTATTTGCGTTTTAGCTCCGCGAGGATAGCCGGAAGATACTCATTGCTGGCAACGGTTGAAGCGTTTCCAATGCGGAGCTTACCTTTTTCTGCTTCGCTTAACTCCTTGAGCGCGAGCAGGGCTTCATCGTGCGCTCGCAACAATTTCTGTGCGTGTCGAACGAGCGATTCTCCGGCTTCAGTTAAGAGAACTTTTTTATTCGTGCGGGTGAAGAGCGGCACTTCGGCTTCGGCTTCCAGCGCTTTAATTTGCGAACTAACGGCGGCCTGCGTCAAATGAACACGTTCGGCGGCGCGGGTGAAATTGCAAGTCTCAGCAATGGCCAGAAAAGTTTTTAATTGACGAAATTCCATCACAAAAAATATTTATCATTATCATTAGAACTTTTAATTTTATTTATGATGAGGGTGAAGCTTATACTATAAATTCCCCCGGTACAACAACACGGCTCGTGCTTCGTTTCAGTGGGAAAAGATAGATTTTGAAGTGAAGTGCGATGATCACAATTGAAGGAATATTGAAAATTATGCTCCACCTCGCCGAAGTCGTAGATTCGGTCGTCAGAGATTTAGCGAAGTCAAAAGATGCCTCGCATTATTGGTTAGGTGTGGATGGTGGTGGGACGAATACACGGGCGAAGATGTATTACGCTCCGCTTGATCCTGCGATTGAACTGGAAAATTATTTAGTGGGTGAAGGTCGCTCTGCTGCCGCGAACTTTCATCGTGTCGGTCTTGAATCCGCTGCCGCGTCCGTCAAAACAGCCGTGACAGAAGCTTGTCTGAAAGCCGGGATTTCCATCGCGCAAATTGCCGGAGCCTGCATCGGACTCGCCGGAGTTTCGCATCCTGACAATCACCAAAAAATGTACGACGCGATTAAAGCTGCTGTGCCACAACTTGAGTTTGAGCTCGTGACCGATGCGCGGATCGCGCTCGCAGGCGCGACCGCCGGAAAGCCAGGTGTAGTCGTCATTGCCGGAACTGGTTCAATTGCCTACGGTGTAGATGAACATGGCGAAGTTGCCCGCGCCGGAGGTTGGGGGCCAA